>CAIJGS010000346.1 GCA_903820285.1 uncultured Verrucomicrobia subdivision 3 bacterium | reverse complement strand
TGGGCAACGGCAATTTTGCCTTCAATGCCGATGGCACCGGCCTGGAGACGGTCGGCGGCAATACGATGAGTCACTGGTGCTGGCACCGGTTTCCGTTGCCGCCGGGCGTGACGCCGGCGCAAATCCATCCCTGGGCCACCCCGGACCATGGACATTTGACGGGCAATACTACCCCGGAACGGCCGGCGATTTATGAGTGGGAACGTAAAAATCCGCAGCCATTGAATCTGGGCCGGATTGGGTTCATTAGCCAAATCGGCGAACGTTTGACCGAGGCGGATGTGCGGGTGGATTCCCGCCACCTTGATTTGTGGACGGGGCTGTTGACCAGCCATTTCACGTATTTGGGCGAGCCCGTGGTGGTGGAAACCTGTGTCGCCCCCCACACAGACACGGTGGCCGTGCACGTGACCTCGCCGTTGTTGCGTGATGGTCGCTTGCAGGTATTAATGGATTTTCCAGCTCCCGCACAAAACGTCGGCGCTTGGGAGGGTGATTTTTCCAAAACGGCCAACCACCAGACAACCATCCTCCAGCAGGCTGCTTCCCGGCTGGAATTGCAACGGGTGATCGATGATGCCCATTATGAAGTGGTGCTCGACGGCCATGGTTATCAGGTGACCCAACCGGTGCCCGTGCAACCGGAGATTGTCAGTGCCCGCTATGGCGCCGATGGCGGTGGCTGGACCAATGTCACGACGCAAGTGGCACGCTTGCTGCAAACCGATGGTGCCGTTACTGCCAACAATGAGCTGGCGGGCGATCCGGCCTATCACGTCGTCAAACATTTGGAGATCCAATACCGCTTAAAGGGACATGCATGGACCAAGCGGCTTTCCGAGAATGAAAGCTGGACCGTTGGCGGCGGACCTTCGCCACACCGCTTCACGCTGACACCCGACGGGCAGACGGATTCAATGGATTTTACCTGTCATTTCGGATCGTCGCCGGCGGCGGCCGATGGTCCGGGCTTTGCGGAAGTAAAGGCGGCCTGTGCGTTATCCTGGCCGGCGTTTTGGAACAGCGGTGGCGCCGTTGATCTCTCGGGCAGCCGGGATCCACGCTGGCGTGAATTGGAGCGGCGGATTGTGCTTTCCCAATATGAGCTGGCCGCGCAATCGGCGGGCGACAATCCGCCGGCGGAAGTGGGTTTGACCGGAACTGATCCCTGGGAAGGTAAGTGGCATTTTGAAATGATCTGGTGGCATCTCGCCCATTACGCGCTTTGGGACCGGTGGTCGCTGGCCGACAAAGCGTTGACCATCTATTCACGGGTGGCTCCGGTAGCCCGATCCATTGCCACGAATTTTGATTATCAAGGCCTGATGTGGCCGAAGTCGACGGGACCTGACGGCTACAACGATGGGTTTCCGCCCGAGATGGCGCTCCTGTGGAAAGAGCCGCACCCGATATTCTTTGCCGAGCTCGATTACCGGCTGCATCCCACGACGGCCACCTTGGCCAAATGGCGGGACGTCGTGTTTGGTACGGCTGAGTTCATGGCGGATTATCCGGTCCGGGATGCGGTGACGGGGCAATACAATCTCGATCCCGCCTGGCCGGCCAGCGAAGGGCAGGTCAAACCGTTGCGCCGGAATACGATTTTTGAACTCGCCTACTGGCGCGTGGGCCTGAATCTGGCGCAACAGTGGCGCCAGCGTTTGGGGCTGCCGCGCGAAGCGCATTGGGATGAAGTGGTCAATAAACTGGCACCGCTGCCGCAAAAAGACGGTCTCTACATTTTCAGCGATGACCGGCCGGATACTTTTACCAAGCGAACCTTTGACCATATTGATGTCATCGGGATCTCGGGCATGTTACCGCCGTTCCCGGGGTTGGATCCTGTGGTGGCCCGCCGGACCGTGGAGGAAGTGGGCCGGAAATGGAATTGGGATGGAACCTGGGGCTGGGATTTTCCCTGGATGGCCATGGCAGCCTCCCGGGTGGGCGATCCCCAACTGGCCGTGGAAGCGCTGCTGAATCCCTCGGGTAAAAACTATTACGATGAAAGAGGCATTTGCACCGGCGGTCCCGGTCCCTATTTGCCGGGCAACGGCGGGCTGCTTTACGCCGTGGCGATGATGTGCGCCGGCTGGGATGGGGCGCCGAACCATCCTTCCCCGGGCTTTCCGGCGGATGGCTCCTGGACGGTGCAGTGGGAAGATTTAAAGCCCGCGCCCTGAGCAGCAGGGCAGGGTGGCTATCCGAAGCCATACCCGGCCGGAAAAACACATGAGGCTTGGCGCTGGCGAAAAAACAACTAAACTGACGAAGCTTGCACCGCTTCATTGTTCAATTTGAATTGGGCTCCTTGCGCGGATGGCGGCTCCTCCGCTGGATGCCCGCATTTGCCTGGCTGGCCCTTTGGCTGGCGATGGCAATTCCCGGCGCTGCCTTGGGGGCTGGAGCGGATGATAAACTCATGGCGGCGGATGGCCCTGATCCCTACGACAGTCCCACCAACGGCTTGGGCTCATGGATTTGGAGTCAAATTACCACGAATCAGCAGCCCTGCCAGTTGTGGAAAGCGTTTGTAATTCCCGAGGGCAGCCCGATTGTAAAAGCCCGGCTGGTGATGACCGTGGATAATGAATTCACCTTTTTTCTCGATGGTTGTGAACTGGGCCGGGGGGCGGAGTGGCGGGAGCTGTTTGTTTTCGATTTGACCAAAATTCTGACCCCGGGACGTCATGTACTGGCCGTCAATGCTTACAATGATTCCAGTTTCGCGGGGATGCTCTTCGGCTTGCGGGTAACTCTGGCCGATGGGCGAACGATTGAGGTGAAATCGGACCCGACCTGGCGGGTCGTTCCGGAAGAGGTGCGCAAATGGGTGAAAATCACCCGGGCTGCCGATGACTGGCCCTATGCCACCATCAAGGCTCCGTTTGGTCGTCCACCGTGGTGGACCCAGCCCCAAAATGTCAACGTGATGCCCACCCAGCAGCAAATTAAGGTACATTTCTGGCAGACGGGCTGGTTCCAAGTGACGCTGCTAACCGTGTGTGTTCTGGTAATTCTGCTCAGTTTCCGGTTGATGACCCAGCTGGCTTTGCATAAGGGGGAACGCTGGCTGTTGCAACGGGAACGCGCCCGGATTGCCCGGGATATTCATGATGACATCGGACCGCGCATGACCATGCTGGTATTGCATGGCGAGGAGGCGCAACACGGTTTTCCAGAAGGCTCCGAAAGGAATCTGCATCTGGTGCGGATCTGCGAGGAGGCCCGCGGGTTGCTGGCGACGATGGATGAGATCCTCTGGGCGGTCAATCCCCGGCGCGATACCATGCGCGACTTTGCCGCCTATGTCTGCACCTATGCGGAGGCATTTTTGGAGTCGGCTCAGATTCAATGTCTTTTTGTGGTGGATCCGGACATGTCCATGGGCTCGTTAAACCTGCCGTTCCGCCGCAGCCTGCTCATGGCCATCAAGGAAGCGCTCAACAACGCCGTCAAACATTCGGGTGCCAGCGAGGTGCGGATTGAGATCCGGTTGCAGGGCCAGCGGTTGATGGTGACCGTTCAGGACAATGGCCGGGGCTTCGCCGGAACCACGTCAAAGCCGGAACGCAACGGCTTGAGCAATATGGCGCAGCGCGTGGATGATCTGGGCGGCAGCTGTCATGTGGTCAGCGAGCCCGGCAAAGGCTGTCGCGTTGAATTTTCGATTCCCCTCACGCCACTGCGACGTTATCCTTGGACCCGTTTGTGGAACCCAAAATTATTTGCTGACCAGCCGGGCGAAATCAAAAGCACAGCCACCCATGACTCACGCCAAAACCATGACCCTGCCAACTGCTAATCCGGAAAAACCAGTCCGGCCGGTTCGCCCGGCGCCAACTCCCGAGCGCGCCAAGTACAAGGTTGCCCTCGTGGAAGATCAGCCCGACGTCCGCACGAGCTGGACGAATCTTATCAACTCCTTTCCGGACTTTGCCTGTGTTTTCACCTGCGCCACCGGGGAGGAAGCCCTGCGGGCCGTTCCCCCGCACCAACCTGATGTGGTGCTGATGGATATCTTTCTGCCGCGCATGTCGGGAATTGAGACCACGGTCCGGCTCAAGGCCCTGCTGCCCCAGACCCAGATTGTGATGCTGACGGCGATGGCGGACCAAGAACTGGTGTTTCTGGCCCTGGAGGCGGGCGCGGATGGTTATCTGCTCAAGCGGACCAAGCCCTCGGCGTTGCGGGCCGCCCTGCTGGATGTCCTTGGCGGCGGGGTGCCCATGACCAGCCAGATTGCCCGGCGCGTCATCGAGTCGTTCCGCCAGAAGGCGAAAGTTCGCGAAGAATCCGTCCACCTTTCCGTTCGCGAAGAGCAGATCCTGCTGCTCCTCTCACAAGGCCATTCCAACAAGCTGATTGCGGACAAGCTGGAGTTGAGCATCGACACGGTGTGCAGTCATCTGAAGCATGTGTTTGCCAAAATGCATGTGAGCTCGCGCACCGAAGCGGTGGTGCGTTACATGGCGTCCAAAAATCCCTGACCTCCGCCGGCGGTCTCGCGGTTCCCAGCCGTTTCGCCGGTTTTTGCTGCCAATCTTCACTAACCACCGGCGGGAGTAGCGTTTGTCCTGCTTGAACCATCCCCTGTTTCGGTGATGAGGGTCTAACCATGTTCGGGGTATGGCGCAGTTGCCCACGCGCGTTTAAAATTTGGCCATCACATTGAGATTCACGGGTTGCTACACTGAGCCCTGTCATGGTTTGACCAGCCGGTGGCGGGCGTTTTTGACGCACGGATCGTGAAAGCAAAGAGTTGATATCGACGCGATCCATGAGACCAGCAAAAAACAGCATAGCCGTTCTGCCAGTTCACCACTGGCCAGTACCGGCGCGTCCGCTGGTCTGGCGGGCAGGCTGCGCGCTGATCTTCCTGTTACTCCTGGCAGCCAGCATGCAACGGGTGTCGGCGGCCACCGCGATGATTTTTTGCAATGGCAACATGGGGAGCGCCAGCGGTTTGACCGCGTCGCAGATCACCGGTTTGCGCGCCTCCGGCATGACGACCATGGTTTTGTTCACCATGTCCGTCCAGACGAATGGCGATTTCACCTTCAGCGATGGCTCGACGGTTTGCAGCGGCGGCGTTTATCTGGGGCCCACCAACTGGGCCTCGCTGCTCAGCCAGTGCCGCGTGGCGCCGACCAGCATTAACCGGATCGAAATGTGTATCGCCCAATGGGGGGACACCAGTTTTGGAAATATCAAAAACCGGATTGCCGCAGACGGCACCGGCTCCGGAACGGTGCTTTATAAAAATCTGCAAGCCTTGAAGAGCGCGCTGGGAATTGATGCGATCGATTATGATGACGAGACGATCTATGACTCCGGTTCGGCGATCAACTTTGGCCAGATGTGCGTGGCTGCCGGCCTGAAAGTGACCCTCTGTCCCTACACCAATCCCGGCTACTGGCAGGCGGTGAAAACCGGACTGGGCACCAATTGCGACCAGATCTATCTGCAATGCTATGATGGCGGTGCGGGCAACAATCCCGCCACGTGGAATACCTACTTCGGCGGCATGAAGGTGGTGGCCGGTTACTGGGATTGGGAACGCGATACCACGTTTCTTACCAAAATGCAGGTGGGCCAGAGCGCCGGCTGCACCGGCGGATTCCTTTGGCCTTCCTGCACGGGGTGCACCCCGCCGGCGGATGGCAATGAGATGAGCCAATATGCGGCCTGGATTCTCGATACGTTCAACCCCGTGGTTACGCCCGTGACGGCGGCCGATGTCGTGGGCAGTCAGGCCACCTTTGCGGTGGGTTTTGGTGGGAGTAATACGTACCAATGGCAGGTGATCCGCGGCGGGGTTACCAACAAAATTCCCGGGGCTACCAATACCACACTCACCCTGTCAAATCTCCAACTGACCAACACGGCATCCTATCAGGTGTTGGTGACCAATGCGGGCAGCGTTTATGTGAGCAGTGCGGGTACCCTCACGGTTAGCAGTGCGCCGGCGGTGATCAACAATGTCATTACCGCCAATGCCGGCCAAACCGGTTTGGGTTACGGTTTTTCCCTCACGCCCACCTGGACGCTGGCACCGGCCAGCATCATCTTCGGCCAGATCCCGTCCGGTACGAATGGCAATTTCAATCAGGAAACTTTCGGTGGCGGGCGGACGCCTAATTCCCTGACCGCTGGCGGCACGCTCACCATCAGCCAGCCCGGCGGTGTCACCGGCACCAACTATGTGACGTGTGGCAGTGATGGCGTCTCCGGTTCTTCCCTGATTTATACGCTCACCAATGCTTCCGCCGGCGGTTATTTTCTCACCAACATTACGGTCTATGGCGGGTGGAAGGATGCCGGACGCGACCAGCAGGCTTATACCGTTTCTTATTCCAAAGTGACGGCACCGGCCACCTTTATCAACTTGGGTAGCGTCAGCTTTAATCCGACGGATACGGCCAATACCCCCTCCGCCACGCGGGTGACCCTGTCGCCGGCGAACGGCATCCTGGCCACCAACGTGGCCGCCGTGAAATTTGACTTCACCAGCCCGGCTTCGGAAAACGGATATTGTGGCTATGCGGGAATCACCATGCTGGGGATCCCGGTCAGCCCGCAGGTGGCCACCAACCCGTTGCCCGTAACCGCCGCCGATGTTGTGGGCAGCCAGGTCACCTTTATGGCCGGGTTCACGGCGGCCCGAGCGCCGACTTATCAATGGCAGAAAATCACCAGTGCCCTGACGAACAATATTTCCGGGGCGACGAACACTACATTGACGCTGACGAATCTGCAATTGACCGACACCGCCAGCTACCGTCTCCAGGCGTCGAACACTTACGGCGTCGCCGTGACTTCCGCCAGTACGCTTTCCGTCAGCAGTGTGCCGGCGGCGGTAAGCAATGTGGTCACCGCCCTGGCTGCGCAGACCGGAACGGGCACCGGCACCTTTACGCCAACGTGGACCATCACCACGAATAACAGCCTGATCGCCGGTCAATCTCCCAGCACGGCAACCGGTAATTTTAGCGAGGAAGTTCCCGGTCGGAGCGTCAGCTCGCTGACCGCCGGCAACTTGGGGCTGACCCAGATAGCCGGCACTTACGGAATTACCACCAGCCCAAACTATGTCACCGCTGGCAACGGGACCGGTCCGGACAGCAGCAGCGCCGGCAGTGCATTGGTTTATACGCTGACCGGTTCGGCCACCGGCTATTCGCTGACGAACATAACGGTTTATGGTGGTTGGTCGGATGCGGGTCGCGACCAGCAGGCTTACACGGTCTATTATTCCAAAACAAATGCTCCAGCCACGTTCGTTTTGCTGGGGAGCGTCAATTATAATCCGTTGAATCCGGCGGGCGCCCAGTCAGCCACGCGGGCGACGCTCACTCCGGCCACCGGTTTCCTGGCCACGAACGTGGCCGCCGTGAAGTTTGACTTTACCTCACCCGCCTCGGAGAACGGTTTTTGCGGCTATGCGGCAATCAGTATGGGCGGCGTGCCCACGGTGATTGTGGCTACCAATCCGACGAACCTCATCTGCAAAGTCGTAGCTAGCCAGCTGACCTTAAGCTGGCCCGCCGACCACCTCGGCTGGCGCTTGCAGGCGCAGACCAACAATCTCACCCACGGTTTGGGCACCAACTGGATTGACGTGGCCGGCACGGCGGTTACCAACCAGTTCTCCCTTCCCATCAACCCTGCCAATGGCAGCGTCTTTTACCGGCTAGTCTATCCGTAAACAAATAATTTAAGCACAAATGAAAAGATCCAAACATATTCTTACCTTGGGGGCCATGTTGCTGGCCAGCATCTGCTCGGCGGCCGTGACCACCAAAAATCTGCGGTGCGAGTACCTGACGGACCCGCTCGGCATTGATGCCGGCAGTCCGCGTTTGAGCTGGTTGCTGACTGCGGACCAGCGCGCCGAACGGCAGACAGCGTACCAGGTGCTGGTGGCATCCTCGGCCGAGCTGCTCAACACCGATAACGGCGATCTCTGGGACAGCGGCAAGTTGGACTCCGATGAGAGCTCCCAGATCGTATATGCCGGGAAGGCCCTGGTTTCGCGGGAACGCTGCTTTTGGAAAGTGCGCACTTGGGACCGTGACGGTCAGGCCGGCGCGTGGAGTCCGGTGGCGCAATGGCAGATGGGCCTGCTCGAGCCGGCGGACTGGACGGCCCAATGGATATCGCCCAAGGGGCCGGCCGCTGCAGCGCCAGCGCCGCTCATCATCCGCCACGCGACTTATGAGGCCGTGGCGGAAGGCCGGGCCGCAGATGTGACCGCCGCCTTGAATAACCATATCAAGCAAGGCCATCTTAAAATGGTGGTCAACAACACGACCATGGGCGTGGATCCCGCCTATAACGTGGTGAAACGTTTGCAGGTGGAATACGAGTATGCCGGAAAGATTTTCAAGAAAGAGGTGGATGAGAACCAGACGCTGGTGTTGCCGGGCGCTTCGGCGGCGGTGCCGTACCTGCGCAAATCCTTTGATTTGAAAGCGCCGGTGCAACGGGCGGTGCTCTATGCCAGTGCGCTGGGTTTGTATGAGGTGCATATCAACGGCCAGCGGGTGGGGGATCACGTGCTCGCGCCCGATTGGACGGACTATCGCAAGCGCGTGCGCTATCAGGCCTATGATGTCACCGCGCTGCTGCACACCGGCGGCAACGCCATCGGCTCACTGCTGGCCAACGGCTGGTTCAGCGGCCATATTGGCAATGGCGGCAATGCGTATTTCGGCAAGGAGCCGGCGTTTCTCGCGCAGTTGGAAGTCACCTATGCGGACGGTCGCACGGAATCGGTGGCCGTGACCGATGATACTTGGAAATCGCACGACAGCCCGATTTTATCCTCCGATTTCATGCTGGGCGAAGACTATGATTCCCGGTTGGAGATCAAGGGATGGGATCAGGCGGATCTGGCCGCCGGCCAGTGGGGTTCAGTCGCCATTCGTGATGAGTCGGCCCGCAAACTGGAGGCGCAGGTCATGGAACCCGTGCGGCAGGTGATAGAGCTGAAGCCGAAAACCGTTACCGAAGCCAAACCCGGCCATTGGGTTTATGATCTGGGTCAGAACATGGTGGGGGTCGTCCGGCTCCAGGTGTCCGCCCCCGCTGGCACCCGGGTGACCCTGCACCACGCCGAGATGCTGAACGACGATGGCACCATCTATACCACCAACCTGCGCGGCGCGCCGTCGGTGGATCATTACATTGCCAAAGGCACGGGCAAGGAAATTTGGCAGCCGCGTTTCACGTTCCATGGATTCCGTTATGTGGAAATCTCCGGCTTGAACGCAAACCCCGGGCTGGATGCCGTTACCGGAGTGGTGATCGCCTCGGACACGGCGAGAACCGGCGAATTCGCCTGTTCTGATCCGCGCATCAACCAGCTGCAATCGAACATTCAATGGGGGCAGCGGGGCAACTACGTCAGTGTACCCACCGATTGTCCGCAGCGCGACGAACGGCTGGGCTGGATGGGGGATGCCGAGGTCTTCATCCGTACGGCGACCTACAATGCCGATGTCGCGGCGTTCTTCACCAAATGGCTGGTGGACGTGGATGACGGCCAGTCCGCCGCCGGGGCGTTTGCCGATGTGAATCCCAACACCATGAATTGCTACGGCGTCCCCGCCTGGGGCGATGCCGGAGTGATCTGTCCTTGGACCATTTACGAGGTCTACGGCGACAAACGCATTTTGGAAAACCATCTGCCCGCGATGATCAAATGGGTGGAATACATGCAGGCCAACAGCACCGGGTTTATCCGCAATCAAAACCGCGGCAACGATTACGGTGACTGGCTGTCTATCGGTGCGAATACCCCCAAGGATATGATCGCGACGGCTTACTACGCCTATTCCACCCATTTGGTGGCCAAAGCCTGCGCCGCCGTTGGCCGCAAGGTGGAGGCGGATAAATATGAACATTTGTTTGAAGCCATCAAGGCCGCCTTCAACCGGCAGTATGTGACGGCGGATGGGCACGTGGCCGGCAATACCCAGTGTGCCTATTGCATGGCGCTGAAGTTTGACCTGCTGTCGCCGGAACTCCAGATCAAAGCTGGGGAATACCTGGCGGCGGACATCAAGGCCAAGGGCGACCATCTCTCCACCGGGTTTATTGGTGTGAGTTATTTGCTGCCGATGCTGACCCAGGCGGGCCAGGCCGACACCGCCTATCGGGTGTTGCTGCAAGACTCCTTCCCCTCCTGGCTGTTTTCCGTGAAACACGGTGCCACCACTATCTGGGAGCGCTGGGATGGCTGGACTCCGGATAAAGGCTTCCAGGATCCCGGCATGAATTCCTTCAATCATTATTCGCTCGGTTCCTGCGGTGAATATCTGTTCGGTGGGGTGGGCGGCATCCGGCCGGCAAGCCCCGGGTACAAAACCATTCAAATCAAACCGGTGATCGGTGACGGTCTTACCTGGGCAAAGACCAGTTACGATTCCATCCATGGCAACATTGCCACCGCCTGGAAGCTGAAGGATCACCACCTGACCCTCGCCGTAACTGTGCCCGTCAATACGATGGCCACAATTTACGTTCCGGCGGCGGCAGCCGGCAGCATCACGGAAAGTGGCAACCCTGCTGCATCTGCAGCCGGGGTTCATTTCCTGCGCGAAGAAGGCGGCAGCGGAGTTTTTGAGGTGGGTTCCGGCACGTACGAATTTGCCTCGGACCTGGCCAAGTGAATGGCTCGTCTACCCCCAACCTTGCCCGGCTGGCGGCATTTTTGCTGCCGGTCGGGTGGTGTCTGGTTTGGGGAGTGTTTTGACAGTTTGAGCGGTGGCGGACGGAATTAGCACAATAAAATGAAATCTTCACCGTTTACACTCCAGCCAATCGCCGCCTTGCTGGTTGCAGCGGCGTGGCTGGTGCTGGCCGGTTCCGCCATGGCCACGTTGGTCATCACCCCGGCTACGCAAAACGGGGCCACCCCCTTTACGCCTACTTGGCGCCCCGCCACCAACAGTTTGATTGCTGGATTGGCTCCCACCACCGCCTTGGGAAATTTCAGTCTGGAAGCCATCGGCCGCAACGTCAATTCCCTGACCGCCGGCGGCAGCCTGACCATCGCAACTGTCGCGAATGCCACCAGCACCAACTATGTGACTTGCGGCACGGGCAGCGGCTCTGGCTACACCATCATTTACACGCTGCCGGCCGCTACGATGGGATACAATCTTACCAATATCACGGTCTTTGGCGGCTGGCAGGATAGTGGGCGCGATTCCCAAGGCTATAATGTCAGTTATGCCACGGCGCAGAATCCCAATTCGTTCATTTCCCTGGGGATCGTCAATTATGCCCCGCCTAATGCCGGAAACATTCCGTCCGCCACCATGGTTTCGCTCACGGATTCGCTAGGTGGGATATTCGCCGCCAATGTGGCGGTCGTGAAGTTTGACTTTACCGCTCCGGTGGAGGAAAACGGTTACGAAGGTTATGCGGCCATTACCGTGCAGGGGAATACGGCTACCAACGTGACGGCCCCGCCGTTGGTCATTACCATGTCCAATCAGGTGAACGGCGCCAATTTCACCCCCACGTGGCCGGTGGAAACGAACAGCTTAATCGCCGGTCAGCTGCCGGGGGCGGTCGGTTTGGGCAATTTCACCAATGATGCGGGCACCACCGGGCTGAACGCCTTGACGGATGGCACCTTTGGGCCGGCGGGGACCTACTCTTCCTACGCCACCTGTGGCGGTTATCAAGGCGGCACCTCGGTGACTTACGCCCTGACGAATTACATCAACGGCTTCACGCTGACAAATATCGTGGTTTACAGCGGCTGGGCCACCGCCGGCCGCGATGGGCAGTTTTATAACGTTTCCTATTCCACCATTGCCGCCCCCGGAACGTTCATTCCCTTGACGGGCATTTTTTATAATCCCGTGGTCTCCGGGGTTTCGGCCAATCGCGTGGCCATCAGCACCTCCACAGGCGTGCCGCTGGCGAGTAATGTCTGCTATGTAAAATTCGATTTTACCCCGCAGATTAGCAGTGTGGAAAACGGCTATTCCGGTTACGCGGAAATTGTTTTGCAGGGGTTCCGTTCGCCCGGCATGTCGTACGTGCCTTTGCCGGTGCTGACGCAGGATACCAGTCCGGCCTCGGCGGCCACTTATGTGGGCGATCAGATGATCTTTACGGCGGCGTTTGACAGTTCACCGCCGGCTTTGCTGCAATGGCAGTACATCAATGGTGGGGTGAACCAAAATATTCCCGGCGCGACGAATTCCACGCTCGTTTTAACCAATGTGCAAACCGCCAATAGCGGCTACTACCAGCTGGAGGGGATTAATGCGACCAACAGCCGGGGCGTGGCGTTTAGTACGCCTGTTTCCCTGACGGTAAGCAGTGTTCCAGTGGCGGTGAGCAACCTCATTACGGTGTGTTCCGCCCAGACGGGGTGGGGGATTACGGGCGATACCACCAGTCAATACCCTGGCTTGGTCAGCGCCCTTTTTTATCCCACCTGGATTATCGCCACCAACAGTATAATCGCCGGCGATACGGTGGAAGGTGGGCAGATATCGGTTGGCTCCGGTGATTTTGGCCTGAACCAGGCCGGGGGCAATCCGGACCAGCTGTCCGATGGGGTCATTGGGTATTTCGATTACTGGCCGGGCGTTGGCAGCAGCCTTACCGAAGTGACCTGCGGGCCGATTTCCGCCGGCCAGTCGGTTACCTACACGCTGCCGGTCGTGGGTGGCACCGGATATGACCTGACCAATATTGTGGTTTATGGCGGCTGGGGCGACGCCGGTCGTGATGAGCAGAACTATGAGGTGCTATATGCCACAGTGGACAGTCCTACGGTCTTCAAACATCTGGTCACCGTGGATTATTTGCCGGCCGATCCTAACGCCTTCCAGTCCGCCACCCGCACGATGATAATCCCGGCAACCTCGGTCCTGGCCCGGAATGTGGCGGCCGTGGAATTTAACTTCAGCCCGCCCGGTGGTACCCCGGAAAATGGCTATGAGGGTTATTCCGAAATACAGATTGGCGGGGGACTTTCCGCTCCTGTGGCTCCGATCATCACGTCCCAGCCCCAGTCAGCCACCGTTTATGCCGGAGCCACAGTAACCTTGACTGCCACGTTGGCCGGATCTGTGCCGCTGGCCTGCCAGTGGCTGTACATTACGAATCAGACCACCAATATTCTGACCGGTGCGACCAGTGCCTCGCTGGTCATCACCAACGTAACGGCGGCCAGTGCCGGCGCGTATCAATTGGTGGTTACCAACGCCGTGGGCAGCGTTCGCACCAGTCTGGCCACGCTTTCCGTGATCACGCCAGCTCCGGGTTCCTATGCTTCGGCCGTTCTGGCTGCGGGGCCGCTGGTATATTGGAAGCTGGATGAAACCAACAACCCGGCACCCGGCACCGCTGTGGCTTATGATTATGCGGGCGGGTACAACGGAGTTTATCAAGCCGGCGCACATAACGGATACAACGGCGTGGCGGGTCCGCAAACCCCGGGAGTGCCCGGTTTTACCGCCCCCAATCCGGCGCTGGCCACGTTTGCCAACACCGCGAATTCGTACGTGACTGCGTCGGCGGGAAATCTCGTGGCCAGCAATCTGACCTATACCCTGTGGATCAATCCAAGTGGTACCGTGGAAACTTATGCCGGGCTGCTCATGGACCGCGGTGGGGCCGGCGAGGGCCTTGGTTTTGGTGGTTCGGTGAATGCCAGCGGCATGGCGGCGCTGACTTACACCTGGAACCAAAACACCACGTCGGGCTTTAATTCCGGCTTGTACCCGCCCGCCAATCAGTGGTCGTTCGTGGCCATGGTTATTGCTCCCAACCAGACCGTACTTTACCTGATCAACACCAATGGCGTTCAGGCGGTGACCAATCTGCTGGCCAATGACGCCGAGGTGTTTGGCGTGGCCTGGCATTTGGGTGACGACGGCGTCTTCGGCGGCGGCGTGCGCACCTTCCCCGGCAGCATCGACGAGGTGGCAGTTTATACCACGGCTTTGAGCCCGGGCCAGGTGCTGGGTCTTTATTACAACGGTATCGGCGCGCCGCCGCTGGCCGCTGTGCCCGTGGCGACGCCCGCCACCAATTTGTTTGTTGGCAATGGCGTTGTCCTCACCGAACCGGCCACGGGGGCCACTCCTTTGCAGTATCAATGGCAATTCAATGGCTTAGCCCTGACCGGAGCCACCAACAATATCCTGTCCTTGACCAATCTGACGCTGGCTTCTGCCGGCAATTATGGCGTGATCATCAGCAACCTCTATGGCTCGGTCACCAGCGCGCCGGTATTGCTGTCAGTGACACTGGACACCAATCCTCCCGTGGTCTTGCGCGGCTTTAATATTGGCACCACGAATGTGGAACTGGATTTCTCCAAAACCGTAGAAGCTGCCAGCGCCACCAATCCGGCGAATTATGCGTTTACCAACGGTCTGGTCATAACGGCCGTATCGCTCGCCACCAATAATTCCTCGGTCCTGCTCACCACGGCACCGCTGACGATTGGCACTAACTACGGCGTGGTGATCAATGGGGTGCGTGATCGCGCCCTGCCGCCGAACACCATTGCCACCAATACCCTCGTGACGTTCCTGTCCTCGCTTTTGGCCCCGCAGGATATTGGCAATCCCGCCATTGCTTCCACTGATGTTTATACCTCCGCCGGGGTAATCATTACCAGCGCCGGCAGCAACATTGGTGGCACCAGTGATCAATTCAATTTCGATTACGCGCAGCAGACCGGCAATTTTGATGTCTCGGTGTGTCTGGCGGGTTTGGGTCTGTCCGACCTGTGGGCGCAGGCTGGTTTGATGGCCCGGGCGAGTCTGGATCCTGGCAGTCCATTTACGGCCACCCTGGCCACGCCGGGCATGAACGGTGAATTCTTCGCGGACCGCGCCACCACCAACGGTACCGCCGTGACCACCGGCAACTTTCCGGTCAATTATCCCCACACGTGGCTGCGCCTCAATCGCGTGGGCAATGTTTTCACCGGCTTCGGCAGTTACGACGGCACCAACTGGACGCAACTGGGTTCCGTAACCCTGGCGCTACCTTCGCAAATTTTCCTCGGCCTCGCCGTGGCCAGCCATAACGCCGCCCAGACCACGACAGCGCGGTTCGTGAATTACGCCGCCATCCCCGCCAGTGCAGTGGTGGCCACCATGGCCAATCCGCATGATGCCATGGGGCCGACCAGTCGCATGACTCCCGTTGTGTTTTCTGAAATCATGTGGAAACCCGCACCGCGCACGGATGGCAAAGACTTGGAATTTGTGGAGCTGTACAATTCCAATCCCTGGTTTCAGGACATTGGTAATTATCAGATCACCTGCGCGGACATGAGTTACACCTTTCCCGCGGGCACCACTATTCCGGGGGGCGGGTATCTTGTGGTCGCCGCCGCGCCGGCGGACATGACCAGCGTCTATGGCATTACCAATGTCATGGGGCCGTATACCGGCAGTCTTAAACATGCGGAAACGCTGCAATTGCTCGATGAACAGGGCAGCGTGCTGCTGACCTTGCCTTATACGGATGTTTATCCCTGGCCGGTGGCAACCGGTGGCACCGGCCATTCTCTGGTGCTGGCCAACCCGACGTATGGCGAAGGCGATCCGCGCGCGT
Organism: uncultured Verrucomicrobia subdivision 3 bacterium; assembly: GCA_903820285.1. Taxonomy (GTDB): domain Bacteria; phylum Verrucomicrobiota; class Verrucomicrobiia; order Limisphaerales; family UBA11358; genus UBA11358. Next base: position 34,392 of record CAIJGS010000346.1, on the reverse strand, counting down.
GGGACATCAGCGATGTCGTAGGCGGTTCGCCGGGGCAGTTGGATGCCTTCACGCCTAGTCCGTTGCGCAACGTGGTCATCAACGAAATAATGCCGCATTCGGAAAATCTGTCTGTGCCACAGTTCATCGAACTCTATAATCACAATTCCAACAGCGTGGATATCTCCGGCTGCATTTTGACCGATGACCCGGCCACCAATAAATTTGTCATTCCCGCCGGCACCGTCATTGGCCCGGCCGGTTTTGCGGCCTTCACAAAATCCCAATTTGGTTTCACACTCAATGGGGCAGGGGAGACTTTGTATTTGATCAAGCCTGATCACACTCAGGTGCTGGACGCGGTGCAGTTTGGGGCGCAGGCGAATCAGGTTTCCTATGGTCGCTGGCCGGATGGGGCGAATGATTTCTACGCCTTCACCACCAATACGCCGGGTACCAACAATGGCACCATTGTGATCAGCGACGTTGTCATCAATGAACTGATGTACGACCCGATCAGTGGCAATGACGATGACCAGTATATTGAGCTCTATAACAAGGGCACCAACACGATCAACTTGAAAGGCTGGCAGTTTACTTCTGGCGTCGCCTTCACTTTTCCCAGCGTCACGCTGGTACCCAATGGCTATCTTGTAGTGGCGAAAAACACCACCAATCTCTTCGCCAAATATTCGAATCTGAATAGCGGGAACACCGTCGGTAATTACAGCGGGAAACTGTCGCATAATGGCGAGCTGGTGGTGCTGGCCATGCCATCAACGCTTTATGTAACGAATGCGATTTTGGTGGCGGAGGACCAAGTGACCTATGGCACCGGTGGACGCTGGGGCGAATGGTCCGGCGGCGGTGGCAGCAGTCTGGAGCTGATTGATCCCCGTGCCAATCACCGGCTGGCCGCCAATTGGGCGGATAGCGATGAAACGCAAAAATCCTCCTGGGTGACCATTCAAACCACCGGCGTGCTGGATAATGGTGCCAATTACGACCCCAGCATCGACTACGCGCAAATCGGCCTGCTCGATGCCGGCGAATGTCTGGTGGACAATCTCCAGGTCATCTACAACGGCAGCAACTATGTTTCCAATGGCACGTTTGAAAGCAATCCCGGTTTGACCGGCTGGACGACGCAAGGTTCCATGGTGGCTTCCGGCCTGGAAAACTCAGGCGACAACAGCGGCCACTCGCTCCATATCCGGTGCAGCGACCGCTTATGGACCGGCGACAACTCCTGCGAAGTGGCGTTGAATCCCAATGCCATGACAGCCGGCAATACGGTTACCATGAGCTATCAGGCCCGGTGGTTGCGTGGCACGCCCGAACCCAACTTCCGTCTTAACGGCAATTGGCTTGAAGCCAATGCGGTCCTGCCCATTCCTGCCAATCTGGGTACGCCGGGCGGGCCGAACAGCGCCTACGTCACCAATGCCGGGCCGGCGATATATAACGTCACCCACGCTCCAAGTTTACCTGCCGCCAATCAGCCGGTGGTGGTCACGGCGAATCTGCATGATCCCGACGCCGTGCGGAATCTCACTTTGTACTATCGCCTGGATCCGGCGCTGAGTTATACCGCCGTACCCATGAATGATGGCGGCACGAATGGCGATGCCATTGCGGGTGATGGTGTTTTCAGCGCGGTTATTCCGGGCCAGGCGGCGAACCAGGTGGTTGCCTTTTATCTGGCGGCCACGGATAACCCGGGCATTACGACCCGCTTTCCCGCCCTGCGTACCAATGACAATATACCGGCCCCCGAAGGTGTGGTGATGTTTGGTGATGGCAATCCCGGTGGCAGTTTTGGGGTTTACCATGTCTGGATTACCCAAACCAACCTGAACCGTTGGGCCAATCTGGGCAACATCAGCCGCGACTGGAACAATGATTGCACTTTCGTCAATGGCAACCGTGTCATCTACAATGTCGGGGGCCGTTACACCGGCAGCCCGGCGCATGAGGATTACAACACTCCCAACGGCAATCTGTGCAGTTTTGAATATAAGTTCAAGGACGACGACCTGTTTCTGGGCACGAAGGAACTCAAAAAACTGCACCAGCCGGGCAATACTCCGGGCGATGACCCCAGTCTCCAGCGCGAGCAAATTGCCAACTCGTTGTTGCGTGCGCTCGGTGTTCCCTGGCTCAACCGCCGCTATGTCGCGGTCTATGTGAATGGCAGCCGCCGGCTTACCCTCATGGAGGATGCCCAGGCCCCGGATAGTGATGTGGTCAAGGAGCATTTCCCCAATGATGCCGGCGGGTATCTTTATAAGATGCAGCCCTGGTTTGAAATGGCCCCCTTCCTTTCCGGCTACACCATGGGCGCCAACAACCTGTCCTGGTGTACTCTCAATAATTACACCACGACCGGCGGTGTCAAAAAGCCGGCCCGCTACCGCTACCAGTACGAGATTCGTCGCACTGCCGACACCTGCAGCGATTTCACCAATGTCTTCTCGCTCATTGACGCTGCGAATGCCTATGGCACTCCCAATTATGCGGCCAATCTGGAAAACATTGCCAACATGGAAAACTGGATGCGGGTATTCGCGGCCAACCATGCGGGCGGGAACTGGGATTCTTTCGGTGCGCAAAACGAGCAGAATCTCTATGGCTATATCGGCACTCTGGGAACCAAGTACACCCTGCTGATGTGGGATTTCAACATCAGCATCGGCCTTATCGGGGAAGGTTACACCTCCTGGGCGCCGGGGCAAAATCTGTTCTATGTGAATCCCAACGATCCCTGCATGAGTCAGATTTACAACACGCCGGTGTTCCAGCGCATGTACTGGCGCGCCTTGCAGGAACTGGTCAATGGTCCGCTCAATGTCGCCACTAGTGGTCCGCTGATTACCGCCAAATACAATGCCTTTACGGCGAATGGCCTGAGCGTGGAAAATCCCGCCGCCAGCATCGAACCGTGGCTCTCCCAGGCGCAAAGCAGCATCGGCTCGCAGTTGGCCGCCGTCAACGCCTCATCGTTCACCGTGAACCCCACCGTTGTCGTGAGCAATAATATTGCGTATGTCAACGGTCAGGCTCCGGTGAATGTCGCCGCCGTTTGGATTAACGGGGCGGCCTATCCGCTGACGTGGAACAATCTGACCAACTGGACCGTCAGTCTGCCGCTGGCCAGCGGGACCAACAATCTGCACGTTGTTGGGGTGAATTTGAGCGGCCAGGTGCTGGCCGGGGCGAGTAACAGCGTGAGCGTGGTCAATAATGCCACCAAGGTATCGCCCGTCGGCCAGGTGGTGATCAACGAAATCATGAGCGCGCCCGCAGCCAGTAACGCCCAGTTTGTGGAACTCTCTAATAACTCCACCAACGCCGCATTTGATCTGTCCGGCTGGCAGATCTCCGGCCTGGGGTACACCTTCCCGAACGGTTCCGTCATCGGACCGACGAACCGCCTGGTTTTGGCGGCCAACAATGCGGCATTTGCCGCGGCTTATGGAGCCACCAAACCGGTATTCGACCTGTTCGCCGGTACGTTGCAGCCGCCCCAATTGCTTACCCTGGTTCAGCCCAATGGCAATGGCACCAATAGTGTTGCTGTTACCGCCGTACGCTACGACACCGCCGCCCCTTGGTCGTCCAATGCGGTGTTGGCGGGCAGTTCGTTGCAACTGATTGATTCGCATCAGGACAACTGGCGCGTCGGCAATTGGTCCGTTGTGCCGTATGCCGCCACGCCGGATGCCGTGAACGGCACCGCTCAGGTCCTGCCGGCTTTTCCGTCATTGTGGATTAACGAGGTTCAGCCCAACAACCTGACCGGCATCACCAATCGCGCCGGTCAGCATACGCCCTGGCTGGAACTGTATAATCCCAGCACCAATGTGCTTTCGCTCAGCGGTGATTATCTGGCGAACAATTACACGAACCTTCTGCAATGGGCCTTCCCCAGTAATGCCATTATTAATGCCGGCCAGTTCCTCGTGGTGTTCGCCGATGGCCTGACCAATCTGTCCGTCACGAATCAGTGGCACACCAGTTTCAACCTGCCCGCCGGCACGGGTTCGCTCGCCTTGAGTCGCCTTTACAGCGGCCACGCCCAGGTGCTGGATTATTTGGACTATAACGGAATCGCTCCTAATGCCGCATACGGATCGGTGCCCGATGGCCAGAGCTTCCTCCGCCAGGAATTGTTTGCCGCCACCCCGGGCGCGTCCAATAACGCCAGCGCCACAGCCCCGCCTTCGTTCGTGGATTATGCGGCGGTGGGCTCCGTGTACACGCAGAACTTTGATGCCCTGCCAAATCCCGGCGCCACGTCCATCAACAGCGCCAACCCCGTAACTATTGCAGGCGTTACTTACTCTCTGGCCAATCCATTTGACTTTGGGTTTCCGGCCGTGACGACCGGTTCCTCCGGCGGGCTGGGTCTCTCATCCTTGGCCGGTTGGTATGGAAACAACGTTTTGGCCTCCCGGTTCGGGGCCACGGATGGTGATCAGACCACCGGCGGTCAGCTCAGCTTTGGGGCGCCCAGCAGTTCCAATCGCGCCCTCGGCTTGCTGGCCACCAGCACCACTGGCGGGACGGCCTTTGGTGTGCGGTTGATCAATGACACTCACACCACCCTGACCCGGATGAACCTGCAATTCACCGGCGAAGTGTGGCGTCAATCCAATCTGCCCAAGACGCTCCAGTTTTTTTACTTCGTCGACCCTACGGCCACCGCCTCCTTCCCGAGCGGTATCATTCCCGCCGGAGCCACCGCATATGTACCCGCCTTAAACGTGATTATTCCGACCGTGTCGGCCGATACCGGTGGCGTGGCTGTGGATGGTACCCAGGCGGTTAATTCCACGAACCTGACCGTGCTGGACCAGGCGATTGGCAACTGGTCGCCGGGCTCCGCATTATGGCTGGTGTGGCAGATGACTGATTCCACCGGCAAAGCCCAGGGCCTGGCGATTGATAATCTGAGTTTTAGTGCCAGCGTACCCATCGCGGTGCCCTTGAGTGCCCAAACGGTGGGCACGAATCTGTTCCTCAGCTGGCCGGCCGAGGCTGGCCAGATCTATCAGTTGGAATACAAAACCAACCTCACTTCGCCGGTGTGGACGGCCGTGGGCAATCCGGTGACTGGAACCGGCCTGCCCTTGACGCTCACCAACAATTTTGGCGGTTCGCCGCAGCGTTATTTCCGCCTCCATCTGGTGAATTGAACCATTGAACCAAGACTCAGAAATAAACCTATGAAACTGAAACGCCTGCCCTTGATTCTAACCGCGCTGCTGCTGGCAGCCAGTGCCTGTTCCGCCGCCGAGATACGGTTGTCCGATTATATCCGGCCCATGGTCGGTACCAAGGGAGAGGAGGGGAATACCTATCCTGGTCCGTCCGCCCCCTTTGGGATGGTCCAGCTCAGTCCCGACACCGACACCACGAATTGGAACACCGATGCTGGCTATACCTATGCCGATCCCACGATCCTCGGCTTCAGCCTGACGCATCTGACCGGCACCGGCTGCCCCGACCTCGGCGATTTCCTGTTCCAGCCGCAAGTGGGGACCCCGGCATTGGTGGCCGGTGACAAGGACCACCCGGAGATTGGCTACCAATCCACCTATTCCCACACCGAAGAGACGGCCGCCGCCGGTTATTACCAGGTGTTGCTCAAGAAATCCGGGATCAACGTGGAACTGACCGCTGGCGAACGCGCGGGCATGTTCCGCTTCACTTTTCCGGCCGCCCCCGATGCCTCCATCCTCACCGACCTCGCGCACCTCATCAGTGGCGGTCGCTGGCGCGTGTCCCAATCGCACTTGCGCATCGAGGACAATTCTACCATCACCGGGTTTCATATTGTGAATGGTTGGGCCAAGGAACGGTATCTCTACTTTGCCGCCCGCTATTCCCGTCCGTTTGACCGGGCCGAGATCTACAGCGCCGGAAAACCGGTGGTTTATAACACGTATCGCTATCGCAGTCACAATGAAGCCGCCGGGACCAATCTGCAATTCCTGGCTAGCTTTAAGACCGGTGATCATGAAGTCATTCAGGTGAAAGTCGCCGTGTCCGCGGTCAGCACCGCCAATGCTTTGCAAAATCTGGATGCGGAAATTCCCGGCTGGGATTTTAACCAGGTTCGGGAGCGCACGTGCGCCCGGTGGGATAAGGAACTCGCCCGCATCCAAATTGATGGCACGCCCGTTCAAAAGGAAACTTTCTACACATCCCTCTACCATGCGTTCCTCGCGCCGAACCTCTACCAAGATGTGAACGGCCAGTATCGCGGTTTTGACTCGGACATTCACCAGGCCAAAGGCTTCACCGAATACACCGTGTTTTCGCTGTGGGACACCTTCCGGGCCGAACATCCGCTGCTCTCGCTGATTCAGGAACCTCGCGATGCGGACATGATCAACTCTCTGCTCGTGCATTATGACCAGAGTGTGGATCACCTGCTGCCGATGTGGGAACTGCAAGGCAACGAAACCTGGTGCATGATCGGCTATCATGCCGTGCCGGTGATTGTGGACGGTTATTTCAAGGGCGTAAAAGGGTTCGACGTGCAGCGCGCGTACGACGCCATCAAGACGACCGCTCTCAGCCCGGATTACGATAGCGTGGCCGCATACGCGAAATTGGGCTGGGTACCCTGCGATCAGGAGGATGAGTCCGTTTCTAAAACCTTGGAATACGCCTACGACGACTGGTGCGTCGCCCGCATGGCCAAGGCGCTGGGCAAAACCGCGGACTGCGAAACCTTTATGAAGCGGGCCTCCAGCTACACCAATATTTATGATGCGTCCATGGGCTGGATGCGCCCGAAAGACGCCCAAGGCAACTGGCGTACGCCGTTCGATCCCCATGCGTTTGGCGGCGGCAACAAACTGACTGATGTCACCGAAGCCACCAGTTCGCAATACTCCTGGTTTGTACCACAGGATGTGCCCGGGTTGATCCATTTGATGGGCGGCAACGATTCATTCGTGGCCAAGCTTGATTCACTGTTCGATGCCAACCTGTCGCAGGTTTTCCGGGACGAGATGTCCACCAACGACCTGCGCGGCTGCATTGGCGAATACTGGCACGGCAATGAGCCCAGCCATCACGTCATTTATCTTTATAGCTACGCCGGTCAGCCTTGGAAGACCGCCCGCCGGCTGCATCAGGTCATCACCACCCAATACGGCAACCAGCCTGATTCCTTGTGCGGTAATGACGATTGCGGGCAGATGTCGGCCTGGTATATGTTTACCTGCATGGGTTTCTATCCGGTTTGTCCGGGGAGTGATTATTATGTCATCGGCGCGCCGCAAATCCCTCATGCGGTCATGCATCTTTCCAACGGGAAACAGTTCACCATGGCGGCGGAAAATCTTTCCGACGACAATATTTATGTCCAGTCCGTCAAATTAAACGGCCGGAACTGGGATTCCCCCTTTCTCCCTTACAGCGATTTGAAAAATGGCGGCTCCATTGTTTTCACTATGGGATCCAACCCGAGCGCTTGGGGAACCCATCCGGTTTTGCCCAAATAAACAAGGGACTGGACTCTCTTTCGTAACCACATCTATTTTGCACAACAGCATATGAACTTTAACCAATTCATTTTGGCCGCGGGTCTGGTCGGGTTGACCGGGTTGGCGGCGCCTGCCAGCGTCACCATCACGATTGGGCATCTCGGCAATGATGATGCCCGGCCCGGATTCAAGCTCCCCAATGTTCCGCCCCCCGCGCCGGCGAACGCCGCCCGGAACGCCAAGGTGGCGATTGTGGATGGTGAAATCGACTCCGCCGGTGGCGATATCGACAAGCTGACAGATGGTCAGCTGCCCGAACAGGCCGATGATCCCGGCCAGAATTTTTTCTTCAACGCCGGCACGCCGGGCGGACGTTTGCGCCTCGACCTCGGCAATGTCCAACCCATCCGGCAGGTGAATACCTATTCATGGCATCCGGGGATGCGCGGACCGCAGGTGTACGATCTCTATGCCAGCACCGGCACCGCCGCCGACTTTAATATCGCTCCCCTATTGGGCACAGACCCGGCCACCTGCGGCTGGCGGCTGTTAGCCCGGGTGGATACCACCTCGCCCAACGCCAGCGAAAATGGCGGACAATACGGTGTGAGCATCGCCGATACGGATGGCGCCTTGGGAAAATATCGCTACCTGTTGCTGGACGTAAGTCGCACCGAGGAGGCTGACGGTTTTGGCAATACTTTTTACAGTGAGATTAACGTGATTGCCAGTGGCACCAAGGCGGCACCAGCGGTCGTGGCCAATGCAATCCCATCTGCACCTGTTGAGGAATCGTTGCCCATCGTGGGCACGGACGCGCATGGACATGCTTACCCCGGCGCCACGGTTCCTTTTGGTATGGTCCAGCTCAGTCCGGATACCACCACGCAAGGCTGGGATGGCAGTTCCGGTTATCATTACCGGGATTCAACCATTCTTGGTTTCAGTCACACTCATTTGAGCGGCACCGGCTGCGGTTGTCTGGGCGACGTCCTGTTGATGCCCACCGTCGGCCCGGTCCGGCTCGATGCCGGTACGTCGGGGCAGGGGTATGCCTCGCGTTTCTCGCACGATCAGGAGCACGCCACACCCGGCAGTTACTCCGTGTTCCTCCAAGACCCGAAAGTGGCCGTGGAACTGACCGCCTCCGCCCGTTGCGGTTTCCACAAGTACACTTTCCCCGCCTCCGATCAGTCGCACATCATTTTGGATCTGGTGCACAGTGTCGGCAACGATCCGGTGGATGCCTCACTTCAGGTCGAGGGCAATGACACCATCAGCGGCTATCGCTTTTCAAACGGTTGGGGCGGCCGGCGTGCCATCTATTTTGTGATGCAATTTTCCCGGCCGTTCGACTCCTTCGGCCTGGAGCAGGACGGCACCTTGCTGGCCAATGGGGTTCGTGCATCCCATGCCCGGAACGTCAAAGGCTACGTCAGTTACAAGACCACTGCCGGCGAGGCGGTGCTGGTCAAAGTCGGCATTTCCGGCACCGGCATTGACGGGGCGCGCAAGAATCTGGCGGCCGAAATTCCCGGCTGGAATTTCAATTCAGTTCGGTCTGCCGCCGTCAAGCAATGGCAGCAGGTGTTCAACAACGTTCAAGTTCAGTCGTACGATCCGCATGTGCGCGCCACCTTCTATGCCAATGTGTATTTGTCCTGCCTGGCCCCGACGATCTTTAATGACGTGGATGGCAAATATCGCGGTTATGATCATCAAAATCATGCCGGCACCAACTTTCAAAACTACACCACGTTCTCCATCTGGGACATCTATCGCGCCGAATGGCCGCTGCTGACGCTCCTGCAGCCCGGCCGGGTCAATGACATGGTGCAGTCCATGCTGGCCGAATATAACGAACTGGGCCAGCACACCACGCCCATCTGGCCGCTCTGCGCCAATGAAACCTGGTGCATGATCGGCTACCACTCGGTGGACATGATCGCGCAGGCTTATCTGGCCGGGTTCCGCGGCTTTGATGTCGAGGCCGCCTACCAAGCCATGCGCGACACCGCCATGCAGAATCGCAGTGGCTTGCGGACCTATAAGGAACTTGGCTATGTCGCCTCCCGCCCGGGCGCGGCCGCCACGTCCTGCACCATCGAATATTCGTTTGATGACTGGTGCATTGCGCGGCTGGCCGAGACCTTGAACAAGCCGGAGGATGCGCAATTGTTTTACCGGCGCGCCGCGAATTACCGGAACTTGTTTGACCGCACCACGGGTTTCTTCCGCGGCCGGAAAGCCGGCGGTGTCTGGCGTTCTCCCTTTGTCACCAACGCGCTGGTGGGCGATGAATATACCGAAGCCGATGCCTGGCAGTATGCCTTCGCCATCCAGCAGGACGTGCCCGGCATGATCTCGCTTTATGGCGGCGACCAGGGCTTTGTGCAAAAGCTGGATTCCCTCTTTACCGCCGATTCTTTTATCCGCACCAGCATACCCGACATCAGCGGCCTGATCGGTCAATACTCGCAGGGGGACGAACAATGCCACCATGTCGCCTACCTCTACGATTACGCCGGGGTGCCCGCGAAAACCCAGCAGCATGTGCGTGAAGTCATGGCCACGCTTTATGATGACACGCCCGCCGGCCAGTGCGGCAATGTGGATTGCGGCCAGATGGCCGCTTGGTATGTATTCAGCGCCCTCGGTTTCTATCCGTTAAATCCTGATAGCGGCGTCTATGCCATCGGCAGCCCGGTGGTGACCAAGGCCGTTGTTCATCTGGACCGGGACATATATCACGGCCGCACCTTCACGGTCATCGCCCGGAATAACAACAGCACGAATATTTACATCCAATCCGCCACCTTGAATGGCGCCCCGCTGACCAAACCCTGGCTTACCACCGCGCAGATCACCGCCGGTGGCACGCTGGTTTTTGTGATGGGCCCGCAGCCCAACCTCGCGTGGGGCGCTGCTCCGGCGGACCGTCCGCCGGGCACCATGCCGGCCGGTTTCGTTTACCCGGCTTTGCCCGCTCCGGCTGCGGATCAGGCGGCGAAATTGTCGCTGCCCATCCATGTGGTGTGTGGCAGTGATGAACCGGTGGGCGAATTCGTGCCCGACCCGGAAGTCGTTCCCGCCGGCATGAACCATGCTGATGCGACCATTGACACCAGCGCGCCTCACGCCGCGCCGGCCGCCGTGTACCAGAGTGAATGCTATGGCCAGGATTTCGCGTTCAACTTTCCCGTGCCGGCCGGGCAACGCTATCTGGTGCGCCTGCATTTTGCCGAAATCTTTGACAACGGCGCCGGCTCCCGGCTTGAAAACATTCAGATCAACGGCAAACCCGTGCTGAAAAGATTTGATATCTTTGCCGCCGGCGGCGGTCTGAACAAAGCCGTCGTCCGGGAATTTTCCGACATTGAGCCGGACGCCCAAGGCAACATTGTAATTCGCATTTTGGCGGACCAGGATAGTCCCGATCAAAATGCCAAGATTTGCGGCATTGAAATCCTGCCGGCGGGGGCCATTCCGCCGACGCAATTCACCGTCAAGACATCGGATGGCAAATGCGACATCACCATCAACACGGCCGGCGCGCCCGAATTGCAGACCTGGGCGCACGACCAGCTTGCCCCCGTGCTGGCGGAGCAGTATCCCAAGATCGTGGCGATCCTGCCCAGCACGGGCTACTCCGCCCCCAATCATTTCAGCATCACGCTCAAACCCATTGATGGCGTGGCCTTCACCGCCGGCAATCGCGTCGTGGCCAATTCCGTCTGGCTGAAATCCGAGCTGAAGGGCGAGGCCGTTGGTTCCCTGGTGCACGAAGCCGTGCATGTTGTCCAGCAGGTGGGCGGTCATGGCGGTGAAAATCCCGGCTGGATCATCGAAGGCACCGCCGATTATATCCGCTGGTTCAAATATGAACCGCAGAGCCACGGGGCCGACCTCGTTTGGCTGCGCCGGTTGCGTCATGCCTCACTACACTACAACGACAGCTACCGGACCACCGCCAATTTCCTCAACTGGGTGTCCGAAAAATACGACCCCAATATCGTAACGCAATTAAACGCCGCCATGCGTGAAGGCACTTATGACGACAGTCTGTGGTCGCACTTCACCGGCAAAACCGCACCCGACCTTGGTGCCGAATGGAAGGCAGATATCGAAGCGCAAATCGCTGCTGCGAAAACATCCGCTCCGGGAAAATAGCGCCTCATTGGAAATTTCTATTTCAGAATTTCCTTCAGCTTCACCAGCGCATGGGCGCGGTGGCTGATGCGGTCTTTCACGGTCTCACCGAGTTCCGCAAAGGATTCGGTGAACCCATCTGGCACAAACAGCGGGTCATAGCCAAAACCATGCTGGCCGCTGGCGACAGGCTGAATGCGGCCTTCGCACGTGCCATCCACACATTCGACGTTCTGGATTCTCAGTTTATGATCGGCCGGATGCGCGAGCGCCAGCACGCAGCGAAAGCGGGCGGTGCGTTTTTCCGGCGGCAGGTCGCCGAGCAGACGCAGGAGTTTGGCATTGTTTTCCGCGTCGGGGGAATTGCCCGGGTGGCCTGAATCCAGGGCCGCGAAGCGGGCGGAATATACGCCGGGCGCGCCGTTGAGGGCATCCACTTCCAGGCCCGAATCATCCGCCAGCACATAAAACGCGCCGGGATCCAGTTCGAGCGTCCAGTTTTTGGCGAGCCACACGGCGATTTCAAATGCCTTCTTCGCAGCGTTGCCGGCAAAGCTGTCGGCATCTTCCACCACCGGCGGCGCGGCGGGAAAATCATTCAAAGTCAGATAAAGATGGCGGCTTCCGAGGATGGCGCGAATCTCGGCGGTCTTATGTTGGTTGCGGGTGGCAATCAGCAGCGTTTTCATGCGGCGGGGAGAATACCACAAAATACCGGGCAGGCGAGCTTGACACCGGAATTTTTTGTACGGCAAACTCAGGCGATGAAATCAAAACGAATGGGCCGGGGGCGCACGCTCCCCGGAGGTAACGCATGGATGGTTTCCGTGCTCGCTTCACTCGCCGTGGCAACGGCTTCGGCTGACACTGTCTGGCTGGACAGTCTGAACGTCGGCCTCGCCACTCAGGGATATGGCGACCCCCACAAGAACGCCACCGTCGATGGTCACAAATTGACCATTGGTGGCAGAACCTTCGACCATGGTTTCGGCACCCACGCCGAGAGCCTGTTGCAACTTAAACTGGCCGGCGGCAGCACGCGCTTCACCGCCACGGTGGGCGTGGATGATGAAGTCGGCGACGGCCTCGGCAGCGTGGAATTCATCGTCAAAGGCGATGGCAAGGCGCTCTGGCAAAGTGGTGTTCTCCACAAGGGCGATGCCGCGAAGGATGTTTCCGTGGATGTGGCCGGGGTGAAAACCCTCGTGCTGGAAGTGACCGATGGCGGCGATGGCATTGATTTCGACCACGCGGACTGGGCCGCCGCCAAGTTTGAAACCTCAGGCACTGCACCTGTCGCTGTCGGTGCCGAACAGGTCGCCGCCGTGGCCCCGTACATTTTAACCCCGCCGGAAGCGACCACGCCGCACATCAATGGTCCGAACGTCTTTGGGGTGCGGCCCGGTTCGCCGTTCCTCTATACCATTCCCGCGACGGGCGAACGCCCGGTCAAATTTTCCGCCAAGGGCCTGCCCTCCGGCCTGAAGCTGGACCGCAAAACCGGGCAGATTACCGGCAAGCTGAAGGCCAAGGGTGAATACACCGTTATCCTCGGTGCCAAGAATGACCTGGGCCAGGATGTGAAAAAATTCCGCATCGTCTGTGGCGACCAGATTGCGCTCACCCCGCAGATGGGCTGGAACAGCTGGAACTGCTTTGCCAATGCCGTTTCCGCCGACCGCGTGAAACGCGCCGCCGATGCCATGGTCAAGAGCGGCCTCATCAATCACGGTTGGACCTACGTCAATATTGACGACTTCTGGGAAAACCATCGCGATTCCCAGGACCCGACGCTGCATGGCGAGTTTCGCGATGCGCAAGGCAACATCGTTCCCAACGTCCGTTTCCCCGACATGGCCGGCCTGGCGAACTATGTTCATGGCCTCGGCCTGAAGATCGGTCTTTACTCCTCACCCGGACCGTGGACCTGCGGCGGTTGCACCGCCAGCTGGCAGCATGAACAGCAGGATGCCCAGACCTACGCCAAGTGGGGCTTTGATTATCTGAAATACGACTGGTGCAGCTACGGCGGCATTGCCGATGGCAAAGATCCGTCGGCCAAGGACATCCCCACCTGGTCCGAAGGCAAAGGTAAAAATGACCAGGCCGTGGCGGAACATCCCTATACCGTCATGGGCAAATATCTGCGCGAGCAGAACCGCGACATTCTCTTCAGCCTCTGCCAGTACGGCATGTCCGATGTCTGGAAATGGGGTGCCGAGGTCAACGGCAATTCCTGGCGCACCACCGGCGACATCACCGATACCTGGCGTAGCATGAGCGGTATCGGCTTCAAGCAGGACCCGGCCGCGCCGTTTGCCGGTCCCGGCCATTGGAACGATCCGGACATGCTCATCGTCGGCCAGGTCGGCTGGGGCCATCTGCATCCCACGCGCCTGACGCCGGATGAACAGTACACGCACATCAGCCTGTGGTGCCTGCTCTCCGCGCCACTGCTGATCGGCTGTGACATGGAGCAATTCGATGCCTTTACCTTGAACCTCCTGAGCAACGATGAAGTGCTCGCGCTGGATCAGGACGCCCTCGGCAAGGAAGCGCAGACCGTCTTGAAGATCGACAAAGTGTCGATCTATGAAAAGGAACTGGAAGATGGCAGCCGCGCGCTCGGCTTCTTCAACCTCGGAACCGCACCCGTGACGCTAGACTTTAACCAGCTCGCCCAGCTCGGTTTCAAAGGCAATCAGCAGGTGCGCGACCTGTGGCGGCAGAAGGATGTGACTGTGGTGGATCCCGCCACCGGTTCGCTGCCGCTCACCATTCCGGCCCACGGCGTGGTGCTCTACAAGCTCACGACGGTGAAATAAACTTCCGTAGAAAGATAAACGCAAAACCGCCCGCGACTCACATCGCGGGCGGTTTTTTTTCAGATTGTCAGCTTACTTGCCGCAGCACTGCTTGTATTTCTTGCCGCTGCCGCAAGGGCAGGGGTCGTTCCGGCCGACCTTCGGGCCGGTGCGCACGGGGCGGGCCTTGGCGATCTTTTCCTGGGCATCGGCGGCCTGGCTCACCACGTCGCTCGCAGTGCCCGGCGCTGCCGGCGGCGGGCTGCTGAAGGCGCTCGGCGTTTCCTGATGCAGCGTCTGCTGGGGCGCATTGCGCAGGAAGTTTTCGAACGCCATCAGGCTCGTCGCACTGCGAAAGACGTTGTGGCAGATCTCCGTCTTGATGTTCACCATCAGTTCGTCAAAGATCTTGAAGGCTTCCGCCTTGTATTCCAGCAGCGGATCCCGCTGGCCGTGGGCGCGCAGGCCGATGCTGTAGCGCAGGCTGTCCATCTCGTACAGATGTTCCTGCCAGAGCTTGTCAATCGCGCTCAGAATCGTATACCGCTCCACCGTGGCCAGCTTGTCCGGCGATTCAAAGCTCACTTTCAGCTCGTAGGCGCGGCGGATGCTGTCGCTGATGAAATTGCAGATGCCGAACTGTTCCGGCGTCAAACCGTCGTACAGCGAACCGGGCACGGGTGCTTCCTTGCCGGCGGCGGCGGCCTTAAAAATTTCCGCCTCGGGCATGCCCAGCGGGAAATTCAGGTTCACCCAGTCGGCCAGGCCCCGGATGCGCCATTCCGAACTTTCCGGATTGGCGCTGGTGAATTCCTCCACCTTCAGGATCACCACTTCTTCGATGATGTCCATCAGCCGGTCGCGGACGTCCTGACTGCCAATGATCTCATTGCGGAAGCCATAGATGACTTCGCGCTGCTTGTTCATCACGTCGTCATATTCCAGCGTGCGTTTGCGGATCTGGAAGTTGTGACCTTCCACGCGCTTCTGCGCCTGCTGGATGGAGCGGTTGAGCAGGCCGTGCTTCAGTTCTTCCCCTTCCTCCAGGCCCATCTTTTCCATCAGCTTCACAATCCGGTCGGAACCGAACAGGCGCATCAGGTCGTCTTCCAGTGAGATGAAAAAGTGTGAGGAACCCGGGTCGCCCTGGCGCGAGCAGCGGCCGCGCAA
Organism: uncultured Verrucomicrobia subdivision 3 bacterium; assembly: GCA_903820285.1. Lineage (GTDB taxonomy): Bacteria > Verrucomicrobiota > Verrucomicrobiia > Limisphaerales > UBA11358 > UBA11358. Next base: position 18,788 of record CAIJGS010000346.1, on the reverse strand, counting down.
CTGGCGGTCAATGCGGCGCGATTCATGGCGTTCCGTGCCCAGCACATGCAACCCGCCGCTTTCCGCCACGCCGGCACCCAGCTTGATGTCCGTACCGCGGCCCGCCATGTTCGTGGCAATGGTCACCGCCCCGCGCTGGCCGGCGCGGGAAACAATTTCGGCTTCCTGCTGATGGTACTTCGCATTCAGCACGGAATGGACGATGCCTTCCTTCTTCAGCAGCCGGGACAGCATTTCACTGGTCTCGACCGAGACCGTGCCAACCAGCACCGGCCGGCCCTGCGCATGTTTTTCGCGGATTTCGCGAACGGCGGCATTGAATTTCTCGCGCCGCGTCTTGTACACCGAGTCGTCGCCATCCACGCGGATGTTCGGCCGGTTCTGGGGAATGTTCAGCACGCCCAGCTTGTAAATGTCCAGGAATTCGGTGGCCTCGGTTTCGGCCGTGCCCGTCATGCCCGCCAGCTTTTGATAGAGGCGGAAATAGTTCTGGATCGTGATCGTCGCGAGCGTCTGCGTTTCGCGTTCAATCGTCACGCCTTCCTTGGCTTCCACGGCCTGGTGCAAACCGTCACTCCAGCGGCGGCCCGCCATGGGCCGGCCCGTGTGCGGGTCTACGATGATGACCTTGTTTTCCTGCACCACGTAATCCACGTCGTTCTGATAAAGGCTGTACGCCTTCAGCAATTGCGAAATCGAGTGTATCTTCTGCGCCTTGGTCTCAAAGTCCGACTGCATTTTGGCTTTGATTTCCAGGCGCTTGCGGGGATCTGTTTCGGCACCGGCATCCACGTCATGCAGCATGGTCGAGAGATCCGGCAGCACAAAGGCGTCCGGGTCCTGTGGACTGATGTGGCTGCGGCCCTTTTCCGTGAGGTCCGCTTCATGGCCCTTTTCATCAATCGCGAACAGAAGTTCTTCCTTCTCGCGATAAAGATCCACCTTCTTCTGATCCTTGTGCAGTTCCAGTTCGGCGCGATTCATCAGGCCGACATTCGCCGGATTTTCCAGCACCTTCATCAGGGCTTCGGACTTCGGCTGGCCGGTTTTCACGCGGAACAGCAGCAGGCCGATCTCCTTTTCCAGCGCGTCGGCATTGGGCACGTTGCCGCCATCGGCCGGCCGCAGCTTCTTTATCAGTGTCTCGGCTTCCTTGAGGAAACGGCCGCACAATTGCTGCTGGGCAAAGACGAGTCCTTCCACCGTGGGCTTCCACTGGGCGTACTGTTCATCGAACGTCCGGACCGCCGGACCGCTGATGATCAGCGGCGTACGGGCTTCATCAATCAGAATCGAGTCCACTTCGTCCACAATGGCGAAGTAATGGCCGCGCTGCACCTGGTCCTCCTGGCGGAGGGCCATGCCGTTGTCGCGCAGATAATCAAAGCCGAATTCCGCGTTCGTGCCGTAGGTGATGTCGCAGGCGTATTGCGCCCGGCGAACCTGCGGCGGTTGGTCGTGCAGGATTACCCCGACCGTCAGGCCGAGAAATTTATAGATCGCGCCCATCCATTCCGCATCGCGCGCGGCCAGATAGTCATTCACCGTCACCACATGCACCCCGCGTCCCGTGAGGGCGTTGAGGTAGACGGGCAGGGTGGCGACGAGGGTTTTGCCTTCGCCCGTGGCCATTTCCGCAATGTGCCCGGTGTGCAGCGCGTAGCCGCCGATCAGTTGCACATCAAACGGAACCATCTCCCAGCGGATGGGATGTTCGCGCACGGTGATGTCCTGGCCGCACAGCCGGCGGCAGGTGGTTTTGACCACGGCAAACGCTTCCGGCAGAATCTGTTCCAGCTTCAGCGCCAGCTCGGTTTTATCCTCGATCTGGGACAGCTCCGCCTTCCATGCGGCGGTCTTGGCGCGCAAGTCGTCGTCGGACAACTTTTGCAGGCCCGCCTCAACTTCATTGATGCGCGCCACCACCGGACGGATCTTCTTTACGTCCCGGTCGTTCTTCGAACCGAAAATCAATCTGAACAAATTCACAAGGTCCTCTGTATACTGGTTAAAATGGACAGACACGCTACGCTAACCGGGGCATAGCGTCAAAACCAATCGCCAGCCACCCCGGTTTATCCCTGACCCGCCCCCATGACAAAAAAGAGCCAGCCCGCCAGTTTCAGCCCTCTCCAACGGTTCATATTTGTGGTTGGGTGGTTCCAAGGAGGTGTCCCCCCTTGAACAGGCTACGCTGGTTGCCAGGCGAATTTGGACTGCGGCGGCAAGCGCAGCGCGACGCCGCTATGGCGATACGTATCGCTATTCACGCACGGGCAAGTGCTGTCGCTGCCCCGTAGGTGCCTTTCTGCCGCCAGTTTCAAGGTGGACTTTGTTTGGAAAAATGGAAAAACTGCTGCCGGTCACCAGCACGAGATTGCCAAAGCTATGGTGCGTAACCGCAGTCAGCCTTTAAGCTCGGGATTAGACGTGTTTGGAACATTCAATGAATTGGTGGCTTTAAGCCGGAATAAATCATGAGAGTATTATTGTACCGTACCATACTTGTCCTGTTCCTCCTCTTTATCGTCCGGGCCAATGAAACTCAGGCGGCCGATTCGCTCCGCCAAACCGTTAATCTCAACCGGGAATGGAAATTCCAGTTGGGCGACCCCGCCGCCTCTGCCATCGCCTTCAACGATGCCGCGTGGTCAGACGTGGGCCTGCCACATTCTTTCTCGATGCCCTACTTTGCCGCGTCCAAGTTTTATGAAGGCTATGGGTGGTATCGCAAACACATCACCGTTCCCGCCAACTGGCAGGGCAAAACCATCTCGCTGGAATTTGACGGCGTCTTCCAGGTGGCGGAGTTGTTCGTGAACGGTGAACGCATCGGCGAACACTCCGGCGGTTACACCGGCTTCGTTTTTGAAATTACCAAGGCCGTGAAAACGGGTGATAACGTGGTGGCCGTACGCGTGAACAATCGCTGGAGCGCCCGCCTCGCCCCGCGCGCCGGGGAACACACCTTCAGCGGCGGCATCTATCGTGATGTCCGGCTGGTGGCCACCGCGCCCCTGCACGTTGCCTGGTACGGCACGTTTGTCACTACCCCGCAGGTTACCCGCGAATCCGGCACGGTGAATGTAAAAACCGAAGTGGCCAATGAAGCTGATACCGCCAAAAACGCCACGGTTCAAACCCGCGTCTGTGATGCGACCGGTGCTTGCGTAGCGCAAATGGAATCTTCCCAGTCCGTGCCCGCCCATGCCACTGTGGTCTTCGATCAAACCAGCCCGCCCGTCGCGAATCCCAAACTGTGGCATCCGGATCACCCTTACCTGTATTCCGTCCGCACCACCGTGCTGGACGCCAAAAATCCCGTAGATGATTTCACTTCGCCGCTCGGGTTCCGCTGGTTCAAATTCACGGCGGACCAGGGATTCTTTCTGAACGGGGAACACTATTATTTCAAAGGTGCCAACGTCCATCAGGATCATGCCGGCTGGGGCGATGCCGTGGCCGACAGCGGGTTTTATCGCGATGTAAAAATGGTTCACGACGCCGGTTTTGATTTCATCCGTGGCTCGCATTATCCGCATGCCCCCGCCTTTGCTGCCGCCTGTGATGATCTGGGTGTGCTGTTCTGGTCGGAAAATTGTTTCTGGGGCTCTGGCGGTTTCCGGTCCGAGGGCAATTTCAAAACCAGCGGCGCCTATCCCATCCATGCGGCGGATGAACCGGAATTTCAGCAAAGCGTCCGCAACAGTCTGCGCGATGAAATCCGCATCAACCGCAATCACCCCAGCATCATCGTCTGGAGCATGGACAACGAAGTCTTTTTCACCGCCGGCGAGACGATGCCCAAGGTGCGGGAGTTTTTGAAAGAACTGGTGGCGTACACCCATGATCTCGATCCCTCCCGCCCGGCCGGCATTGGCGGCTGCCAGCGCGGCGAGATTGACCATCTGGGCGATGTTGCCGGATACAATGGCGATGGGGCCCGGCTGTTTTTGAATCCCGGGATTCCCAGCGTTGTCACCGAATACGGGTCCACCATGGGCGACCGTCCCGGGAAGTATGAGCCCGGCTGGAACGAGTTGCTCACTGCCGCCGGCTTGGACCATAGCCAGCCCTATCCCTGGCGTTTCCCGTGGCGCAGCGGCGAAGCCCTCTGGTGCGCCTTCGATCACGGCAGCATCGCCGGCCGCAAATTCGGTTCCATGGGCATGATCGATTATTTCCGCCTGCCGAAGCGGCAATACTTTTGGTACCGCAACGAATACAAACACATCCCGCCACCGGCCTGGCCCGGCAATGGCATTCCGGCCGGACTCACCTTGACGGCGGACAAAACGACTCTCCGGTCCGTGGACGGCACGGACGACGCCCAACTCATTGTCGGTATCGTGGATCGCAATGGCGTTGCCCTCAGCAACTGCGCGCCGGTGACGCTGGCGGTTGAATCCGGTCCTGGCGAATTTCCGACCGGCCCCAGCATCACCTTTGCCCCGGACTCGGACATCGCCATCCGTGACGGTTTGGCCGCCATTGAATTCCGGTCCTACTATGCGGGCAAAACGGTGATCCGCGCCACCTCGCCGGGGTTGCAAGATGCGACCCTCAAGATCACTTCGCTGGGCAAACCCAAGTTCGTGGCCGGCCGGACGCCACCGGTGGCGGTGCGTCCGTATGTGCCGTTCACGGGTATGGCCGCGAATTCGCTGACGTCCTTTGGCCAGGAAAATCCGACCCGGGCGAGCAGCGAGGCGCCGGGGCACAGCGGCCGGCTGGCCAACGATGGGGATGGGAAGACCAGCTGGCAGGCGGCGGTTGGCGACAGCCAGCCTTGGTGGCGGGTGGATTTGGAACGTTTGGTGACGGTGAGCCAGACCCGGCTGACATTTCCGACAGAAGGCAATTGGCGATATAAAATTGAAATGTCGGAGGATGGCGAGACGGGTTGGAAGACCGTGGTGGATCAAACCCAGGACGTGAATGCAGATCGTGTTCGGGTTGATAATGTTGCCGCCGGGGTGAGCGGACGTTTTCTGCGGGTGACCTTTACCGGCACGCCCGCCGGACAGTCCGCCGGCCTGGCCGAGGCGGAGGTGCGGGGCAAGCTGACCAGCCAATAGCCGTCGCCGGCACCGGCGAGTTGATCCGGATAAATCCGCAAAAAAGAACCCAAAAGCCGCGCGTTCCCCTTGCCGAAGGGGAATGATTGCGGCAGCATGAGCATAATCAGCCATTTGGGGAAGCCATGTTTAGGGTTAGGAAATCTGTTTTTTGCCGCGTCGCCATGCCCGCAGGAGGGGCAGAGGGGGCCGGAGTAGGCACCGCCGGGGCAGGCCGAAGCAGCTGGAGAACGATTTACACCGCAAGTTTCGCGATACTACTTGGTTTCCGGCTGCTCTTGACGGCGGCCGCCGCCGCCCCGGCAGGAAGCATGGGGAATTCGTCCCTGACCGCCAGCGAAACGGAAGCCGCCCGGATCGCCGGGTTGCCGTCCATTTTCCGATCGGGCACACGGATCCTGTTTCAAGGCGAGGTCACGATTGACGGCGCCCGCTGGCATCACTTGGATTATAAAGTGCCGATTTGGCAGGATTATGCCTTTATGATCGCCGCCGATTACGGAGTGGGTTATCCGGAAAAACAGTTGGTTTTTATCATCCGCACCATGCAGGGCGATACGATTGGCACCCTGGCCGACCGCTGGCAGCAGGACGCGCTGGCGTTGAAGCCGGATGTGATCAGCATTTTGATCGGGGTCAATGACTTGGTGGCCAGGTTTCCCCACGATCAGACCCAAGCGATCCGGAAATTTGCGGAGCGCTACGACGAGTTGCTGGCGGGAACCTTCAAGGCGAACCCGCAGATTAAACTGTTACTGTGCACCCCGTTTGTTTTGCCGGGAAAGTACACCACGCCCCGCTGGAGCGACTGGGTGGAACTGATTGGCCAGATGGAGACGGCGGTGGATGAATTGGGGAGGAAATATCATGTGCCGGTGGTGCATTTTCAAAAATTCTTCAATGCAGCCCCCCCACAGGCCGCCGCCCAGGGAAAGGTTGCGGAGGTTAGCCAGCCCACGTATGCCGAGCACCGTCAAATGGCTGCCGAATGGATTCGGGCTTATCAGGCGGTTTACGGGCCTTCCGCCATAAACACGGTTAAGCCGTAGCTTTATCTGCGACGGGGAGGGAACGGGGTGACACCCTTTTGATCATTTGTTTAATGAAGCCGGAAAAAGGCGTTGTTCGCCGGGTTGGTGATGATGATGCCACTGATGGGGATGCCGTTGCTGACGGTCACCCACTGGCCGCTGGCGAGGTTGGTGGTCATTTGCAGCACGAAATTGGTGCCGCTGGCGGTGGGGAAAAACACCGCCGGCTGGCTGCCATAAGTGCTCATACCGAGCGGTGGCGCGATGAGAATGGGCGCGGTGCGAATCCCATCAAAGGTGGCTCCCCAACCGGTGGTTCCGGGAAAGTAAAAGGCAATGGCGGTTGTCGCAATCCAGCCGAGATCAAAAACGGACAGGTCATTGGTTGGGGTTGGCGCATTGCCTTTGAAATAGATCGTATTCAGTTGATAATCAGCATCAAAAGTGCTGCTGCCGAGATTGGTGGCATGGGCAGAAATAATCACATTGGTTAACGCAAAGTCCCCGGCAAATGCCCAGTCTTCGATAGCGGTAACGCTGTCGGGAATGGTGATACTAGTAAAACTTTGGCAAGCCGATAAAGCACCGGCTTTAATGGTGGCAAGGTGATTGGGAATAATGATGTTAGGCAGGGATGTGTCACCTCCAAAGGCATATGTTCCCAGGTTGGTTATACTGTTTGGAAGATTGATTTTCCGCAACGCAGGACAATCCTTAAACGCGTAATCGCCAATGCTGGTGACACTGTTTGGAAGAGTAATGCTAACCAGAGTTTGGTTTTGATAGAAGACATGATTGCCAATGCTGGTAATGCCTTGGCCAATGGAAATGGAATGAACGTTTTGATTGGCAAACGCATAGGGTTCCAGATTGGTCACCGTGTCCGGGATGGCAATATTTGTCAGCGTGATCACATTGGCGAAGGCATTGCCCCCGATGTCAACCACACTGGCAGGGATCGTATAAGGACCGGCCAAATGGGGGGGGACCACCAGGAGAGTTGTTTGGTTTTTGTCAAAAAGCACGCCACCCAAGCTGCTAAATTGGGGATTGTTGGTAGCCACCGATATGGTCGCGACACTGGATTCCGACATGGTCTCCGGCAAGAGGTAGGGGATGCCTGCATTGGTGACGCCAACGCCGATGGTAATATTCGTGAGAGTAGAATCAACAAAGGCCGATTCACCTATGCTGTTCACATTGGGCAGGGTTAAGCTGGTTAAACCCGCCCAAGCAAAGGCTTCGTACCCGATGCTGGTGACGCTGTCAGGTATGGTAAAGTTGGTCAGGCTGAAGCAGTCTAAGAACTCGCCGTCGCCAATGTTAGTGACGTTGGTTGGAAAGGATACGCTGGTCAGGTTGGGATCGTCTGAAAACACATCTGCTCCAATAGTGGTGACGGAATTGGGAATGATAACGCTGATTACGCTGGAGCGGTTTTGGAACACAGAATCACCGATGCCGGTGACCGGCAGGCCATTGATCACACTGGGGATGACGACGATGGGATTGGTTCCAGAGTAGCCGGTGATGGTGATGGCGCCGTTATTGGTGGTCCAACTAAAATAACCGGGGGTGACCGTCAAAGCGGTGCTGCCAGAATAGTTGCCGACCGTCGCGGTGATGGTGGTGGTGCCGGCGGTCAAACCGGTGGCGAGGCCGTTGGGATCAATGGTGGCCACACTTGGATTGCTGCTGCTCCAAACCAAACCGTTGGTCGCAGCGAGTACGTTGGTGGAACCTTCAGCGAAATATCCCGTGGCGGTGAAGGATTGATTGGCGCCGGGAACGATGGCGGGATTGGGCGGGCTGATGACCAGGTTGGTCAAGTTCATGGGCGCAAAGGCCTCATTCGTAGTAACGGCGGAGCCATTGCCCGATAAATTGCCGCCGAGGACATACAAGACGCCATTGGCAACCGACGCGGTCAGCGCGCGTCTGGCGGCGGGCAGATTGGTGGCAAAGGACCAAGTATCGGTGACCGGATTATAGGCCTGAACCAGATTTAAAACGCTGGTCGAGTCCCGGGGGTTGGCAAGCCCGCCTACCACATAAATAATACCGTTGATGACCCCGACCCCGGCCTGGCTAGTGGCCATAGGCAGCGGTGCTTTGTTGGTCCACTGGTTCGCCACGGCGTCATAGGCTTCGACTAGGTTGGTGGTGTCAGCGCCGGATTGGCCGCCAATAACGTATAACAGGCCATTGACAACCGCCGCGCCAGCCCATTCGCGGGAGGTGGGAATGGGGGCCAAAGTAGTCCAACCATTGGTCGAGGGATCGTAAGCCGCAAACTTTTGAGAATTGGCCGCCACGACATACAGCTTGCCGTTGAGAACTCCGCTGCACAGGGCCGCATCGGCAAAAGGCATGGTTGCCAGGTTTGTCCACGTGTTCGCCACCGGATCATACGCTTCCAGATTGGCCACATCACCGGCGGTGGTCTGTCCGCCCGCCACATAAAGTTGGCCGGCAATTACCCCGGCAGTGGCGGCATAAAATCCATGGGAGAAGGTTTCTGGGTCATTGGGTAAAATGAAGCCGGCAGGCAGGTCGGCCCCGTTGGTCCAAGTATTCGCAGCGGGATGGTAAATCTGTAACAAACCGGCGTCCGATCCGCCGCCATTGGAACCGGTCAAGCCGGCCACCACGTAAATCTGTCCGTTAATGGTTCCCGAGGAGGCACCTTGAACCCGGGCGGGGAGCGGGGCATGGCTGGTCCACACCCCGTTTTGACCGTAAGCGCGGTCGGAGAATATTCCCAGAAGGTACATGCCCAGAAGGCAGATGATTTTATAAAGTTTCATCGGGTTGTTGGGTCTCACTGGTTATGGTTTTAAGTCAAAAGGATCGGAACGCGCGGCCGGCCAACCGGATAATTACTTAAAGGAGCCAGTCCGAAGTAATCTGCTTTGATCACCTCAGAGATACCGCCTCTCGCCGTCACGCGGGCTCGGTTTGGGAGGGACCGGTCCCGCCGACTCGTTTGGCAATCGCCGCCCCATTCGCCTATCTATCCCAGATTAATACCGTGGTTGTCAATCTTAGGGACCATTTAACGGCTGACTTATAACTGAAACTGGAATTTAAGGGGTTCGGTCGGTTTAACGGCTAATGGCCGGCGGGTTGGAGGAGATGTTGGTTGAAGAACGCGTAAATTTTTTTGGCGGCGGCGGGCGGGGCGGTGATGCCGTGACCTTGGTGGGGGACGATTACCAACTCGGAGGCCACGCCGGCCTGCTGGAGTGCGGCGTAGAAAATCCGGCTTTGATCGGGGGGGACCAGGGTGTCGGCTTCGCCATGGAGGAGAAACACGGGGGCGCAGGTTTTATCCACGTAGGTGAGGGGGCTGGCGGCGAGGGCCTGGGCCACATGGGAATCCACCGCGCCGCCAATCAGTTTGGCCACGTCCGCGTTGGGATTGTTGCGGAAAGCGGGATTGGTGACGAGGCGGTTCAGGTCGGTGGGCGGGTAGAAGGCGCAGACGCATTGGACGGCGCTGGAACGGTCGTTGTTGCCGCCGACGGTGCCTTCCAACTCGGGTTGGTCGTGCACGGTGGCGAGGAGCAGGGCGAGGTGACCGCCGGCGGAGGCGCCGAAGATGCCGATATGGTCGGCATCCAAATGATATTGGTCCGCATGGGCGCGCAGCCAGCGGATGGCCCCTTTGCAATCGTGCAATTGGGCAGGGAAGGGGGCGGTTTGGGTCAGCCGGTAATCCAGACTGACGATGGCGAGATTCTGCGCGGCGATGAAGCTGATGGGACAGGGATCCTTGCTGCCGCTGTTCCAGGCTCCGCCATGGATCCACACCACCACCGGCAGTCTGCCCACCGGGTGGTCGGGCTCATAAAGATCCAGGTGCAACGACGTGCCATCCACTTGGGCATAGACAAGGTTGCGTTCCACTTTCACGCCGGCGGGCTGCCAGGAGGAGCAGCCAGCGAGCATGGATAGCGAGAGCCCGAGTAGGGCCAGGGCAATCGGCCGCAGGGCGTAGCGATATTTATTGATTAGCGTGGTGATGGACATGTGATTTCAAATCCGCTGGTTGGCAAAGAGGTAATGCGATACCAGCCATTCTTCGCCCTTACGGTAGCCCCACAACTCCGCGCAGGCCATGTAAAACACACGCCAGTAAACCCACCAGCGGGTGGCATTGTCGGCGCCGTAAGTCTGGGCGAACAAGGGCCGGATTTCCGCCTCGTGCGCGTCCATGTTGGCCAGCCACGCTTCGGCGGTCTGCTGATAATGCCGGCCGTTCACCTGCCAATGGCTTTCCAGGGACAGATCCTTTTGAAAATAGAGCAGCAGATCGTCGCTGGGCATGATGCCGCCGGCGAAAAAATACCGGGCCATCCAGTCGGATTCATCGCGGGCCACGAAGTGGTAGGCGTATTCGCGGTGGGTGAAGATGTGGACGAAGAGCTTGCCGTCCGGCTTGAGCCAGCGGGAGATGTTGCCGAGCAGCCGCTCGTAATTTTTCATGTGCTCGAACATCTCAACCGACACCACGCGGTCAAATTGGTCCCCAATCTCAAACTGGTTCATGTCGCAAGTGATGATGCGCAGATTTTTGAGGCCGCGCTTTTGGGCCTCGGCGTCGATGTGCTGCTTTTGCGTGGCCGAATTGGAAACGCCCGTGATGGTGGCGCGGGAATAGTTTTCGGCCATCCACAGAGACAGCGAGCCCCAGCCGCAGCCGAGTTCGAGAATGGCCTGGCCATCGGCGAGCTGGGCGCGTTTGCAGGTGAGCTTTAGCATGGCGTCTTCGGCGGCGTCGAGGGTGGTGACACCGTCGGGCCAGAGGCCGCTGCTGTATTTCAACCGGTGGCCGAGGCAGAGTTGGTAGAACCGCGTGGGCACCTCGTAATGCTGTTCATTGGCCGCCTTGGTTTCGATGGCAATGGGACTGCGCTTCAATTCAGCCACCAGCTTGAGCAAGTGCGCGTGCTGAGCTTCGCCGTTGCCTTGATTCTCCTCACGCAAGCGCTGGGCCAGCAGGCGGCGGATGCCAAGGCGGATCAGCCAGTCGGGCAGCAGATTGCGCTCGAGCAAACGATCGAGGAGCAGGGTGGGCGGAGGCAAGGCGCGGTGATTGGCCTCGGCGTGGGTTCGCAGGTTCAGGGCTTGTTCGGTGCTCATAGGGAAATCAAGTGTTGGCTAGGCGGTCGCGTTGTTTGAACCACGGGACGAAGGCGCTGGTCGTGCGCTGATAGGCGCGGTAGGCGTCGCCTTTGCTCTTGAGTGAAAGTTCTTCCGTGAGCGGAATGCCCGTGACGCGCAGCAGGAAAAATAACATCACTCCGGGGCAGAGCACCGTGAAACACCCGCCGGGCGACCCCCAGGCGAATAGAAAATAGGCAACCCAAACGAGCCACTCAAAAAAGTAGTTCGGATGGCGCGAATAATTCCACAAGCCTTGCTGGCAAACCTGGCCGTGGTTGGCGGGATTGGCACGGAATTGTTTCAACTGGCGGTCGGCGATGCTCTCGCCGATGAGGGCCACGAACCAGAGCGCAACCCCGCTCCATTCCAGGGGCGTGATACCCGGCGCGGGGTTCAAGCACGGCACCAGAAAGATGGCGGAAAGGCCGGCGAGAATGGCCGCCTGGAACATGAAAAACATCAGCGTTTTGCTCCGCAATTTTTGACCCCAGTCCGCGCGCAACCGCACGTAGCGCACGTCTTCCACCGGATGATGCCCAACGATGCGGATCGCGAGATGGACGGCGAGCCGCAGACTCCACAAGCCGGCCATGATGGCAATGAGGAGACGCCGGGTCGGATCGCCATGCGCCAGCCAGGCAAAACCGTTGACGACGGGCAGAAAGCCGAACGACCAGGCAATGTCCACAATCCCCAGATTGTTCAATCGTAGCGCCAACAGCCAGACCACGACCATCAGGCCGATGGCAAATCCGGTCGCGAGACCCAGCAAGGTTAAAAAATCGTTGGTCATATCAGGGTGCCTGCCGTTGAAGGTTGAATGGCTGCCGCCAGCCGGTTTATTGGCGGTTTCAAGGAGTAATACAGGATCAGGACCACCAGCGGCGCGATGAGTGACCAGGCAAAAATTCCGTGCAAACCGGTGAGGCCGAATTCCTGCATGAACTTTGCCGGCGAGGCGGAAAATTTCCGTAACAATTCCGGGATGGAGAACGTGACGTGCGGAGTATGCAAAATCGTTTCGCCCAACCGGACGAAGACCAGCACCATGGGAGGCTGGAGCGGGATGGTCAAAGAATTGGTCAGCAGGATCAGCGGCTGGTTCAGTTTGAACAGAATACCGGCTGCCAGGCATAACGCGGTGGAGGCCCCGATGATTGGAAAAATGCCGAGCATGAATCCCAGGGCCACGGTGAAGGCGACCTTCTGGGGCGTAATGCCCTGTTTTAACTGGCCAACAATCAGCGTGAGGACGCGTTCGCGCCAGAATCGTTTCAGCCAGGAGGTGGGTTGAGGCGTGGACATCGGGTGTGATTATTTCCTGACCCGTAGCAACACCTGTTCAATGGTCGCGTTGGCCGGCAGCCGGAACAGGGTGATGAGCATATAAGTGGACATGGCAATATTGCCGAGCAGCAGAATGGCGATGAGCCAGGCTGCGCGAGCCAGCCAAGTCGTTTCCTTGTACGCCAGCCAGACATAAAAGGTCAGGAAGCCAAAATAGGTGTCAAACATCGTGGCGATGAACCACGGGTGCAAAACCACGGTTTCCGGAGTTTTCCACAGGGCGCAGACGGAACTGGCCCAACTGGTGGCGCACAACATGGTGATGAGAACGAGCGCAAAGGCGGCGCGGAGTGACCAGATCATGGCAGACAAAGGGTGGGATTGTTGGGACGGGTGTAAATGGCCTGCACGACGCTGATGTTGCGCCTGGCAAAGGCCGCTTCACAATAGCTCAAATAGTAATTCCATTTGCGGATGAAGCGGGTATCAAAGTTCAAAGCGCGCACGGCGGATTCATGCTCGTTGAACGTAATGCGCCAGCGTTTCAACGTTTCCGCGTAACTGAGGCCGAGATCGAACAATTCGTACAGAAAAAGATCACCGGTCTGGCGAAGCGCTTCATTGACGCGATGAATGGAAAGCAATAGCGAGCCGGGGAAAATATGCTTCTGAATCCAGTCCACATTCTTTTTCAGCGAATCGTGGCGCGAGTCGGGGCAGGTGATCATTTGCAGCCCGAGCAGACCGCCCGGCTTCAACACCTCGTGGCATTTGGCAAAATACGTTTCCAGATAGGCGTCGCCGACGGCTTCGAGCATTTCAATGGAGGCAATCTTATCAAACTGTCCAGTAAGTTTGCGGTAGTCCATGAGGCGGACTTCCACCCGGTCCGCCAGACCTTCCTTGACCATCAGCTCCTTGGCGTATTTGAATTGTTCCTCCGAGATCGTGACGGTGGTGATGCGGACGCCATAATTTTTCGCCGCGTGCCGGCTGAACCCGCCCCAGCCGCTGCCGATTTCCAGGACGTGTTCGCCGGGTTTGAGTTTGAGCTGCTGGCAGAGGCGTTCGTATTTGGCGGTCTGCGCCTGTTCCAGCGTATCCGCCGGCGATTGAAACCACGCCGAGGAGTAGGTCATGGTCGGATCCAGAAACAGGCGATAGAAATCGTTGCCCAAGTCGTAATGTTCCGCGATGTTCCGGCGGCTGGTGTTGAGGCTGTTGGGGCGGAGCAGGTGGGCAATTCGGTTTTGCCAGCCGAGCAGGTTGATGACCAGTTTTTTGCTGCGGGAGCCGGACATGGAAGGTGAACTTTCCACGTTCAGGATGAACCAGGCGATTACGCGAGTTATGTCATCGGTTTCCCAGTCGCCGTCCACATAGCCTTCACCAAAGCCGATGTCGCCGAACAAAACGCAGCGCTTAAAGAAATCCCAGTTCACGATGCGCACGCTGGCGGAAATGGCCGCGCCGGGCGTACCGATGACTTTTTCGGTGCCGTCCGGCAATTCCAAATGCAGGCAGCCCATGGTCATCTGCTCCAAGGATTGCATGACGGCACGCTGATAGAATCCGGGCGTTTTTGGCCGGCCGGTCCGGCTGGGGGCGGGATTCAAGATGGCGGTGGTTTCGTTCATTTGAGCTTGGCGGTAAGGCTGGGGTGGGGGCGCAAGACCTCCTGCTGGAGGGCCATGTTTTCGGTCTTGCGATAAAACGGGATTTTCTTCAGCCACAATTTCAGGGCGTGCCAGTGAATGAGGCCGATGACTTTGAGGGTGATGAACGGATATTTCAACGTGAACCAGGCCAGGTTCCTGTCGGTCAGTGCGGCGCGCCGGCCGGTAAGGGTGCTGATCAGCACTGGTTTGATGTCATCGGTCTCATCAATACGGATGTTCAGTTCCGCCCCGGGAATGGCCAGGCGGAAATCGAAGTTGAGTTCCAGACTTGAAAATGGGGAAACGTAAAAGTGCTTTGGCACTACGAGAGTGAATACGCCGTCGGCACCCAGATTTTTCGGGCGCAAGAGATACAATTTAAATTCTCGGAAAGTATTGCCCACCTCGGCCACGGCGGCGAAGGCTTGGCCGTCGCCAGCGAAACAGTAGTAAATGGAGATGGGATTGAAAATGTACCCCGCCATGCGCGGCAGGGTCAGCAGCATCACCCGGGTATCGGGCAAGCACGGAACCCCTTCCTGCCGGAGAAAGGACAGCACCCGTTCCTTGAGCGGCTGGTCGCCGGCAGGTTCATGATCGCCATCACGAAAACTGTAAAGGTTTCTGCGGTTATGGCTGAAAAGAAAACTATTTTGGGCCAACAGATCCAGTTCATCCAGATCCAGGTAGAACATGAAAATGTCATGAACAAAATGATATTCCTTCGGTGTGAACCGGTGGTGCATCACGGAGCATTCGTAGAGGCAGGAGTTCATGCCCACAACCTTTCTCCCGTAATTACGCGGCACAGTTCGAGGGCGGAAGTGAAGGCGTCTTCGTGGAAACCATAGCGGAAGTAGCTGCCGCAAAAATAGACGTTGCCGTGGAGCGCGTTCAGTTCCGGCAAACGTTCCTGGGCGCGGATGGCGCCCCGGGTAAACAACGGATGATCATAATTGATGCGCTTGAGCACGCAGTCCGGATTCACGGAGTGGTCGCCATTGATGGAAACAAAGTAATTTTTGCGGTCGGATATGCCTTGCAGGCGGTTCATCCAATAGATGGTCGAAGGCCGAATGTTCCCGGCCGCATCGTGATCGATGCGGTAGTTCCAGGCCGACCAGCAGAGTTTCGTGCGCGGCATCACCGAGGCGTCAGTGTGGAGCAGGGCAGTGTTGGGCTGATACTTGAATTTGCCGAGTAGGGTGGATTCCAGCGGGTCGGCATCGGTGAGCAATTTTAAGGTGTCGTCTGCATGGCTGGCGAAAATCACCTGATCGTAGGTTTCAGTGCGGCCGGAATCATCCGTTACCTTCACCTTGCTACCTTCACGCCGGACGGCCGCCGCGCCGCGCAACAACCGGATTTTATCCCGGAACGGAGCGGTGATTTTCTCCACATAGGATTTCGCACCATTGGTGACGGTCAGCCAGGGATGCTGGGTGTTCAGCCCCAGAAAACCGTGATTGTGAAAAAAACGCAACAGGGTGACAGCGGGAAATTCCAGCATCAGTGCCGGCGGGGTGGACCACACAGCGGAACTCATGGGCACGAGGTAAAAATTCAGGAAATCATCGCCATAGGCGCGTTCCTGAACATATTGGCCGAGCGTATGATTTTGGAACTTGGTATCGGTCAGGGCCGCCACCGCTTCCGAATTGAAGCGGTTGATCTGCCAGATCATTTTCCAATAGCGCGGGCGCACCAGGTTGATTCGCTGGGCAAAGAGGTGATTCAAGCTGGTGCCGCAAAATTCCAACCGCGTCGCCAGATGCTGCACGCTAAACGACATGTCCGTGGCCTGGATCGCCACACCCAGTTCGGAAAACAGGCGGGTGAGATTGGGATAAGTGATGCGGTTGAACACCATGAATCCCGTGTCAATGGGAACGGTCCGGGCACCCTCGGCAATCGAGACCGTGTTGGTATGGCCGCCGGGATAGTCGTTTTTCTCGTACAAGGTCAGGTCGAAACGACGGTGCAGAAAATGGGCGCACCCCAGCCCGGCAATGCCGGTCCCGATGATGGCAGTTCGCTTCATGCGTGGTTAGAATCGCGGGCCGGAAGCGGGTGGGTTTCGCGAACTGAATGGGTATGTTCATAGGCGGAAAGTGGCACGGGCTTCAGGTTCCAGATGAGGCCGGTCCAGGAAAGAGCTTTGAGCAGGTAGTACGAAACGTCTATTTCCCACCAGTAAAAACCCTGGCGGACGGTATTCATGTAGCGGTGATGGTTGTTATGCCACCCTTCACCAAGCGTGATAATGGCGAGTAGGAAACTGTTGCGGCTATTGTCGCCGGTATCATACCGGCGGCGTCCCAGCAGATGCGCCATGGAATTGATGCAGGAAGTGGCGTGAAAGAGCAGGGTGGTGCTGATAAAAAAGCCCCACACCAGCAACTGCCATGAAGTCACCCCGAGGCCGGGATAATTCACTGCCAGGAAATGCCCCAGCCCAAACAAACCGGTGGCAAACAGAATGGGTACCAACGTGTCAAACCGGTTCAGAAAAACGAGTTCGGGGAATTTGGCCAGATCGCGAACCTGGGAATAATCGGTGGGGAAATTCCGGGCGCTGGTAATCCAGCCAATGTGCGACCACCAGAAGCCGCGGATGGTGGGGGAGTGAACATCCTCATCCTCGTCCGAGTGGCGGTGATGATGGCGATGCTGATAGCTCCACCAAAGCGGTCCCCGCTGCACTGCTGTGGCCCCCAGCAGGGCAAAGAGGAATTGGGCCGGGCGGGAGGTCTGAAATGTCTTATGGGAAAAATAGCGGTGGTAAAAGCCCGTAATGGCAAACATGCGCACGAAATAGAGCAGAACCGTGATGCCCACCGCCGTCCAGCTCCAGCCGGTCAGGAACACCCCCAGGCAGCCCAGATGCAGCAGCACAAACGGCAAAACCCGGATAAATTCCACCTTGTCCGGCTTGGCGCGAATGGCGGCGACGTCCTCGTTGCCATGGTCCGTATCGAACCAATGAACCAACGATTGGAAGCCATTCCGCCTGGTATTATTATTTTGCATGATATGCATCAATTGAACTTTGGATGCGATTCTACAGATAAATCGTCTGGCCCGGCGTTTTGGATGCATTTTTTATTTTTGCATCCAATCCGGCGCGGCGGGCGTTATTTCATGGAAGATGCCAACTTGTCATCAGCACGGTAATTTGATATGAGCCTGAGCGCGCAAAACGATTTTGGGCGGGTCTTTTGTCCCTTGGACGGAAGTTTCGCCGGCGTTTTGCTATCATTTGCCAAACCAGTGAACGAGCCCGAAGCCGCCCAGCGTGACATCGAGTTGCTCCAGCGGATCGCCCGGCAGGACCGGGCGGCCTTTGGAGAATTCTATGACCGCCACTCCGTGCTCATGTATTCCGTGGCCTGCAAGATTCTGAATGATCCCGGCGAAGCGGAGGATGTATTGCAGGAGACCTTTGCGCAGATCTGGGAGAAGGCCCAAAATTTTGATCCCAAGCTGGGCAAAGCCTCCAGCTGGGTGGCCACACTGACCCGTAACAAGGCAATTGACCGCATTCGCGCCTCCCAGCGTCGGACGCGTCTGGCGGATGCGGCCGGTGTCGAATTTGCCATCCAGGCGGAGGCCCCGGACTCGGTGAATGAGGCGATGTTTGGTCATGACAAGACCCGGCTGATCCAGTCCGCCATGGGTGAACTGCCGGCCGAGCAACGCCGGGCCATTGAGCTGGCCTATTTCTCCGGCCTGACGCAAAACGAGATTTCGGAAAAATTAGCGGAGCCGGTCGGCACCATCAAAGCGCGCATCCGGCGCGGACTGTTCAAATTACGTGATCAACTGGAGGGGCTGCTATGATTGACCCGCGCATGGAAGAGCAGGCGGCCCTGCATGTCTTGGGCGCCCTGGAACCGGACGAGGCCCGTGAATTCAAGGCCGCCATGAAGGCGGACCCCGAATTGCAGTTGTTTGTCGCCCGGCTGACGCCCATTACCGGCGCCCTCGCCGGGGCAGTGCCCGAAGTGGAGCCGCCGCCGCAACTGCGCGCCAAAGTGCTGGCCCAAGTCGCACCCGTGCAAAAGACCTTCACTCTGTCCGAACGCAAGACGGGTTTCAGCTTCTGGCTGCCATGGGCGTTTGCCGCCGGGTTGGCCGTGGTTTGCGTCATCCTGTTTGCCCAGGACAGCCGGTTGCAGCGGCAGGTCAGCGACCAGTCCGCCCAGATCAGCAGCCTGAACCAGCTCGCGACCGCCTTACAGGCTTCCACCAATCAGTTGCAACAAACCGTTCTGGCGTTGCAGGCCACCAACCGGCTGGCCAATATGCGGATTGCCATGCTGAACTCGCAACTGGCGGATGCCCCCAAAGCGGTTGCCGTAACCCTGTGGGACAGCGAGAAGCAGGAAGGCGTTTTTGTGGTGCAGAATATGAAGCCACTGCCAGCCGGCCGCGATTATCAACTATGGGTGATCGATCCCAAATACCAGTCGCCCGTCAGCGCCGGGGTCTTCCAGGTGGATGACCAAGGCACGGTGCGCGTGGATTTCAAGGCCAACAAGACCATTCAGACGGCCAGCAAATTC
>CAIJGS010000345.1 GCA_903820285.1 uncultured Verrucomicrobia subdivision 3 bacterium | reverse complement strand
GGTCACGGCGTCATGGACAGCCTGGGTACCCTTGCCGTTTTCGATCATCGTGAACTTTACTTCAAGTTCACCCTGATCTTTTCCGGAGATGTCTTTAATGGAAATTTTCATGGCCAGTTAGATTACTTTTTTGCGCCAGCGGTCTTGGGATCGATTTTCTTCTTGGAAGCCGTTGCGACCGGCGCTTTCCAGCCCTGCGGGCGTTTCTTGGATTCGCGGATGATGACGTAATCGCCTTCGGAGCCGGGAATCGCACCTTTGATGAGGAGCAGGTTGTCCGCCTCGAGGACCTGGATGATTTCCAGATTCTGCGTGGTCCGGGTAACCGCGCCCATGTGACCGGGCATCTTCATGCCGCGCATGACGGTACCGGGGAACAGACGCTGGCCGATGGCGCCCGCACGGCGGTGCCAGCCTTTGGCACCGTGGGTGGAATCACCACCGGCGAACCGGTGACGCTTCACGACGCCTTCGAAACCGCGGCCTTTGGTGGTGCCGATGGCATCCACGAAGTCACCGACGGCAAACAGGGTGGGTCCGACGATGTCACCGGGCTTGACGTCCTTGGAGAAATCGCGGAATTCCTTGATGCGCTTGACGGCGGCGGAATTGTGTTTCTTGATGTGACCGGCCAGAGCCTTGGAGAGGCGCTGTTCCTTCTGGTCATCGAAACCGAGTTGAACCGAGTTATAGCCATCCTTGCCGGCCTGCGTCTTCACCTGAATGACGCGGTTGGGACCGGCGAGCACGACGGTAACGGGGACGGCAACACCGGTCGCGTCATAAACGCGGGTGTGGCCCAATTTTTTTCCTAAAAGTCCGATTGGCATGGTGTCTCCTGAAAAATTAGATTTTGATGGTGATGTCCACGCCGGCGGGCAAATTGAGTTTCTTCAATTCATCCACGGTTTTGGCCGTAGGATCGAGGATGTCGATCAGGCGTTTGTGGGTCCGTTGCTCAAAAGTTTCCTGGGACTTTTTGTCCGAGTGAGGTGAGCGTTGGACGGTGAAGCGTTCGACACGGGTCGGCAGCGGGATGGGACCGGCGACACGGGCACCGGTGCGTTTGACAGTATCGGCAATATCACGTGCCGACTGGTCTATGACACGATAGTCATAGGCCTTGAGACGAATTCTAATGCGTTGAGCCATACAAAGAACGATTGTCTGTTTTGGTTAAACTAAACCCGCCTTCGACTGTCGAAAGCGGACGCGGATAATAGCAGTTGCATGGTGGAGTGCAATATTTATTTTAATTTTTTTGGCGTTCTCCACGCATTCCGGCCCATTTCCCGCAAAAGGCAGGCTAGCCAAGGACCGGGCACGCAACGGCTGCGCCAGAAAAAGCCCCGTGACGGTAACCATGCGTCACTGTCACGGGGCAGATTAAATCAAGCCGGCTTCAAGCGCAGGATCAGATCCTTGCTTTCCACCGCCGAGCCGTTTTGCACGCCGATTTCCTCCACCACGCCTGCGAAGGGCGCGTAAATGGTGGTCTGCATCTTCATCGCTTCCAGCGTCAGCAGCTTGTCGCCTTTGACCACCTTGGAACCGACATTGACCGCCAGCGCCGTGACCAGTCCGGGAATCGGCGCACCGATTTCCGAGGGCTTGGAGGGATCAATTTTCTGCCGCGCCTTCACCACCGCCTTGGCCGAGCGATCCACAATAGCGAGCTGCCGGGCCATGCCGTTCAGCTCAAAGTTGACCGTCCGTTTGCCTTCGGGATCCACCGCCCCCACATTCAGCATGCGGATGAACAGCGTCTTGCCCGGTTCGATATCCACGGAGACTTCCTGACCGGGTTTCATCCCGTAGAAGAACGCCGGCGTGGGCAGCACGGACAGATCGCCGTTTTCCTTGGTAAACTTCGCAAAACCGGCGAACACCTCTGGATACATGATATAACTGTAAACATCGTCCGTGGTCGGCTCCGGTTTGATTTTTTCGGCAATCTCCTCGGCCACCTTCTTCAGGTTCAGCGACTTGAGCCCGGCACCGGGGCGGCCGGTATTCGGCTTGCGGTCACCCAGCACCACGTGCTGCAACTTTTTCGGCCACCCACCCAGCGGCTGACCTAGTCCGCCGGAGAGCATATCAATCACGGATTCCGGGAATGGCGTGCTGCCGGGTTCCAGGTTCACCACGTCGGTCGGCTTGATGCCGCGCGTGATCAGGAACATGGTCATATCTCCCACCACCTTGCTGCTCGGCGTCACCTTGACGATGTCGCCAAAGAGCTGGTTCACTTCCGCGTACGTGCGGGCGATTTCCGGCCAGCGATGCGCCAGGCCCATGGAGGATGCCTGCTCCTTAAGATTCGTGAACTGCCCGCCCGGCATCTCGTGCATGTACACTTCCGCACTGCCCGCGCGGGGCGAGGAATCAAATGGCGTGTAAAAGGTGCGGACGTGCTCCCAATAATCGGCAAAGTCGTTCAGCACCGGCAGATCCAGACCCGTGTCGCGCTTGGTGAACTGCAGCGCGGCGACCACGGAATTCATATTCGGCTGGCTCGTGGAACCGGACATCGAAGCAATCGCCAAGTCCACAATGTCCACGCCTGCCTCCGCCGCACTCAGCACGGAAGCCGCCGCAATGCCGCTGGTATCGTGGGTGTGGAAATGAATCGGAATGCCAATCTCCTGTTTCAAGGCCTTCACCAGCACGTGCGCCGCCGCCGGTTTGCACAGGCCGGCCATGTCTTTGATGGCCAGGATGTGCGCCCCCATCTTTTCCAGTTCCTTGGCGAGCTTGATATAATAATCGAGCGAGTACTTGGAGCGTGATTTATCGAGAATGTCGCCCGTGTAGCAGATCGCCGCTTCGCAAATGCCGTGCGTCTCCTGCACCGCCTCCATGGCCACCTTGAGGTTCGGCAGGTAGTTCAGTGAATCAAACAGGCGGAAAATATCCATGCCCGCCTCGGCTGCGTGCTTCACAAAGCCAGCCACCGCATTGTCCGGATAATTGGAATAGCCGACCGCATTCGAGCCGCGGAACAACATCTGGAAACAGATGTTCGGTACGCGCTCGCGCAAGACCCGCAGCCGCTGCCACGGATCCTCATGCAGGAAGCGTAACGAGGTGTCAAACGTTGCCCCGCCCCACAGTTCCAAGCTGAACAGATTCGGCGTGCGCCGCGCCACGGCATCCGCCACTGCCAGCATGTCATAGCTGCGCAACCGCGTGGCAAAGAGCGATTGATGAGCATCGCGAAACGTCGTGTCCGTGACCAGTAACTGCTTCTGCTTGAGCGTCCATTCGGCGAATTTTTTCGGTCCCAGTTCCAGCAGCAACTGGCGGGTGCCCTTGGGCGGCGTCTGCTTGTGATCCCAGGCCGGGGCTGGCGCGGCCAGCAGCACGTCCTTGGGTGAATAATTCTTCACCTGCGGATGACCGTTCACGGTTACATCACCCAAATATTTCAGCAGCTTGGTCGCGCGATCGCGACGGGGCTTGAACTTGAACAACTCGGGCGTGGTATCAATGAGCGTGGTGGTCGCCATGCCGCTCTTGAAAATTTCGTTGTGGATGACGTTTTCCACGAAGGGAATGTTCGTCTTCACGCCACGGATGCGGAATTCGCGGAGCGCCCGGTCCATGCGTTGCAAGGCCGCCGCAAAGGTCGGCCCGCTGGCGGTGAGCTTCACCAGCAGCGAATCATAAAACGGTGTGATGACGGAACCGCCATAGCCCATGCCGCCGTCCAACCGCACGCCAAAACCGCCCGCCGAACGGTAGGTAAGAATCCGGCCGTAATCGGGCTGGAACTTGTTCTCGGGATCTTCCGTGGTGATGCGCGCCTGCACGGCATAGCCATTACGGCGAATTTCCGCCTGCGGGGGAATGCAGACTTCATCGCCATGCATCGGCTTGCCATCGGCAATCAGAATCTGCGACCGCACCAAGTCCAGGCCGGTGATCACTTCCGTGACCGTATGCTCCACCTGGATGCGCGGGTTCATCTCAATGAAGAACCATTCCTTCGTATCGAGATCGTAGAGAAATTCCACCGTGCCGGCATTGTCATACTTCACTTCGCGGCACAGCTTCACGGCCGCAGCGCACAGTTCTTCGCGCACCTTGGGATCAATGCCTACGCCCGGCGCGATTTCGATGACCTTCTGATGGCGGCGCTGCACCGAGCAATCACGCTCATGCAAGTGAACCACGTTGCCGTGCTGGTCGCCCAGAATCTGCACTTCAATATGCTTGGCCCGGGGAATGTAGCGCTCCAGGAAAACGGCCGGGTTGCCAAACGCGCGACCCGCTTCGCCCTGCGCCTCTTCCAGCAAGGACTGAAGATCCCCTGGCTTGGTTACTACACGCATGCCGCGTCCGCCTCCGCCAAAGGCTGCCTTGATGATCAGCGGAAAACCGATCTGCTTGGCCACCTTCATCGCCTCGTCGCGATCCTGAATCGATTCCTCGGTGCCCGGCAGCGTGGGCACGCCCACTTTTTGCGCCAGCGTACGGGCGGCGGTTTTGTCGCCCATCATGCGCAGCAGGTCCACGCGGGGACCTACGAAAGTAATGCCCGCCTCAGCGCAGGCCTTGGCGAAATCAGCGTTCTCGGACAGGAAACCATACCCGGGATGGATGAAATCCACGCCCTTTTCCTTGGCCAGTTTGACGATGCTGGCAATATCGAGGTAGGCGCCCACCGGGCCTTTGCCTTCACCCACCACATAGGCTTCATCCGCCTTGAATCGGTGGATGGCCAGGCGGTCTTCAGCGGCATAGATCGCCACGGTTTGGAGACCCAGTTCGGTCGCGGCGCGAAAGACGCGAATGGCGATCTCGCTGCGGTTGGCGACGAGCAGCTTGCGTTGGCGTACGGGCGTATTGTTATCAGTCATAATGGGCGGCCCCATAAGACACCAAAGCGGCGTGAATAAAGCAATTCGAGAAATTGAAAATCTGCCAAAATCCATCAACTACCGTCGGGCCCGGTAAAATCTGACCGGAGCGGCGCTGGTGTTGGTATCTTCAAAAACCAGCGGGTTATTGGTCAGCGCCAGACTGGCCAGTGGCTGCCACGCCGCCAAGTTGGTGGTGCTATCGAGCCAGAAGCTGTCGCCCAAAGAACTGCCCACCGTCAGCGCCGTATGTCCATTGGCCAGCCGCTGGATATTCTGGAAGCGGATGGGCGGCGCCAGATTTTCTACCCGAACATTGTCCACCAGCATGAAACAGTCCCGCGCCGGATTCGCAATCGAACTGTAAATGTCCATCAGCCCGAGCAGGATGGTGCCATTCGTAAAAGCCGTTGGATTAGTCCGCTGCGCCACCAACGTATGATTAAGCAGCCACGCAACGACATTGTTCGTTTGCCGGATTTCCACTTCCACCCATTGTTTACCCGGTGCCCCCGGCGTTTCCGCCACCGTGGCCGGGAATAGCGTCTGGAAGACGGCGGCGGTGCTGTTCGTGGCCACCAATCCGCCGAGTGCCAGATTGCCGCTCAAATCAAACGGTACGCCCGCCGGATTGCCCGTGTAAGCCCGGTAATCCGCCGAGGTGCCGCCCTCGCCATCCACCGCGAACCAAAGCCCGTCACTGGTATTGGCTGCGGGTGCGGCCCAGTTCACATTAGCACCCGAAAAATTAATGCCACACTGGGCAAACTGCGTGCTGCCGGTGGAATTGATCCCGCTGCTGCCGCCCGGATAATTCAGCCACAGATCAAATTTCAGGGAAAAACTGCCGCTGGCCGAAAAGTTCTTCGGGTACAGATTCACCGCGGCGGTGGCGGCAGTGGCATCGTTATTGTTGGCCGTCAGATAAACCCCATGTGTGCTGCCATCGACCGAATTCGGGGCCGGGGGAATCAGGGCGGTGACGCCATTGAAGGTGTACGGCGTTGAGCCATAGTCATAGGCAAAGTTGGCCGCATAATCCGGAACACCATTGGCCGCGCCCCAGAGCACGTTCCAGTTGGTGGCGGTGTCCGTCTCAAAATCATCGGCCAGCAGCGCGGGAAAATCCGTGGTCTTGATGTTCAACTGTGCCACCCGGCTGGTCGCCGCTCCAGTCTGGTTCGTGGCGATGACGGTATAAGCGCCACCGACGGCTGTCCCCACATTCGTCAGACTCAGCACCGCATTCGTCGCCGACTCAATGGCCGTCCCATTGAACAGCCATTGATAATGTAACGGCAGATCGCCGATGACCAAGGTGCCGAATTGAACCGCCTTCCCCGCCAGGACGCTTTGATTGCGCGGATTGGTAATGACGATAGGCGCGAGCGCCGGCACTGGATAGCGTGGCAGCGGAATGGTATTGGACGGTGCCACCGTTTCATCACTCAACAGCGCAGCCAGATTGGGATTCACCAGTACGTTAGTAACTGTGTTTGGTGCACCATCCACCGTCAGGTTCATTTGCACCAAACGGATACCATGCGAGTAATCAGCATACGAATTCGCATGGCCATTGTAGAGCGGCTGAATCGGCGCGCCATCGGTATAATGCCAGCCATAAATCACCACTGGGTTGGGCACGCCCGCTTGCAGGTTGGAATATATCAGATTCGATAGGACCACATCCTTCTTGTCGCCGCTGACCAATGCCCCGAGTGGCTGGGCATTGGTATATGTATTCCGCTGCGCCATCACCATGGCATTGTTGGTTGCAAAAAACGGCACGGTGATCATGCCTGGATCCGGTGGAATCGGCTGCGGATTCAGCTTCATTGCCGCATTGGTCCAAATCTGATTCACCATTTTGCGCGTCGGCAGTGTGCCGCCCAGCCGGTCGGCCAGCCGCTGGGCCAGCACCGGTGTGGCCGGTTCCAGAAAATAATCCGTGTCCGAACCGATCGCGAGGTAGTCTGGCGTCACATAATAGGTGGCCGCGTGGCCGGCCGCACTGACGTTGATCGGAATGAGGTTGCGCCACCAACCCGGCACATTGCCGCTGATGACTTGTGCATAAATCCAGTTCTCCCGCTCCGTGAGCGCGAGCGGGGAAATGATGTTTGTATACGGCACCGCAGTCGGCGCATTCACCGGGCGCGATGGCAGGTTCAGCGTCTGGCCATGCACCGAAAGCACGCGGCCCACGCCGGCAACCATGACCAGCCAGATTGAAATCCAACGCAATAGCACGTTTCTCCTTAACGCCAACACGGATACGCCTTTCCGGTCCACTTTGCGAGCCGAATATGAATCGCCCGGCAGTCCTGACATTATTCATGGACACGCCAAACGGGTGGACTTAATCTGCGCTGGTGATTCAACCATTAAGCCGCATCACCGCCTTGCTGGGGTTGGCCGCCCTGCCTGCCACCGCCACGGACCTACCGCCGGGCAGTCTCGCCGAACACCTCGCCACCAATACCGCCGCCCGCACGGCCGGCGTGGCTGATTTGTATCTCAGCACCCTGGAATTGACCGGCTGGAATTATAAGGCGGATTATTCCGGCACCAATCTGGTGTTTCTGACCCGGTCAATCTGGTCAACAAATTGCTGGCTCAAAGGGGTGCAAGGCCTGAGCGCCACGCCGATTGGCATGGTCACCAACAACCTGGGTGGTCAGGGCCTGATGACCATGATCTCACCCCGTCATTATCTTTGCGCCACGCACATGCATCCGGAAGGTCATCGCGCCGCCTTTCTGGACACCAATAACGTCCTTTACTGGCGCACCACCGTTCAGCGGATTGATTTGCCCAGCTCGCCCACCAAAGCCGTAGGCAACGACATTTCAGTAGGCATATTGAATGAAGATCTGCCGCCATCGGTGGGGTATTTGCCGGTGTTGCCGACTAATTTTCCGGATTATCTGCCCATCAATCCCGGCAGCGTGGTGCAGGGAATCGGCATGAATCAGGACTTGCGCCTCTTTAGCCAGCCCATGACCTTTGCCTTCAAGTCCTACGTGGCCTGGAACAGCGGCATCACGGCCCCGGAAGGCATGACCAAAGACTGGAATGTGACCATCCGCGGCGGCGATTCCTCCGACCCGGACCTACTGCTGATTCACAACCAGTTGGTACTGGTCTCGCACCATTATTATGTGGGTGGCGGCCCGAATTATGCCCTGGCCTATGACGCCATCAATGCCGCCATGCATGAGCTTTCCACGAAAAATCACGTAAGAACTGATTACCAGCTCACGCCGGTTTCGCTGGCGGGGTTTCGGAAATTGGACGGAGGGTTTTAAGCAGTAGGCCGCCGATTAAACCCCACACACTCCTCATATTTCACCCCGCTGCCGCCAAAAATATCCAGCGCCGACCCAATGGTCAGGTCCACCTTCCCCTGCCCCAGCCGCGTGACTTCCGTCAGATCGGCCAGTGAATTCGCGCCCCCGGCATAGGTCATGGGAATGGGCGTCCACTGGCCGAGTTTTTCCACCAGCTCGCCATCAATGCCCCGGCACAGACCTTCCACATCCACGGCGTGAATCAGAAATTCCGTGCAGTATTGGGAAAAGGTCCGGAGCGTTTCCGCATTCACCACGAGATCGGTGAACTTCTGCCAGCGATCGGTCACCACAAGATAATCCTCACCGCGACGACGGCAACTCAGGTCCAGCACGAGCCGGTCTTTGCCAATGAGTTTCACCAGTTCCTCCAGCCGGGCCCAATCCACGCGGCCTTCGCGAAACACCCAGCTCGTCACGATCACATGCGAAGCCCCGGCCTCAAGCCAGGTGCGGGCATTGCCGGCATTCACGCCGCCGCCCAGGTGCAGTCCGCCGGGATACGCCGCCAGCGCGGCGCGGGCCTGATCTTCATTGCCGACGCCCAACTGAATGACGTGCCCGCCGGTCAGCCCATCGCGGCGATACAATTCCGCGAACCACGACGCCGGTTTCTCGGACACAAAATTGGTGCGCAATCCGGCGTCGCCGAGCGTGCCGCCGACGATTTGCTTTACCCGGCCTTCGTGCAGGTCAATACAGGGACGAAACATCGCCGCAAACTAAGCCGCCAAAGGAGAAATGAGAAGCCCAAATTCCGTGGTGGCTGCGATGCCCCGTCGCAGACAGGGTGAAAGCGACGCCCCGTCGCCTGCCGTCACTTCGCGTGCCGCCCTCAATCAATCGCCCGCCAGCAAACCTTGGCCAACGACTGCCGCATCCAGAAGTATGCCACCACAGCCACGATCACTTCACCCACCATGAACTGCCAGAACAAGCCCTCGTAATGCGCCCACACCGCCAGTCCGGCCAGCCCCATTGAACTGAACATCGCCAGCATCATCCACAGACCGCGCCCGGCGGATTTGGCCTCTTCGGTGGGAACGGACAGCGGCACCGCCCCGCTCAGCCGGCTGGGTATCATGGCATAAACCGGCAGCACCACCAACCCGGGCAGCAGCCACATCAGTTGCGACGGATCATGCCGCAAGGCCAGCCCCACCGCCGCGAAGACCAGCAGCAAGGGTAGGGTAAGAAAGAGCAACACCGCCCGGCGCGCACCGTGGCAGATCGCCCCCGGCCCCATCATCGGTGCCACCCGGAACACGTCGGACGCCTGCCATTGCTGCGAATACTGGAGCAGATTGAGCGCCAGCAAGGGAATCAGTCCCGCATACGCGCCCGACATGGCCAAGCCAAATCCGCCGTCGCCCCGGCTATGACCTTGCAGCAGGAAGATGAACGGAAAGACCAGCATCGGCGCTATGCCCGGGTACAGCCGAAGCTTCACATCCCGGTCCCGCATCATGTAAGCCGCTGTCAGCAAAAACGAGGACCGGCTCACCGGATCGCGCAACCACCAGCTCAATGGCGGCAATTCCACCAGTACGGACAACCAGCGCCGCCGGCCGGAAACCTTTACCCGGGGCGAAACCATTTCATTCATCAACTGCAATCCCGTTTCGTAGGAATGCGCCAGCCGCCCGAAGGCCAGCCAGAGGACCAGGGCCGTAATACCGATCGCCAGTCCCGCCAACAGCCAGGAACGCCCTGCCCCGATGCCCGCCAGCGCATCATCCAGCCCCGCAAACCAGGCTGGCGGCAGCAGTCCCATCCACCAGGCGGCGGCACTGGCATCCAGCACCCCGCTTAAACGGAACACAATCCGTGGCAAAATCTGACCGCTCAAAACCAGGCCGATCGTCATCAGCACCTGGGCCGTGGTCATCAGCCCGTCCAGCCGTTCCCGGCCAAACCACCGCAGGCACAGCTGGTACAACAGCACAATGCTGCCGGTGCAAAACAGGGCCTCCAGGACGGTCGAAAGCGCATGGACCAAAGGAAACCGCCAGTCGCCGTGCGCCGAAAACGCCCCCATAACCAGGGCCACCAGATTCAAGGCCCCTGCCAGCCAGAGCGACACCTCCACGAGCACCCGGATTTTGGCCCAAAGCAACTGCCGCGGTCCCACCGGCCGGTGCATTAAAATGTCCGCCTCCTCCTTGTTGAAAAGAATCTCCCCCGCCGAAGCCGCCACGAACATGCCCAGCAACCCAAAAGTCATCGCATGCAGGTAAACCGCCAGGGCAAAGATCGGCTGGCTCTTGAACGCCAGGGCCACGCAGCCAAACAACGCGTAAAACACCAGCGTCAGGCCCAGCTTTTTGCCCAGGGATTGCGGCGCCCGGTTCTTGCGCAGGCCGCGCGAGGTGCGCCCCCGCAGAAATAGCGTGAGAAACAGCCGCCGCAAGGTCTTTTCCAGCGGCGGAACCGGTTCCGGCAGGAGGGGCGGCGCGTTCATGCCCGGAAGGTTTTCGCAAAGTCCTCGGCCCGCTGTTCCAGTTCCGCGCCGCCGGTTATTTGCGTGAAGAGTTTTTCCAGCGTGCCGGACTGATGCGTCGCCACCAGCTCCTCCGGTTTGCCATCCAGCAGCAGCTTGCCCTTATCAATGATGATCACCCGGTGGCAGACCCGCTCCACCACGTCCAGCACGTGCGAACTGTAAACAATCGTCTTTCCCTCGCGCGCCAGCGTCTGGATCAGCGCCTTAAAACCGACCGCCGCATTCGCGTCCAATCCGTCCAGCGGCTCGTCAAAGAATACCACCGGCGGATTGTGCAGCAGCGCGGAAGTGATCACCACCTTGCGACGCATGCCCTTGGAATACGCCCCCAGCAGCTTGTCCGTAAGGGTCTCAAAGCTCAGGTCGAAAAATTGGATGAATTGTTTGATGCGCAGCCGTGCCGCATTTTGCGGAATGCCGTATAGCGCCGCCACCATTTCGAGATATTCCAGCCCGGTCAGCGATTCAAACACCGCACCCGAATCCGGCACAAAACCGACATTCTTTTTGACCTCCAGCGTCTGCGTCAGCAAATCAAACCCCGCAATCGTGGCTGACCCGCTCGTGGGAGCGATCATCCCCGTCAGCATTTTCAGTGTGGTGGATTTGCCGGCCCCATTCGGGCCGAGGAAGCCGACAATCTGGCCGCCTGGAATTTCAAATGACAGGCCGTCCACGGCCAGTTGCGTGCCAAAACGTTTGGTAAGTTGAACGGCTGAAATCATATCCCTAGCCCCTTTATGCAACAAACGGGATGCTTTGGCGACCAAAATCCGCCTACCCGCTCTCCTGGGCGAAGCGCCACTGTATTGAAAGCCAGCCGCAGCAGCGTGGCCAGCATCTGGCGTGTGGAGTAATCCGGCGAGGTTTAAAGCTTGGTGTTGCGGCTTCAGCCGCCCCCCCTCCACAACCTGACGAATCAGCCGGCCGAATTGCCATAGCATATGGCATGGCGAACATTGCTGCGGCTGGTCTTCGACACAGCCTCGCTCCGGCGGCACTGGCGGCGCAACACCAACAAATTTCCCGCCCCCTTACTTCTCCCCGAGCAATTCCTTCAGCTTCGGTTCAATGGCAGCAGCCCAGATCTGGTAGCCAGCATCATT
>CAIJGS010000344.1 GCA_903820285.1 uncultured Verrucomicrobia subdivision 3 bacterium | reverse complement strand
GGCCATCACCCCGATTGTGGAAACGCACCGGGCGGCCCGGCAGAACAAGAGTGATCTGGCCCGGCTGAATGAGACGCTGAACCGGCGCACGCTGGAGCTGGCGGCGACGAATCTCCAGCTGAAGCAGGACATCGTCCGGCGCCAAAGCGTGGAAGCGGCGCTGAAATTGAGTGGCGAACATTACGCCAAACTATTGCGGGAATCGCTGCACCTGCAGGAAAGCTTGCGAGAGTTGACGCATCAAGTGCTGGCAGCTCAGGAAGAGGAGCGCCGGCAACTTAGCCATGAGCTACAGGATGAAATCGCCCAAACTTTGCTGGGCATCAATGTCCGGCTGCTGACCCTGAAAAAGGAATCTCGGACAAATACCAATGGGATCAAACAGGAGATTGCCAGTACGCAGCGACTGGTGACGAAATCTGCCCGATCGGTACGTCGGGCGGCGCGGGAGTTTGGAAAAATATGAACCGCAAATTATTCAATTCATCGCGCCTTTATCAGAATGCCTTGCGGAAGCATCTGCGCCAAAGCCAGAGCTTGGGGCTGGAGTCTGCGCGCGGGTTAGGCAGCCAGGCGCTGGCTGCGGGGTTGCAGACGCTGGATCTGGCAAAGCTGCATGAACAGACCCTGATTGCCGATCTGCTGCCGGGTTGCCCGCCGGGCAAGCGGGCGGCACTGATCCGGCGGGCGGCGAACTTCTTTGCCCTGGCGATCGTGCCCATTGAGAAAACCCATTACAGCACCGAAGAGGCGGCCGTTTATCTGCGGAAATTCATTGCGATCCTGAGCCAGCGGACGGTGGAGTTGGCGGCGTCGAACCTGGAATTAAGTCTCGAGGTTGGCCAGCGCAAGGCGGCGGAGGCGGCGCTGAAAAAGAGTGAGCACCATTACTCGCAGTTGCTGGCGCAGTCGGACCATTTGCAGGAGCAGCTACGGCAGTTGTCGCGCCAGATACTGTCGGTGCAGGAGGATGAGCGCAAGGAGATCAGCCGGGAATTGCATGATGTCATAGCCCAGACCCTGACGGGGATCAATGTGCGTCTGGCCGCGCTGGCCAAAGCGGCGACAATCAACACCAAGGGGCTGGAACAAAACATTGCGAGCACCCAGCGGCTGGTGACCAAATCCGTGGACATCGTCCACCGGTTTGCCCGGGAATTGCGGCCGGCGGTGCTGGATGATTTGGGCCTCATACCGGCGTTGCATTCCTTTGTAAAAGCCTTTTCCAAGCGCACCCGCATTCATGTTCACCTCAAAGTTTTTGCAGGGGTGGAGGAGCTGGCCAACGATCGCCGGACCACTCTTTACCGGGTGGCGCAGGAGGCGCTGACGAACGTGGCGCGCCATGCGAAGGCCGGACGCGTGGAAATCTCCATTCAGAAACTGCCCGCGGGCATCTGCATGAAAATCAAGGACGACGGCAAATCCTTTCCGGTGGAAAAGGTGCTCAATGCCAAGGGGGGGAAACGACTGGGGCTGCTGGGCATGCGGGAGCGGCTGGAGATGGTCGGCGGGCTTTTGGAAATAGTCTCAGCTCCGGGGAAAGGCACCATCATCACGGCCCAGATTCCCGCCGGCAAGCTGGCGCGCGGGGCGGGCGATGACGGCAAGCCCGAAATTGATTGATCATGAAACGGATCGTTTTTCTGCTGTTGCTGGCCGCCACCCCGGGCGGCAAGGTGACGGCCAGTCCGGTGCCGACCAACACCGTCGGCGAAGCCCGCATTCTGCTGATTGAGCCGAGCTCCATGCCGGTGCTGGCGGGCGAAGCCACGCTTACCATTGGCGCGCTTGGCCGTACTAACGGGACTTATACGGGCGATTACAGGGTGAAAGTGTTTCCATATTTCTACAAAAGCGAAAAGGGACGTCTAGCCATGCTGGTTTCCGATGCCGCGCTGGCGGAAATCCGCGCGGGAAAGGTGACCCCCATTACCGGCACGGCCACCACCAGCG
Source organism: uncultured Verrucomicrobia subdivision 3 bacterium (assembly GCA_903820285.1). Taxonomy (GTDB): domain Bacteria; phylum Verrucomicrobiota; class Verrucomicrobiia; order Limisphaerales; family UBA11358; genus UBA11358. The sequence goes on along the minus strand of CAIJGS010000344.1, from coordinate 6,714 downwards.
GAAAGCGGGGGCGGTGCCGGCGGATTGATGCCATTGTCACTCCCAAGGGCCGGGATAAGGGAATGCTTAAAGTATCGTTTCTGGCCGGCGGCCGGGATATGATCTTCGAGCCAACCTACCGGATTGTCAAAACCATGCCGAAGGAAGCCGTGGGGCTGGCGGCAGAAGCCTTGCCGACAACAGGAATGACCGGTTTCCCGGAGGAGGCAAAATTAAACACCGGCCCGACGGCCGGCACCCATTTATGAAACGAATCACGGTTCTACTGGCGGAAGACCATATGGTGGTACGCGAAGGGTTTCGCAAAATGCTTGAACTCGAGAAGGAATTCGAGGTGGTGGGCGAGGCGGCGGATGGCCGGCAGGCGGTCACGCTGGCGCAAAAACTGCTGCCGGCTGTCATCCTGATGGATATCGCCATGCCTTTGCTCAACGGGCTGGAGGCGGCGCGGCAGATCATCAAAGCGACGCCGGATATCAAAATTGTAATGCTATCGGCGCACAGTGATGATGCTTATGTGCAAAGTGCCACCGAGGCGGGCGCGGTGGGTTTTCTGCTCAAACAGACCTCTTCGCAGGACGTATGCCGCGCGATTCTGGAGGTATGCAAGGGGAAAACCTATTTCAGTCCGGCCATTGCCCGGCATTTTGACCGGCTCAATCCACAGTCCGGTGGGCGGCCGGGGCTGCCGAACCGGAAGATCGGCCAATTGACCTCGCGCGAAATGGAAGTGCTGCAGCTCATTGCCGAGGGCAAGGCGAACAAGGAGACGGCGGCCGAGCTGGGCATTGGCATCAAGACGGTGGAGAAGCACCGGGAGCATCTGATGGAGAAGCTGGATATTCACGACACGGCCGGGCTGACACGGTATGCCATCGGCGCGGGGATTATTGAGAGCAGTGTGCAATTGACGATTGTTTAGGCCGGAACGAACGATTCAACCGCCGGTGGATACAGATAAGAAAAGGGAAACCAGCACGTATTCCGGTGGCCATGGGGAAAACACCCCATGGCAAAGCGCTTCCGTTCTTGCTTAGCTCCGGGCATGGCTGAGCACCCCCCATTCCTAAAACCTATTCCCATCCATATCCCGATCCAGTGGCGGGAGGATGTGGAACAAGCGATCCGTATCCGGCACCCGGCCGGCAGACGATGGGGGCAGTCGGTTGATATTTCATGGCGTCCGGGTGGCGACGCGGTTAAACCGGTGTTAGTTTCTGGCAGGAAAAGCACGCTATGAGCAATTTTTTCAAACCGGTTGGCCGCTGGGCCTGGCCACTGGCGGGAGTGTTTTCGATGTTACTGGCCGTTCAGGGCGCGGAGGCGGAAGGGACTGCGACCAATGCGGCGGCGGAGCGGGTGGTTTTACCGGCGTCGGTGCCGGATCCGATTGAGCCTTTTAACCGGGTGATGTGGGGTTTTAACAAAGGGGTCATGATAGGCGTGATCCAGCCGACGAGCCGGGTTTACCGGTTTATCGTCGTCAAACCGGTGCGTACTGGCATTGCTAATTTTGGGCGGAATCTGACGTATCCGGGGCGGCTGATCAACAACCTGCTGCAGGAGAAATGGCGGGGGGCGCGGGATGAGACCAAAGGTTTTCTGGTGAACAGTTCCGTGGGGGTGCTGGGCTTTTTTGATGTGGGCACGCGGTGGCAGATTCCGCGGTCGGACGCGGATTTTGGCCAGACATTCGGGCAGTGGGGCTGGCGGCCGGGATGTTTTATCATGCTGCCAATTTTTGGGCCGAGCAACGAACGCGATACGGTGGGGCTGGCGGCAGATACGGCGGCGAATCCGCTGCTCTATATCTCCCCTTATAAATTGGTGGCGGGAGAGCCGCTGACGTATCTGGGTCCGTACAGTTATTTCACGTATGCGGTGATGTACAACGGCCTGTCGGATTCGGTGGATGAAACGGTGCGGTTTGCGGAGTCGGAGGCGGATCCGTATTCGGAGGTGCAGTATGCGTGGACGTTTGTGCGGGCGAACCGGGTGGCGGATTTTCAGGTGAAAGGCGAACAGGACCCGGTTTCGCTGGAGACGCTTCAATCGGTGTTCTTTTCCTATCAGGATCCAACTTTCCCGGATAAAGGGCGGACCACGTCGGCATTGATGCCGGCGACGGGAAAGAGTTTAAAGTTTACCTATTGGTTGCAACCAGGGAACGCGCCGGTAGTGTACATCATTCCGGGTTTGGGGGCGCACCGGATGGAGAAGACGGCGATTGCGATGGCGGAGCTGGTTTACAAGCACGGCTATTCGGCGGTGTGCGTGAGCAGTCCGTTCAATCCGGAGTTCATGGAGCAGGCTTCGACGGCGGCGCTGCCGGCTTATCTGCCGGTGGACGGGCATGATTTGCAGGTGGCCTTGACGGCGGTGGATCACCATATGCACGCCATGTATCCGGGCCGGGTGGGGACGAAGACGTTGCTGGGCTATTCGATGGGGGCGGCGGAGGTGCTTTACATTGCGGGTACGGCGGCGACAAATGCGGCCCCGCTGGTGAAGTTTGACCGGTATGTGGCAATCAGTCCGCCGGTGCGGATGATTCACGGGGTGGACCGGCTGGACGAGTTTTACCAGGCTCCGCTGGGTTGGCCGGCCGGAGAGCGCACCACGAATATTGAAAACACCTTTCTGAAGGTGGCGGCACTGAGTCAGACGAAGCTGACGCCGCAGTCCTCGCTGCCGTTCAGTGCGATTGAGTCGCAGTTTCTCGTCGGCCTGGTGTTCCGGTTTGCCCTGCGGGACATGATTTACAGCAGCCAGCAGCGGCATAATCAGGGGGTGCTGGATCATCGTTTGCTGGGGATCCGCCGGAATCCGGCCTATCAGGAAATCTTGCAGTATTCGTTCCGGGACTATTTCGCATCGTTTGCGGTGCCGTATTACCAGTCGCAAGGGCTGGCGACACCGGTGGCAGAAACGCTGAAAAAGGGCGGGGATCTGCGCACTTATGAGGCGGGGTTGCGGGCGAATCCGGCGATCCGGATTATTGCGAACGAGAACGACTTTCTGCTGACGGACGAGGATCTGGGCTGGCTGCGGGCGACTTTTCCGGCGGACCAGCTGAAGCTATTTCCGCAGGGAGGGCACTTGGGGAACCTGTCGAATCCGACGGTGCAGCAGGCCATTTTGGGAGCGCTGGCGGGGACTAACCGCTGACGCGCAATTTCAAATCCCAAAATTTGAGATTTGAAATTGAACTGGGCGGGTTATACCCCATTGGTAATTTGCGGCCAAGGCTTAGAGTCTGGCCGTATGAAAACTATTCAACCATTTTTCCACCATTCAAAAAACATGATCACCAAACAAACGCTTCGGAATCTGGCGTTATGCGTGGCGGCTACCGGCTTATTTGCCGGTTGTGCCACGGCCAACTATAACAAGGCCGCCAGCACCTCGGCGGCGCTCACCGAGTCCGCCGCGCTGGTGGCGAAGGGCAGCGACCAGATTGACCGTTCGCTGGCCGCATTGAACGATCTTATGACGAATGCGCAGCCAGACCTGCGGGTGCAGTTCAAGACCTTTGACACCTCGGTGAATGACCTGGGCGACAATGCCAAAGCGGTTTCCAGCGAGGCCGAGGACATGCAGGCCCAGGGGACCGCCTATTTTGATGAGTGGGACAAGGAGCTGGCGGGCATTCGCAACGAAGATATCCGCACGCGCAGCGAGAACCGCAAGGACGAGGCCACGGCCAAATTCACCCGCATGGGCCGGCAATATGACGCGACCAAGGCGGCGTTCAAGCCGTTCATGTCCGATCTGCGCGATGTGCAGAAGTTTCTGGCGACGGATCTGACGGTGGACGGCCTGGCGGCCATCAAGGTTCCGGCCAACAAAGCCGCGGAAGACGCGGTGCCGCTGAAGCAATCGCTGGTTGATCTGTCCACCCAATTTGCGGACATGGGTGTTTCGCTGGCGCCAAATGCGCCGGCCCAGGTCACGGCGAAGTGATTGCATCCGGCTGAACGCCGGTTCACCATATGCGGGCGGGCCGGAATCCGGCCCGCCCGCATCTTTTATGAAAACCTGCTTCCGGATATTGCTCCGGGTTCTGTTCCGCTTCCGGGCGGTCAATCCGGAGGTGTTGAAAACGCCGGGCCCGGTGCTGCTGATTCCGAACCATCTTTCCTGGCTGGACTGGCTGTTTCTCTGGGTCTGTCTGGAGGAGGACTGGAAGTTTGCGGTTTCGAGCACCACGGCGCAGACCAACTGGCTGTACCGGAAAGTGATGATCAACCGGTACACGTTTCAGATTGATACGGCTTCGCCCTACGCGGTGAAGCGCATGGCGGAATATCTGCGGGGCGGCGGGCGGCTGGTGTTGTTTGCCGAGGGGCGGCTGTCGCGCACGGGCAGCCTCATGAAATTGTTTGATGGCACGGGCTTCCTGATTTTCAAAACCAAGGCCAAGGTGATCACGGCCTATTTGCGCGGGGTGGAACAGCTGCCGCTTTCGCCCAATCCGGAGCGGAAGAAATGGTTTCCCCGGGTGTCGGTGCATTTCAGCCCGGTGCAGCTGGCGCCGGAAATGGGGGACATACGGGCGGTCCGCGCCCGGGTGCGATTGACGGCCTGGCTGCGGGACCGGATGGTGCAGCAGCAATTTGAAGTGGCGATGACGTGCGGGCCGGTGAATGTGCTGGCGGCGGTGGCGGCCACGGCCGGAGATTTGCCCGGGAAGATCAGCCTGGAAGATGCCACGCTGAAGCCGCTGACTTACCGGCAGGTAATGGTGGGGGCCGGGGTGCTGGCACAGGCGTTGCGGGGGCCGGTGGCGGCGGGGGAGCGGGTGGGGGTGTTGCTGCCGAATGTCACTGCGACGCCGGTGGTGCTGCTGGCTTTGTGGAGTCTGGGGAAGGTGCCGGCGCTGCTGAACTATTCCGCCGGGCCGGCGGTGATGCTGGTATGCGCGCAACTGGCCGGCTTGAAACAGATTGTCACTTCGCGGGCTTTTCTGGAACGTGCCCGGCTGGATCCGGCGCCGTTTCTGGCGGCCGGCATCGGGCTGGTTTACCTGGAAGACGTGCGGAAGGAGATTACGGCTGGCCGGAAATTTCTGGCACTGGTCCGGCAGGTGCTTGGGCCACGCACGGCTTTGCGCAGTCCGGCCAAGGCCAGTGACACGGCGGTGATTGTTTTTACGAGTGGCTCGGAAGGCGTACCGAAGGGAGTGGAGCTGACGCACGGGAATCTGCTGGCCAACATCCGCCAGATGCTGGCGGTGACGGATCTCACGGGGAATGACCGGCTGTTCAACTGTCTGCCGCTGTTTCACAGTTTTGGTTTGACGGTCGGGACATTGCTGCCGCTGGTGCGGGGCATCTATGTGTTTCTTTATCCTTCGCCGCTGCATTACCGGCTGGTTCCGTCGCTGGTTTACGAACAGGACTGCACGGTATTTCTGGGCACGAATACATTTCTGAACGGCTATGCGCGCAAGGCCCAGCCTTACGATTTTCGCAGTCTGCGGTATCTGTTTGCGGCGGCCGAGAAGGTGCAGGAGACCACGATGGTGACCTGGGCGCAGCGTTTTGGTGTGCGCATTCTGGAGGGTTACGGGGCCACGGAGTGTGGGCCGTGTCTGAGTGTGAACACGCCGTTGGAGCCGTGCTATGGTTCGGTGGGGCGGTTGCTGCCCGGTTTGGAGTACCGGCTGGAAACGGTGGAAGGAGTGGCCGGGGGCGGGCGCTTTTTTGTACGGGGGCCGAATGTGATGAAGGGCTACTTGAACTCCGAGGCAAATGCGACTTTCCAGGCACTGGGCGGGTGGTATGACACGGGTGACATTGTGAGCGTGGATGAGCAAGGGTACCTGCACATTCTTGGGCGGCTGAAACGTTTTGCGAAGGTGAGCGGGGAGATGGTGAGTCTGTCGGCGGTGGAGGATGCGCTGGCCGGGGCTTTTCCGCAGTACGGTCTGCGCTGCCAGATCGCCGTGATGGCGCGGCCGGATGAGGCGCGGGGGGAAGCTCTGGTGGCGGTGACGAATGAACCAAAGCTGACCTTGGACGAGGTGCGCAATGCGGTCAAAGCCGCCGGGTTGACGAGTCTGAGTGCGCCGGGGGAGATCAAGGTGGTGGCGGAGATTCCCAAGCTGGGTACGGGCAAGACGGATCATCGGGCGCTGGTGGCGCTGATGAGCGGGGCCAAATAGATTTTTAATTTTCAATTTCCAATGGTCCATTGAGGTCGGCACGCAGGGTCTATGCAGACGGCCACCAAGCCGGCGATACGGCCGAATGCCATTCGGCGCTACGGGGCGGTGGGTTCGCCGAATTTTCGGGACCGACCGGAAGGATTAGAAATGGTCTTATCAGTAGCTTTATTCGATTCTGGATTTACCTTGATTTAGTTGGATTTACTGGGATTTTTGACCGGAAATCAAGGTTGATGGTGATCGTTTAAAAGGTTCACCTGCGATGGAATTGAGTTGGTGCTTCATACACAAGTTAGTGTGACGCTCGCCCTCACCCCGGCCCTCTTCCCGACAAGTGTGAAACTTCCCCACTACCCTCACCCGGCCTCTCGGCCACCCTCTCCCGCTCCCGCAGGCGAGGGACAGGTAGAGGGGGAAACGGTTCCAGCGTTTGGTGTTGGCCAGACGAGTGGATGGTTCACGCGCATTGAAATTCGGAAAGATAGCCATAAGGCGGGTTGTATGGTGATGGTTATATGGGTTCACCCTCGTCGTCGGGGTCGGGT
>CAIJGS010000343.1 GCA_903820285.1 uncultured Verrucomicrobia subdivision 3 bacterium | reverse complement strand
GGCCGGCCGTCATCCTCATGGACTGTCAGTTGCCGGTCCTCGACGGGTACGAGGCGACCCGCGAAATCCGTTTGCTTGAAGCCGCCGAACCCGCCGGCACGCGGCCGGTTTACATCATCGCCGTGACCGCCAATGCCATGAAAGGGGATCGTGAAAAATGTCTCGCTGTCGGCATGGACGAATGCCTCAGCAAGCCGGTCCGCCCAGGTGAACTCAACAGCTTTTTGCGGGCCGCCGCCGACCGGATTAATCCACCCATTTCATAGGGCGCCAGGTTGATGACGGCCGCCACCACCATAATCCATCAAGCGTATCCCCTATGATTACAAATTTCAGGCATTGCACCGCCAAACTCATTTGCCCGGCCCGTATCTTCCCCCTGAGATTCGTGACTTGCCTCCTCATGGCGATGTGGGGGATGTTGACAGGTGCCACCCGGGCCGCGGACGTGACTGTCACAAACCAGTTCCTTCGCTGGGCCAACCAGGATTACATGCTTGGCGACTGGGACGGACTCCGCACCGACCTCTCCCGGCGGGGCGTGGATTTGGAGCTTTTCTATGCCGGGTCCATGCCGGACAACCTCGCCGGCGGCCTGCGCACCGGTGCCGTTTACCAGGGGGCGGTGTTGGGCACGCTGGACCTCGATTCTGAAAAACTGCTGGGCTATCACGGGGGCACGCTGCATGTCAGCGGCCTGCTGCTGCACGGAGAAAAGCCGTTCTCGCCCAATTATTCGGGCGATTACAACCGGGTGAACCTGCTCGACTTCGACAATGCCTTCCGGCTGTGGGAGCTGTCCTACCGGCAAAAAATTTTCAACGACAAGTTTTCATTTCGCTTCGGCCGGCTCTCGGTGGATTCCGATTTTTTGGCACCGGAATACTACAACGGATTCGGCCAATTCACGCTCCTGAACCAGACCTGGCTTTACCCGTCACTTGCTTACAATGTTTTTAATGTTCCCGGGTTTCCCGCCAATGGCCGGGGTTTGGCCACCACCCCGGTGGCTACGCCCGGGGCCGTACTGGACTGGACCCCCAACCCGGAGCACTACTTGCAAGCGGGCCTCTACGACGGCACCCCGGACCAATCCTACAGCGGCACCCGCTTTCAAATCAACCGGCAGGACGGGGCCCTCGTCTATCTCGAAACCGGGTGGCGGCGGCATCCCGGCACCAACGACCCGGCGCCGGGCGGCACTTTGAAACTGGGCGCCTATTACCATACCAGCCAGTTCACCGACGCGCACGACGGCGTGTACTACGCGGCCGGACTGAACCCCAACCCCGCTCAACACACCGGCAATTACGGGGTTTACCTCGTGGCCGAACAACAACTCTGGCTCTCCCATGGCAAAGCTGATCCGGCCCAGCGCGGTTTGGTGGGCTTTGCTCGCGCACTCGGCGGGCCGCCCGACCGCGGCCTCACTGACCTCGAATTTGATGCGGGCCTCGTTGCGCGTGGCCCGTTTCCCTCGCGCGGCTGGGACACGCTTGCCCTCGCCGCCTCCTATCTTCAGTTCAGCCGCGGCATCCGGCAGGCCGAACAGGAGATCGATGAAATGGCGCCCGGCAGCTTCGTGCCCGTCGATTACGAGGGGGTCGTGGAACTTTCCTACAAGGCCCAACTCACCGCTTGGTGGACCCTCCAACCCAGTGTGCAGTATGTGTTCCATCCCGGCGGCTCGGCGGCCGTGCCGGATGCCACTGCGTTTATTCTCCAGACCACCCTCCGGTTTTGAGACGCCATTGGTTTTCCTGGCGATAGCCTCCTCACCGGGCGAGGGATTGACCGGGCAAATGCCAAATTTAGTTACAGGGCCGGTATACTTGATTGTCTGGAAATTGGAATAGGCGGGCTGATGGGCTGATGCTTTTAACATAACGAAGCAAATATTAATCATCTGCTTGTGATTAGGTGTGTGGTTATCTCCTGATAGAGCGGTTTAGCGGGCGATGTTTTTTCACTAGACAATTCAAGGTGAATGCCCTTTGATTGGTACGGGGAAAATTTGTTTTGGATTTCCGGATCTCAAATTAATTGTTTTAAACGCTCAAGCTGTGGGGTTTAAAATAAATAGGGCGCCGGCTCTAAACTGTTGCTGGGTTTCAGCAAATAATCAGCCGGGATTTATGGACGTTGCGCAAAAATCAAACGGACACGGCTCTGAGCCGCGGCCGCATCCACGTGTCCTCGGGTGGCTGAGCACGACGGCCATGGCGATGGGGGGCAGCAACCAGAGTCTGTTTCTGATTGCCGCGTTATTTGTGGGGCAGGATCCGATCCCGGGTCAGGGCAGTGCAGCGGTACCGCTATTGGTCCTCGGATTGCTGTTGAGCTGGGCGGCGGCGCCAGGCTGGCTGGAACTGGTGCTGATGTATCCGAACCGGGTGGGCGGCATTGCGGCAACCTGTGCCGAGGCTTTCAAACCATATAGCCCGGTTTTGGCCAATCTGACGGGGGTTTGCTATTGGTGGGGCTGGGTACCTACCTGCGGTCTCACCGCGTTGCTTTCGGCGGCCGCCATTCATGAATGGTACCTTCCCCAGATTCCGGTAAATGTGATGGCCATTGGCATTGTGCTGATGTTCACCGGCGTTAATCTGGCCGGCGTAAAATGGGTGGGGCGGGTGGCGCTGCCGATGGCCACGGTGTCGGCCGGACTGGCGTTTGTTTCCGGTCTGGCCCCGATACTGGCGGGTAAAGTGGACTGGCATCAATCGATGAATTTTCACCTGACGGTGCCATTTCCCGGCTGGTTTGGAGCGGTTTCCAGCGCGATGGCGGGTTTGTATTTGATTGGATTTGCGGCGCCGGCATTTGAGGCGGCGACGTGTCATGTGGGGGAAACGAAGGATCCGGAAAAGAATGTCAAACGGGCGCTTTGGGCGAGCGCATTCATGGCGTCGATCTATTTTGTGGTTTTACCGGTGGTCTGGCTGGGAGCGCTCGGATCGGATGCGCTGGGCAAGGATTTGATGATGGTGCTGGGGCCGACCTTTGCGCCGGTGTTTGGCAATTTGGCGAAGTCGGCGGCGATCTGGTTCATGATGTTCAACATGTTCCACGGCACGCTGCAACCGCTGGCGGGGGCGGCCCGTACGCTTTCGCAATTGGCGGATGACGGGCTAGTGCCGGAATTTCTGGGGCGGCGGGACAAAGGGGATGCACCTTGGGTGGCCACATTGCTGACGGCGGGTTTTTCCATATGGTTTTTGCTGATCGGGGATCCGATCTGGCTGGTGGCCTCGGCGAATTTTACCTATCTGATCGGCATTGGCATGCCGAACGTGGCGGTCTGGCTGTTGCGCCGGGATCAGCCGCAAATGAAGCGGCCGTACCGGGCGCCGCGCGGTTTTATTGCGATCGGTTTGCTAGCGGCGATCCTGTGGGGCATTTCCTGCATCTTGGGTTTTCAACAATTTGGGCTGGCAACAGTCCTGATTGGGCTGGCGTTTGCGTATTCGGGGGCGGCGCTGTATGCGTGGCGGAAATTTTCGGACCGGCGCAAGCAGGGCTTGCCGGGCATCGCCCGGACGCTGCATATCAAACTCACTGGCGCGATGTTGCTGGTGTTATTGCTGGATGGGGCGGGTTATCTGGCCGCAGTTCGCAATGTCAGCACCAAGGAAAGCGCCTTGCTGGCGGCGCTGGCGGATATTTTTGTGGCCGTGGCCATGCTAACCATCACCGTCGGGCTGGTGCTGCCGGGGATGATTGCGCACTCGGCGGTGGAGGTGTCCAAGGCGGCGAACCGGCTGACGACAGGAACGCTGGCGGAATTTACGCGGGCAATGGAGGCGCTGGGCCGGGGCAATCTGGCGGCGGCGCATGCACGGGTGGACTACCAGCCGGTGGCCGTCAATTCCAAGGATGAGCTGAGCGAAATGGCGCAGAGTTTCAACCGGCTGCAAGAGGAAATCGCCCAAGGCGCCTCGGGACTGGCGGGCGCACGGGAAGGTTTGCAGCGGGCCCGGAGCGAGATTATTGACACCAACCAGAAACTGGAGGCGCGGGTCAATGAGCTGGCGGGCTTGCTGGTGGAACGGGACATGGCGGCGATTCAACTGCGCCAAGCGAAGGAGGCGACGGAATCGGCCGACCGCGCCAAGAGCGAATTTCTGGCGGTGATGAGCCATGAAATTCGCACACCGATGAACGGGGTGATCGGATTCACCAATCTGCTGGCGAAGACGCCGCTCACGGAGGAGCAGACGGAGTATGTGAATACCATTTCCCACAGCGGCGAGTCGCTCCTGGTGATCATCAACGAAATTCTGGATTACTCGCGCATTGAATCGGGCAAGCTCAAACTGGACATGCAGCCCATGGAATTGCGTCCCTCCATGGAATACGCGGTGAATGTCTGCACTCCGGCGGTCAGCGAGGGGGTGAGCCTGAGCGTGATCATTGCGCCGGAAGTGCCTAGATTTATTCTGGGCGATGCGGCCCGGCTGCGGCAGATCCTGGTCAATCTGATTGGCAACGCAGCCAAATTTACCCATGCCGGATCCATCATCGTGCGGATCACCCGGGAATTGGCGGAAGCAAGCGGGCGTTCCTTTCTACAATTTAGCGTGTCGGATACGGGGCAGGGCATTCCGGCGGACAAGCTGCAGGTATTGTTCAGACCATTCAGTCAGGTAGACAGTTCAACCACCCGTAAAAAAGGGGGCACCGGCCTCGGCCTGGCCATCAGCAAAAACCTGGTGGAATTGATGGGCGGAACAATCTGGGTGGAGAGCAGTCCGGCGAAGGGCTCGGTATTCACTTTCACGATCCCGACAGAATTGGTGCCACAAACCCTGCCGGCACGGCCGGCCGCACCCGGACCGCAGGCCGGCGGAAACCTGACCGTCAACAAGGGTTTGGGCGCGCCGTTGAATATTCTGCTGGTGGAAGATGTGAAAATGAACCGGGTGTTGGCATTGAAAATGTTGAACCTGCTGGGATATTCGGCGGACACGGCGGAAAACGGCCGCGATGCCGTAACGGCGGTGCAGGCGAAGCTATACGACCTGGTCTTCATGGATTTGTACATGCCTGAGCTGGACGGTTTTTCGGCGACGCGTGAAATCCGGCGAATGGGCGAGACGCGGGGCCTGCCGGGCAAGCCTTACATCTGCGCTCTTACGGCCAATGTGATGCCCAAGGATCAGCAGGCTTGCCTGGAGGCGGGCATGAATGACATTTTGACCAAGCCGTTAAGACTGGACGACCTGCGCGAAGCGATGGGCAAAGCGATGCAGGCCATCCGCCGGCGGGGCTGAGCATCCGAATTACCCGTTTGGGCCTAAGGTTTTTGGTGACAGCCCTGGCGGCCGGTTTTATCTTTCAAATTCGCCGCTGCCGGGTGGATCATATCTTCTACCGGGGTAGCCGCGCGTTTTCCATGAACTTCCAGATAATTTTAAATTGGGTGCCGGTACAGCCGTTGAAATTTACGTTGCTGGCAGGCGGCCTGCTGGCGGGTAGCAGTATGATTTCAGCGCCGGCAGCCCGGGCGGAAGGCACTAATTTTGTGCCGGCGGTAAAGGTGAACACATCGGCGGAGCCGGTGGCGAAGGGGAAATTCGCCCCCAATTGGGATTCATTGAAGCAGTATCAGGTGCCGGAGTGGTTCAGGGATGCGAAGTTTGGCATCTGGGCGCATTGGGGGCCGCAATGCCAGCCGGAGGACGGGGATTGGTATGCGCGGGCGATGTATCAGACGGGCAGCGGGCAATACCGTTTTCACACCAACCATTATGGATCACCAAAGGATTTCGGTTTCAAGGACGTGATTCACGAATGGAAGGCGGAGAAGTGGGATCCGGAAAAACTGATGGCGCTTTATGAGCGCGCGGGGGCGCAGTATTTTTTCGCGCTGGCGAATCACCACGACAATTTTGACAACTGGGATTCCAAATACCAGCCGTGGAATTCGGTGGCATTGGGGCCGCAGAAGGATTTGATTGGCGGCTGGGCGGCGGCGGCCCGGAAGCATGGATTGCGCTTTGGGGTAAGCGTGCATGCGGCACATGCGTGGACGTGGTATGAGCCGGCGCAGGATTACGACGGCCGGCTGACGAAGGCGGATGGAAAAGGACTTTGGTGGGAGGGACTTGACCCGCAGGATTTGTATGCCCAAAATCATTGGCGCAGCGAGGGCAGCACCAATCCCGGCAAAATTCACACCCAATGGAACTGGGGCAACGGAGCGAGCCAGCCGGACCAGGCCTACTGCGACAAGTTTTACAACCGCACGGCGGACCTGATCAACAATTATCATCCCGACCTGATTTATTTTGACGATACGGCGCTGCCGCTGTGGCCGGTAAGCGATGCGGGGCTGCAGATTGCGGCGCATTTTTACAACAGCAACAACCGGTGGCATGGCCGGGAGGATGACGGGGTGCTGTTCGGAAAAATTCTGGATCAAGATCAGCGCCAGTGCATGGCGTGGGATATCGAACGCGGCACCAGCAATGAGATTGAACCGCATCCGTGGCAGACGGACACGTGCATCGGCAACTGGCATTATGACCGGGGATTGTACGAACGAAACGGCTACAAGAATGCCCGGACGGTCATTCGCATGCTGGCGGACATTGTAAGCAAGAATGGGAATCTGCTGCTGAATATTCCCGTGCGTGGTGATGGGACGATTGACGAGAAGGAACGCCGGGTGGTCGAGGGGATTGCCGACTGGATGACCGTGAACAAGGAGAGCATTTTGGGGACGCGGCCGTGGAAAGTGTTTGGTGAAGGCCCGGCGAGTGCCGGGGCGAAGCTGACGGCGCAAGGATTCAACGAGGGCAAAGGCAAGCCGTATTCAGCGGCAGATTTCCGGTTTACGAGCAAGGGCAGCGTCATCTATGCGATTGAACTGGGCTGGCCGACGAACGGGGTGAGCATCACTTCACTGGGCAGGGCAGCGCAATTTCTGGACCATCCGATCGACAAGATTGAGCTGTTGGGCAGCAAGGAGGCGATTCAGTGGGCGCAAACCGGAGAGGCTCTGGCCATCCAGCAACCGGCGAAACAGCCAAATGACATTGCGGTGGTCTACAAGATTACCCTGCGGTGATGGTAATTCACGGCCGGCATTGGACTAATTTCGGGGTTGGATTATGGTGGTGGCGATTATGAGTAAACTGCGAATTTACGTAGACTTTGCGCTGGCCCCCGAGGTTTTGGAATTATTGCGGGCGGGCACGGCCGGACATGAACTGGTTTTTCCCGCCCGGCCGGTGACCTCGGTGCTGGCGAAGGCGGAATGGGATCCGCAATTTGCCACGGTGGAGGTGGCATTTGGCCAGCCGGCCACGGAATCGGTGGCCCAGGCGCCGGATTTAAAATGGCTGCACGTCAGTTCATCGGGCATTACCCGGTATGACAATCCGCAATTCCGGGCGCTGGCGGCCGGGCGGCAATTGGTGGTGACGAATAGTGCCGGTGCCTATAGCGAGGCGTGTGCGGTGCAGGCATTGAGTTTCATGCTGGCGCAGGCGAGGCAGTTGCCGCGGGCGCTCCAGACGCGAGTGGCCAACGGCACGGCCGGGTGGACGGCCCTACGCAGTGCCTGTGTGCCCTTGCGGGGGCAGACGGTGCTGATTCTGGGGTATGGAGCGATTGGCCGGCGGCTGGCTGCGATGCTGTCGCCATTGGGGATGCAGGTGCTGGCTTATCGCCGGAAGGCCCGAGGCGATGAAGAGGTGCCGGTCATCGGCCAGGACCGGCTGGCCGGCGCGCTGGCAGAGGCAGATCACGTGGTTAATATTCTGCCGGATAGCGGGGAGACCCGGCGGTTTTTCGATGCCAGCCGTTTTGCCAGTTTCCAACCGGGCGCAGTGTTTTACAATATTGGCCGGGGTACCACGGTTGACCAGGACGCTTTGCTGGCGGGACTGCAATCCGGCCAGGTGGGGGCGGCGTGGCTGGATGTGACGGAGCCGGAACCGCTGCCGGACGATCATCCATTATGGCGGGAGCCGAAATGTTTCATAACGCCGCATATTGCGGGCGGTCATGCCGGTGAAACGATAACATTGGTACGCCATTTTCTGGACAATTTTCAGCGATTCATTGCGGGAGATAAATTGGTGGACCGGGTGATGTGACCACAATCCCGATCGGCCAGGAACCGGCTTCAGGGCTTGGGCGATTCGTCTTTGGCGACCACGGGGCTGGCGGGGGCTGGATCATCCCGGCGGGGAGGCAGGCCGGCGGTCAAGGGTTTGTAGGGGGGGACGGGCTTGGGTTTGCCCGCCCGTTCATCGGCAACCAGCTGGAAAAACTTTTTGACCCTTTTGGAATAGTCAACGGCATCGCGTACGGACTGGAAGGACTTCCGCCGGCTGGGGACCCGCCGGCGCATGATTACTGTGACATAAAAATACAGGGTGCCAAAAAAATCAGGACAAAAGCGACGGTGAAAATAACGGCCGCCGGATTGGTGTGAAACAAATCGGTGGGCGATGGCAAGGGGAGAGAATCGTCATTCATATGCAAATCAAATCAATGCATCTGACGCCCGCCGGGCCGCCGGATATGAACTGTCATTTATCATTTCGACTTCCGAGTTATGCCGGGAGTGTAAACACTTCACCTGCGGGTTCAATAGGGATGGTACTTTTTCTGATAAGGCATTCCGAATATCGCACCTAGGTGATTCCTTTAGTAAATAGTTCCGGCAATGCCGTTGGTGACCGAGGGCGGGAATTTGCTTAAACAAGAGCCGGTGATGACTTAGACTTGGCACTCGCATGCAATTGCATCAACCGGTTAGGAAATATGTCTGGCTCATGGCGCTGGTATTGCTGGTGTTGTCCCGGCCGGGTCAATCATTGGCGGGCCCTGGGGCGAAGCATGATTTTACGCAATGGGAAAACGAGATCAGCGCCTTCGAGCGGATGGACGGGACGAATCCGCCGCCTAAAGGAGGCGTTTTGTTCATCGGTTCATCCACCATACGGTTCTGGAAGTCGCTGCCGCAGGATTTTCCCGGCCGAAATGTGATCAACCGCGGGTTCGGCGGTTCCGAGCTGGAAGATTCGACTCACTTTGCCGACCGGATCATTTTTCCCTATGAACCCAGCATGGTTTTTATCCGGGCCGGCGGCAATGATCTCTGGGCGGGAAAAACACCGGCGCGGGTGTTCGCGGATTTCAAGGATTTCGTGGCCAAGGTCCGTACCCGATTGCCCCGCACGGTCATTGTTTACATTGCGTGGAATCCGAGCGTGGCCCGTTGGAAGGAAGTGGATCAAGAAAAGGAAATGAACCGTTTGATCGAAGGATATGTGCGGCAGGCGCCCGGGCTGAAATATGTGGATGCCTGGTCAATACCACTCGATTCGGCTGGCAAGCCCCGGCCGGAATTATTCCGGGCGGATGGACTGCATTTCAATGCGGTGGGCTATCAGGAATTGATCCGGCGGGTGCGGCCATTTCTGCCGGCCCCGGTGGCAAAGTAAGGCCGACTTCAAAGCACTTCACTGCCGGAGGGCTCGGCGCAGGATGGGGCTGCCGGGATCTTCGATGGCGGAAAACGGGATTACCTGGATATCCGGCTGACTTGCCAGCCAGGCGGCGGTCTGATGCAGGACCGCAATGTAGGCTTCGTTGGTCTGGCCCTGAAAAAAATATTCCCACCAGTGCGTGACCAGCACGGTCAGATAGTTTTGCGACACCGTTTTTTGAATGGTGGGCAGCATGGAGTCCAGCGGTTTTCGGTAGGAGAGCAGGCAGCCGGGATGGGAGAGCATGGTGAGGTCGCCGGCCCGCCAGTGGGGACGCTTGAGCGCCTTTTTCAGGATGAGTTGTGGCCACCATTCGGGGGGCAGTTTGGGCAGTTCAAACCAGCCGGTGGAGAGCAGTTGAAAACGCTGGGCAACGGCGCGATAACTGGCGCGGGACAGCTGGTCGTAGGGGGCGACGAAGGTTTGCGGCGGCGTGAACCCGGCGGCTTCGAAATAACGGCGGCCTTCATCCAGCTTGTGGCCCATGCTGGCGGGATCCTGCTGGTCGAACTCCAGATAGTTGTGTTCATACCCGTGGTGCAAGGCCTTAAAGCCGGGGTTGGCGCGCAAATAGGCGAGCAGCTCGGGATTGGAACCAATGGGGCGGTGCGCGGGTTCGTTGGGCCCTTTGAAACAGAGAAAACCTTCCTCCTTGCCATCGGAAAAGGTGGCGCGGGTGTTTACATTTGGAATGACAGCGAGGTTCACCGGCAGTCCACGATCAAGAAAGGGACGATACAGCCGCTCAAGGCAGGCGACGGGGGTGACCGCGCACGTGTCGTCGTCGCGAATGATCACGTATTTCATGCGGATCTTTTACCGTTTTTTTTGCCGGCGCTCAATTCCTCATAAAGGCGTTTCACCCGGGCGGCGGCGACCACAGTGTCATAGGTGCTGCGCACCAGGGTGCGGGCGGTGTCAATCACGCGCCGGGTGTCATCGTCGCCGGCCAGGGCTTCTTTCAGGGCCGCGAGATAGTCGCGCGGCTGGTCCAGGTTAAACAGCCAGCCGTTTTCCTGATGCTTGATGAGTGAACTGGCGCCAGACGTTCGGGAGGAGATGATAGGGGTGCCGGCGGCCCAGGCTTCCAGAATGGCGAGGCCAAACGTTTCCGAGGTGGAGGGCAGCAGCATGGCTTTAGCCTCTTGCATCAGGCCCACCAGCAAGTCGCTGCCCGGCTCGAGCGGGCCGGTGAAAAGAACGTTTTCTTTCAGTCCCAGCCGTTCGACTTCCTGACGGACCTGATCGCCATAACCCTGGCTGGTGTCCGGGCCGGCGAGGACGAGCAGCACCTTGGGATGCTGCGCCAGCATGGCGGGCAGTTGCTGCACGAGCCAAAGCTGGTTTTTCACCGGGTCGAGCCGGGCCACGCACAGGATCACCTCCCGCTGGGTGATCAAGGGGAACGCCTGTCGGGCGACGCTCCGGCATTCTTTGGCATAGTTGGCCGCCGGGACGGAGTGCTGTTGCAGGAGCACCCGTTGTTGGGGATAGCGATGGCTGAGCAACTCCACTTCGCGCGGGTTGCAGGCGAGGATGGCATCGGCCTTTTCCAACACCTTGCGGCTTTGAATAAGCAGGCCGATGATTTTGCCCCATTCGAGGCCGCCGCGCAATGGGGCCGTGAGTTTGGATTCCACTTCTCCCGGCAGATCCAAGGCACCGCCGTGAATGGTAACCACGAGCGGCAGATTGCGCCGGCGCGCGGCCATGAGGCCCACCCCGGCGAGCCGGTTGAGCGCGTGGGTATGGATGACATCCAGCGGATCATTCATCAATTGCCGGTAGAGCTGGAAGGACATGATGTTGCCGCCCCAACGGACGAGCTGTTCCCGCTGATCGGCGGAGATGCCCAGCACGGGCACGAAGGAATTAAAGCGTTGGACCTGGATGCCGGCCGTCACAAACGGGTCCTGCTCGCGCTCAACCTTGAGACGGGGACAATACACCGTGGCACCGACGTTCTGCGAGCGCAACCCATCCAGCAATCGCAGCACGGCGGTCTCCGTACCGCCCCACTCAAGGGGGTCATATTTGCGGAGAATGTGAGCGGTATGCATGATCAGGTGGCCATGGAAGAAAATAAATTTCTGCGTGGATTATAGACGGCGAAAAATGAGTATTCTATCAAAAAGGCCGCGGCGTCTGATAATATTGTAAGTCGCTGCCACCCTGATTTGACAGGGTTTTTATCGCCTTCCGGGCCGGCTTCCCCTTTTCCCGTGCCGGTAATATGTTGAGCCATAAAGGTCAATGATTTCTGATCATGCAGGTCTAGCGGTTTTCTTTATTCTAATGGATGGTGTTGCTTTGCCCCGGCCGGAATCATTTCCTTAACCCGAAGATCCGCAGAATTTTGCCGCCGCCGGAACGGACGCGGGTTTTGGCGTCAATCGCCAGGGCGCGCAGATAGGCGGGTATGCGGTTCTTGGGATCCAAGCTCCAGGGAATGGGCGGCGTCTTGTACCCGGAGGCGCGGGCCCAGTCCAGCAACTGCATGATGGGGGCGTGGCAGTACCAGATGCGCAGACGCCAGCCGACCCAGGGTTTGGGGTTCGCGCCAAAATGAGCGACATGCCGGGCGCGCTCGCGGTCGATGCGGAATTCGCTGATGGGCGGCGCGATGTTCGAGAAGGCCAGCAGGGAACTCATGACGGATTCGTCGGTCATGAAATAAGCGGGATTGCGGTTGTCCACCACGCCGGCGTGCGCGGGCGGAATGACCTTGGCAATTTGGGATTTCCACTGGCGGATAAAATCCAGATGCCGGCGATGCAGCACGAAGCAATTGGTCACGCAGGTGGTGTCCACCAGCGGGGTTTGCAATTGTCCGACATCGGCACGCCATTTATCCAGTACGGATTTGGGCAGACCGCCCTGCTTTTCGCCGGGAGCATAATGGTTACGCCAGACCCAGGCGTTTTCCCAGGGTTCACGCATGCGCATCATCAGTTCGCCGTTCAGCGGGTGCAGAAAACTGGAGATGTCGCCGATGACCATGCAATCGGCATCCATCCAGGCTACGAATTCGGTGTCCGCGCTCAACAAGGCCTCGGATTTGCGGTTGGCGACGTTGCGGGGGTCGTTGTCCTCGAGGGTCAGAACCTTGACGTTGGGGAATTGCGAAAGCAGAGTTTTGTCTTCTTCCGTGAATCCGGTTTGCAGGATGTGAACGGGGTTTTGCGGCAAATATTTGGCGCAACTTGCCGCCAGGAGGTAGGCGCCCCAAAGGAACTTCCGGTCGCAGGCGGAAACAATGGTTACGTTGGTTGTGTTCATGATCTGATGCTAATTAAATCTTCCCCACAGACCGGCATAGGCGGCGGTCAGTCCGGGGCGGTCACCAGCGGTGGTGCGCAGGGCCGACTGCACCAGGCCGCGAAGCCCGGTCAGGGCCGCCGGCTCCCAGAGCAGGAGGGCCAGGGCGCGGAAGAGCCGTTCGCGCGGATAGCGGGCGTCGGTCAGGGCGCCGACACCGAAGGCGCGGGCATTGACCAGACGGTTGCGCAGGCCGGAGGTTTCCGGGCACAAATTGAGCGGGGTGGCGGCGTACTCGCGGGCGGAAGCAAAGGCGTTGCCCAGCCGTTTGGTTTCCAGCCAGAGCCAGAGGGTTTGGCCGAGGGCGGATAATTCCTGGTGCCGGGCGGCGAGGGATTCGCGGGACTCGGTGGACCGGCGCGGATGGAGTTTAAAGTCCACGCCGGTTTCATGCTGGGCCAGAATTTTCAAGGCAGTCTCCGCTGGGAAAGAATTTTTTTCCGGCGCGAGGGCGGCGCACCATTGGGCGAGTCGCTGGTGGCGCTCCTGGCAGCTCCAATGGTATTGGCCGTGGGCCGTGAGCAGAACATCGCCGAAAGCCAGTTGCGCCTTGGCCAGATTGCGGCCAATAAAATCGGCTTCTTCCGGACCAAAAACCGGTCGCTCCAGCCGTTCGGCGGAATAGAGCAGACCGGAGCAACGGTTCATCAGGAGCCGGGTGGCTTCGTACAGCGGAATGCGGGCGGCATCGTGATGCTGTTCGCAACCGGCCAGCAACGTGTCGTCGCCTTGCTGCCAGCGGTGGCCGGCCACAAGATCATAGTAAAACATGCTTGGTCCGCTGCGGCGCAGTTTGTCGAGTGTAAGCACCTTGAATTCCACTTCCAATCCGGCGGCCGGCGAAAGGCTTTCCCCCAACTCATGGAGCGGGAGGCGGTATTTTCGTTCCGCGAGAATCGCATTGCCACGGAGGAAGACGTAAAACTCAAGGTCGTTGTAGGGCTGGTCGCCGGCCGGCGTTTTCAATACGCCACCCTCGCCGCGCCCATAGCCGCCGCCGAGCAACACGCCATCCAGTTGGGCGGCGGGCACGAGCTGGCGCACGCCCGCCAGCACTTGATCGCAGGTTTGGGCAAGATGCGATTCCAGGGCCGGGCTGCCATCAATGGTAAAGCGGGGATTCATGGGGCGTCAAAACGGGGTGGGGGACAGGGCTGCCAGCCGGCGATGGTGTCTGCCAGATATTTTTCAATCTGGTCGACGATGACCGGTTGGGAAAAGCGGGGCAATTCGTTTAGGGCGGTGACGGCGAGCCGGCGGGCCAGGGCGGGATCGTTCGTCAGTTCGCGGATGCGTTGGGCAAGTTCCTCCGGTTTTCCCGCCGTGTAGGTGAGAGCGTTTTCTCCGTGATGCAACAGTTCGCGGCTGCCGCCGGTGGTGGTGCCAATCACGGGCAGGCCGCAGGCCATGGCTTCCAAGGGGGTGAGCGCAAAGGGTTCTTCCCATTCGGAGGTGAAGAGCAGAGCGTGATGCTGCCGGTAAATCTCGGGCATTTCCACCGGCACGGCGGAAATGAACCGAACCGGCAGGGCGTGTTCCAGCACGAACCGTTTGATTTTGGCTTCGTAGGCGGGATCGCCATGGCCGCAAATGGTCAGCTCTCCGGCGAACGTTCCTTTCAATTCCAGCATGGCCCGGAGGGCCGTCATCACGCCCTTGTCTTCCACGACGCGCCCGACGTAAAGCAGTTTCACCACAGGCCGGTCGGCTGGCGGCGGCTCACCCTGAAATTTCACCGTGTCCACGGGGCAATGAATCACGGTGCCATGGCCGACGGGGAACCCGGCGCGCTCGGTGATTTCCCGCATAGCGGCGCTGCAAAAATAAATCCGGGGAAAGCGGGCATGCCGGATGGGGTTGGTGGGTGCGATTTGGTCCCAAGCCTCGCGGCGACCGGTCAGGGACCAGAGCAGGCGGAGGCAGCGGACGGGCAGGGAGGCATTGTTCCGGTTCCACCAGTCCAGCCAGACATCCGCCTTCATGCTGCGGGCAATCCAGTGGTCGGAAACGTCATACACCACGGGCACGTCCAGCCGGGCGAGCGTGAAAATGAAGGATTTGGACAGCCCGCCCATGGACCAGAGATGGACCACATCCGGTTTAACCCGGGCGATGGTGGCGCGCAGATGATTATGGTTGTGAAATTCCAGGTCGCGCAGGTGCCGGATATCGAGCCAGGGATTGCCAAAAAAGCCATGGATGCGCAGGGACCGGTCCACCTTGGGTTCCGGTGCGCTGGTGGTGACCGTGGGCAAACGGTAATCGGAAGTGAGGACTTCCACTTCATGTCCCCGCAGACGCAGTGCCTCGACGATGTCACGGCAGCGCAATTCATAACCGCCCAAGTAATGGGGCGGATACAGCGCGGAAATGACGAGGATTTTCATCGGGCGTTTGCGTGTGCCTCCTGCCAGCCCTGGCGGAAGCCCGCCAGCTTGCCGCGCCGCTGCTGCCAGCGGATCCGTGCGGCATGGGGAAATTCACCCAGCCGTTTTTCCCGGAAGCAGAATTTCAGATCCTGCCGCAAATCGCTGATCCAGCCAAGAGCCACGGTTTTGGGCCAGTTGAAATCGCCCGGTGAACCGGTCCAGGCTTTGCCGATGGCGCGGGCATCGCCAAAACTCCGCTTGTAGCTTTGCTCAGGCGTATAGTTGTGGGAATGCATCACCACCGACTCGGAAACATAAGTGACCGCATGGCCCTGCCCCTTGCACCAGCGGGTGTATTCGTCATCCTCGGCGTACTGCAAATCTTCGCGGAAGCCGCGCTTGGCCCAGATATCCTTGCGCAGGCCGCTGCTGACCATGCTGAAAAAATGATCCCACCGGGCCGATTCACGGTTCGGACCGAAACACCGGTCGTAATCGTTGGCGAACACCGCCTGACAATCGGGGCGGGGAATCTGTCGGCCGAAGCAAGCGGCGGTATTGGAATTTTGGAGCGCGGTGACGAGCGGGCGCAGCCAGTTGGCCCCCTGCGGCGTGGCGTCGGCATTCACAAAAATACCAAATTCGGACCGGGCCAGCCGCATCCCCTGGTTCATCACCCGACTGGGATTGTATTCCTTGGGTGTGATCTGGACAAAGTGGGCGGGCTGCGCGGCTTTGATCAAATCTTGCGAACCGTCGGTGGAACCGGAATCAATGATGATGAGCTCCCAGTTTTTATATTCCTGCGCAGTGAGTGCCGGCAAGGTTCCCTGCAAAGCCCAAGCCTCGTTATAGGAACGCATGATGATGCTCACCAGCGGATCGCTCATGCTGATCCTCCTTTGCCACGGGACAGGAATTTTTCCAGCTTGGCCGCCAGGTCGACGGCGACATTGCTGGCGGCGTAAAGCGCGGTGCTGCGTTCGCGCAGGCGGCGGCCAGCGTTTTCGGCGAGACTCCGGTTTTCCAGAAGTTTCCGGGTGTGCACGGCGAGGGCCTCGGCGTTGTCGCCAATGAAGACTGTGTCGCCCAGATCCAAGCCCTCGGCCCCGATGGTGGTGGTGACGACCGCGCGGCCCACGGCGGCGGCTTCCAGAATGCGGGTGCGGGTGCCGGAGGCAATCCGCAACGGCAGCAGGACAAACTGCGCGGCGGCAATGGCGCGTTCGATGGAGTCCACCGGGCCGACCAGTTTCACCCGGTCCGAGCCAATCGCTCGCAGGCGTTCGGCAAAGGCGGCGGGCGGATTTTTGCCGGCGATATGAATAATGACGCCGTGGCGTTTCAGATCGGCCTCGATGAGGGGCAAGACTTCATCCACGAGAAACTGGAAACCGTCCACGTTGGCGGAGGAATCGAGACTGCCGAAAAACAGAATCACCGGCTG
>CAIJGS010000342.1 GCA_903820285.1 uncultured Verrucomicrobia subdivision 3 bacterium | reverse complement strand
GGTTTAATCCATTTTTCCCAACGCGTCCAGAGGTATTTGGCCAAACCAGGTTGCCAAGACGCATCATGGTAATGCCCCGGAAATGTAGCGGCGGCCATCCTTGCCTGCCGTAGAGGGCGGCATCTTGCCGCCCGGGTAGAACCGTGAAACCGCCCAACGCCTTGCGCATAACCAACCATACGTGCTGGCGGAGTTGTTTCCGCCGGGCTGGAAGCACCGGCTCCACGGCTGGCAAGATGCCCGCCGCTACGAGGGCAGGGTACACGTTTTCCCCTGTGGGTTTCACCCCATAGCTCGCCCCGCCACTGCGGCATAAAGTTTTCAATCAAACCGGTGACGGCCTAGCCCCCGGCGATTCATTGGAATCGCCATCAACGACCCGGCCACACCACCAACAACGGAAAAGACAAATTTTATGTTAACCAAAATCAAAGCGCTGAACGGCTATAAATTGGACACCTTGGACGGGGAAATCGGCAAGGTGAAAGATTTCTATTTCGATGACCGGTACTGGACCATCCGTTATCTGGTCGTGGAAACGGGGTCCTGGCTCATGAGCCGGCAGGTGCTGCTCTCGCCCTATGCGCTGATCGACATTGATAAAGCGGACCGGACCATTGCGGTGGAATTGACGAATCATCAAATCGAGCAAAGCCCTTCACTGGACACCGATAAACCCGTGTCCCGCCAATGGGAACAGGATTACTACGGTTATTTCAACTGGCCGGTCTATTGGAACGGCCCTTACAGTTGGGGCACCTATCCCTATGTGGATCGTAACCGGAGTGAGGCGGAAGAGTTTACTGCGACAGCTCCGGGCACGCAGAAGGCGGATCATCACTTGCGCAGCACGGAGGCGGTCAGCGGCTACAACATCCACGCCTTGGACGGCGACATTGGTCACGTAGAAGATTTTATCTTGGATGACGAAACCTGGGCGATCCGGTATTTCGTGGTCAACACGAGCAACTGGTGGTCGGGCAAAAAAGTCCTGGTGGCACCCCAATGGATTGAACGCGTGAGCTGGCTCGATGCAAAAATATTCGCGAATCTCTCCCGCGAGACGATCAAGGAGTCGCCGGTCTACACGGATGAAGCCCTCCTTACACGGGATTACGAAATCGCCCTGCACGGTCATTACAATCGCCAAGGTTATTGGATTGATGAACTGGCGAACAGTTAACTTTGGGAATGGGCGTTGCTCAATATGGTGATGGCCATAGCGACGCGCGCCGAGGTTCGGGCTGGCAAAAACCTCGCTTGCGAATCCTCTTGAAAGAAGTAAATTGCCGCCATGAGCAGGACGGAAATTCTCGAAGAACTGCGCCGGATGCCTGAATCGGAGCGGCGTGAACTCGTGGAAACCATTGATTTGGAATTCGGTGGTTCCAATGACGCGCTCACGTCTGAACAAATTGCCGAGCTTGAACGCCGCGCCGCCGATGCCCGGGCGCATCCCGAACGCGGCATCCCTTGGGAAACCCTCTGCGATGAAATGTTTGCCCACTACGGAGTCAAGCAATGAGCTTTGGTCTCATTATTGAGGCCGATGTCCGGGAAGAAATACGTCAGGTGGGTGATTGGTATGAAACCCAGGAAGCGGGCGTCGGTGGACGTTTCGCCGTGGTGCTGGATGAATACCTGCAAAAAATAGCCTTGGATCCATCTCGTTATCCCAAAGCCGGGCCAACCACTTACAAAACCAAAATCATCGGCTGGCCTTACTCGATTTTCTTCACGATTTTGGAAGAGAATCATGTGGTGAAAATCGTTGCTGTCTGGCAGGGAAACCAAGACCCGGCCAAATTGCAACAGCGGCTGAAATAGCAAGCCCGCGAGCGTTTTGTCGTGCAGGAAACCGTAAAACCGCCCAACGCTTCACGCATGGACAACCAGCAGGTGCTGGCGGAACTGTTTCAGCCGGGTTGGTAGCACCGGCTCCACGGCCGGCAAGATGCCCGCCGTTACGGGGGCAGGGGGCCGGGTGAACCCGGAACTCCAAACTGCCCCCGCCGCAACCCGCCGACAACAAATCGCAACCCGCCAAAAGCAGACTGGGAATTTTTCTGCCAGAGTCTTCCGCGTTATGAACAAACTACGCGGAAAAATAAATTCTGGATTCACCCTCATCGAACTGCTGGTGGTCATTGCCATCATCGCCGTCCTGGCAGCCATGCTGCTGCCCGCCCTCGCCAAGGCCCGGGAAAGCGCCCGACGCGCCGGCTGCCTGAGCAACCTCCGGCAATGGGGCCTGGCCCTGACCCTGTACGTGGACGACAGCAATCAGGTCTTCCCCGCCGCCCGCATCCCCAAAGGCACGCCGGGCACGCCTGCCACCTACAGCGATGACAATCTGCTCTGGACCGATCTCGCTTCGTTCGCCGCCGCTGGTGCCGGCAGCACCGGCTGGTTCAACGCCCTGCCGCCCTACATCTCCGCCAAACCCCTCTGGCAATACGCGGACAATCCGGCCGCCTTTGTGAATAGCCGCACCATCTTCACCTGTCCCACTTCGGCGTCACTGCCCGCCGAGCGCGACCCGCTCACCGGCGTCATTTTTAATTTCGCCATGAACAACAAAGGCGCCACCGGCCTTCCCGCCGGCGTGGCCTACGGCACGAACTTTACCCTCACCACCATCCAGCATCCCTCCGCCTTTGTGATGTTTGCCGACACCCGGACCCACTCCTCCGAAACTCCGTTCTATGGCAGCGATCCCACCAAGAATCTCGGCGATTCCCACAGCACCACCACGCAGTTTTCCTCCCGGCACAGTGCCGGCGGCAACCTCGTTTTTGCCGACGGCCACGCCGCGTGGTTCCGTTACACCTACGTCTGTTCCAACGCCGTGACCAAGGCCGCCGACCCCGGCAATGCCGACATCAACTGGACCTTCAACGGCGCCCCGGCGAATTGAGCCGCTGTTTTTTAAAATGAGTTCTCAGATAGTCAGGATCTCTGCGTTGGAAAGCCTCCGTGCGTCCCAAGCATCATGCCTCCCGCAGAAATCCAAAACCTGAGTCTGCCCGCACCCAATTGGCAATTGGCCTTTGGAAATTGTAAATATAATCACTGGCAGTTTTACGTGAACCCGCTAATGTCGCGCCGTGAACCGGTGGCTGGGATTTTTGCTGTGGCTGGTGCTCGCGGGGGGAACCTTTTCCACCCGCGCCGGCACCTCGTTGCCTCAATCCGTCTATGTCTGGCAGCGTGTCTGGAGCCCGCCGGTCGTCGAAACAGTCAATGCCCACGCCACCAACTTTGCCGAGACGGTGGTGCTCGCCGCTGAGGTCTCCTGGAAGAACCAAATGCCGTCGGTAACCCGCGTGGCCGTGGATTATCCCACGCTGGCCAAGTTACACACGCCGATTGGACTGGCCTTGCGCTTAGGACCGTTTCATGGCGATCTCGCGAAAAATCCGCTGGCTGTCAATGTGCTCGCGGGCGTGGCGGCCTCCATCTTAACCGCTGCGCGCACCAATCACGTCGCGCCGGTGGAACTGCAAATCGACTTCGATTGCGCCACCGCCCGGCTGGCGGATTACCACGTTTGGCTGACGGAACTGCAGCATCGGCTCGCGCCGCTGCCGGTCACGATCACCGCCCTGCCGGCCTGGCTGGATTCCCCGGCATTTGCCCCGCTGGCGGCCGCAGCAAGCAACTATGTGTTGCAGGTGCATTCGCTCGAAAAACCCATGAGCCTTGACCGGCCGTTTACCTTGTGCGACCCCGTCGCTGCCCGCCGTGCCGTTGCGAGGGCGGGGGAGTTGGGCGTGCCGTTTCGCGTGGCGTTACCGACCTATACCTACCTTGTGGCCTTCGGCACCAATGGCCGTTTCGCCGGGCTTTCCGCCGAGGCGCCGAAGACCGACTGGCCCGCCGGCACTCAAGTGCGCGCGATGTCTGCCGATCCGCTGGCCCTTTGCGCAATGATGCAAAATTGGGCCACCAACCGGCCTTCTGCATTGCGCGGCGTGATCTGGTACCGGCTCCCGGTGAATGTGGATAACTTGAACTGGCGTTGGGCCACCCTCGGTGCAATAGTGCAGGGACGCGTGCCGCGTGAACAGTTTCACGCAGCCGCGCGCCGAGTCGAGCCAGGTTTGGTGGAAATCAGCCTGGTGAACAGTGGCGAACTCGACATTTCCTCACGGCTCGCTGTAGTGGTCCGCTGGTCCGGTGCCCGCTTTGTTGCAGGCGACGGTTTGGCGGGCTTTGAACTGGCGGAATCGGATGATTCCGCCGCGAGATTAAACAGCCCATTGTCGTTCCGACTGCCCGCCGGTGAAAAACTGGTCATTGGCTGGCTGCGGTTCGACGCCGATCGTGAGGTGCAACTTGAAGTTTGTCCGTTTTAACGCGGCCCTAATCGTGGCCGCCGTCATGATGTCGCTCGCCGGCAGTGTTTTTGCCTGCGGACCGTTTTTCCCCAACAACCTGCTCGATGACGGCGATCACGCCGTCTTTCAACCGCCCGTCGCCAGTTTTGCGCACGAGCTGGAGCGGATGAAGCTGGCGGATACCCGCTGGCACGCCGTGCCGCTCGCCGCCGGCCAGCAATATCAGGAACAGACCGGCGACGCCGAACTGTCCGACCTGACCGCCGCGCTGAAGGCCAAGAAAACTCCGCCCGAACAGGCCGCCGCCATCATCAGCTTCCATCTCGCCCAGCGCGCCAAGCTGAATGATTATCTGTCCAAATATCACGAATGGGAAATTGCCCGCCCTTACGTTGTTGATACCAATGGCATGACCCACGACATTGATCCCACAAATCCCCCGCCGCCGTTTCCGGACATTCAAATTGCGCCTGGATTGCCTCGCGAATTCGCCGACTACTTTCAAGGTGCCATGGCCTGGCGGCAGGGCAATGCGTACGTCGCATCCAGCGCCTGGGAAAACCTGTTGGAGCTGCCCCCGGCTGAACGGCATTTCAAATCCACCTGGGCGGCGTTCATGCTCGGCAAACAGCAGGCCAGTGAAACCAACGCGTATCCGTTCGATTTGGCCCTGAAGTCATTTGAGCAGGTGCGCGATCTGGCCGCCAGCGGCTATGCGGACTCCATCGGTCTCGCCGCCGCCAGCATCGGTCTGGAGGCGCAAATTTATTTGAAGCGCCAGGATTACCAGCGCGCGATCGACCTTTATCTGGAACAGCTCGCCGCCGGCGATGACACCGCCGTGAACTCACTGCGCGAGTGCGCCTCCAGCCTCATCAGCGATACCAACTTCCCCCCGGTCCAACTCGTGGAACTGGCCAAAAATTCCCACGCTCGCCGGGTGATTACGGCGTATTTGACTTCTGCGATACCCAATTGTTTCTGTCACGAGGAGGGGGCGGAGGCCGTTACAAATATGGTTTCAAACCGGAACAGCGCCTGGCTCCGCGCCGTGGAAGCCGCCGGGGTGCAGGACGTGGAATCCGCCGACCAATTGGCCCTGGCCGCCTATCAGGCCGATGATCTCACCGCCGCGCAACATTGGATCAACCTTGCCCGGCATGAACCCGTGGCCCAATGGTTGCAGGCCAAACTCGAACTGCGCGCCGGTCGGGTGGATGACGCCGCCCGGATTTTAACCAAACTCAGCCGCCGTTTCCCGGCTGTGCCGGACGCCACCAATGCCACGCCGGATTTCGCCGGCAGCCTGTCCGTCTCAGTCAATGAGGCATACGAACAAACCATTCCCATCGGCCTCCAGATTTCCGGTGAACTCGGCACGCTCCGTCTGGCCCGCCGTGAGTACACCGAATCACTGGATGCCTTGTTGCGCTCCGGCTACTGGATGGATGCCGCTTACGTGGCCGAACGTGTGCTGACCACCGTTGAATTGAAACATTACGTTGATAGCCATTGGCCCGCCCTGCCGGCGGCAAAAACGAATGACAACCAGCCGGCGAACCAACGCTGGTACGGCGAACCTTTTGACGCGCGGAACCAAATCCGTTATCTGCTCGCCCGCCGGCTGGCGCGGGAAGCCCGTTATCCCGAAGCGCAGAAGTTTTATCCGGCTTTCTGGCAGCGCTCCTTTGATGCTTTCACCACCGGCTTGCACACTGGGTCGGATGTGACCTTGCCCGCCCAAGTCCGTGCGGAGGCCCTCTTTACCGCTGCCTGGGTGGCCCGCACGAACGGCCTGGAATTGCTGGGCACCGAACTGGAGCCGGACTGGGCGATTTACGAAGGAGGTTATGAGCTGGATGTGATCTGGCAGACGCGCCTTACCAACGCGCCGGCGAGCCAAATCAACCGCGCTGATACGAATGAAATCGAGCGGGCCAGATCGCGTGACGCCGCACCAGATAAGCGGTTTCACTATCGCTATCAGGCTGCCGATCTGGCCTGGGCTGCCGCGCAGTTGCTGCCGGATAACTCCGATGAAACCGCCCGCATCCTGTGCACCGCCGGCGGCTGGCTGAAATATCGCGATCCGGAGGAGGCCGACCGCTTTTACAAGGCCCTCGTCCGGCGCTGCCGCCAGACGGCCATCGGCGCCCGCGCGAATGAGCTTCACTGGTTTCCGGAACTGGATGAGGTCGGCAATTTCCGTTCCTGGTCCGCCCGCTGGCCGGACATCTCGCTCACCCCGCTGCTGACCAATGCCATTTCCCGGAACGGTGCCGGCGACGTCTTCTCCCTCCAGTACCCGGTACCCGGCCGGAAATATGTGATTCACATGGGCGACACCCTCACCGCCATCGCCGCCGCCGCCGCGCGCATCAATTCCACCATCAGCATCACCAACCTACTGAACGCCAACCCCGACCTGAACCCTGGCAAGATGAAAGTCGGCCAGCTCATCATGATTCCCTTGGGGGAGATGAATAATGTATCGCCGCCGTAAGCGGCTTTTTTACTATGTAGGAGCCGACGTAAGGAGGCTCAAACATTATCAGAAACGGTCATTTGTTTTGAGCCCGCTTACGTCGGCTGCTACATCTTTAACGGAGCTCGGCGTTACGCTGGTCAGGCTGGCGGATTGTAGTTGAGCCACGGCCCCAGCCATTTTTCCGTCTCGGCCACGGGCACATTCTTGCGGCGGGACAGGTCTTCGACCTGATCCTTGGCCAGTTTGCTGACGGCAAAAAACTTGGACTCCGGATGGGCAAAGTAAAACCCGCTCACGCTGGAGCCGGGGTGCATGGCGAAGCTTTCGGTCAGCTTGATGCTCGTATGCTGCTCGGCGTCCAGGAGGTCCCAGATGATGGCTTTCTCCGTGTGATCCGGACACGCCGGATAACCGGGGGCCGGGCGGATGCCTCGGTATTTCTCCGCGATCAGTTCGTTGGGGGCCAGGTTCTCGGCACGGCCAAAACCCCATTCCTCGCGCACGCGCTTATGCAGGTATTCGGCAAACGCCTCCGCCAGGCGGTCGGCGATGGCTTCCGCCATGATGGCGTTGTAGTCGTCGTGCTGTGCCTTGAACTGCTCGACAATGTCCTGCAGGCCGATGCCGGAGGTGACTGCAAACGCACCGATATAATCCTCGGGTTGCGCCTGGCCGACGGGGAGCTTGGGCGCAATGAAATCCGCGAGACACCAGTTCGGCGTGCCGTCGCCTTTCTCGATCTGCTGCCGCAGAAAATGGAACGTCGTCCTTAAATGCCGGCGCGAACCGTTCGTGTACACCTCCACGTCATCGCCCACCGCATTGGCGGGGAACAGTCCATACACGGCGCGGAGTTGGAGCGACTTCTTCGCCACGATATCGGCGAGCAGTTGTTGCGCATCCGCAAACAGCTTGCGCGCTTCTTCACCATGCTTTTCATGTTGGAGAATCTTGGGATACACCCCGCGCAATTCCCACGTGTGGAAGAACGGCGTCCAATCAATAAACGGCACGATTTCTTCGAGCGAAACCGCAAACGCCCCGGCATGACCGTGCGAGGATCCGCAATCACATTTGCCCGGATTAAACGTCGCCGAGGAGAGCGTGCGCACGCCGATAAATTCCGGCTTGGGCAGGTCGTTGTAGGGCAGCTTGGGCGCATTGGCGCGGGCGGCCGCGAGCGAAATGAGTTTCAGCGCCTGGGTGGCGTGGGTGGAGCGTAATTGCTCGTAATCGGCGCGGAGCTGTTTTACGAAGGCGTCTTTGCCGTCCCTGCTCAGGAGGCTGCTGGCCACCGGCACGGCGCGGCTGGCATCCAGCACGTGTACGAGCGGCCCGCTGTAATGCTGCGCGAGTTTCACCGCCGTATGGGCGCGGCTGGTGGTGGCCCCGCCGATGAGCAGGGGAATCTTAAACCCATTGCGTTCCATCTCGCGGGCCACATGCGCCATTTCATCCAGCGAAGGCGTGATGAGGCCGCTCAGGCCGATGATGTCCGCATTTTCTTTGCGCGCGGCTTCGAGAATTTTTTCGCAGGGAACCATCACGCCGAGATCCACGACGCGGTAGTTATTGCAGGCAAGAACGACGCCGACAATGTTTTTGCCGATGTCATGCACGTCGCCTTTGACGGTGGCGAGCACGATGCAGCCGGCGGCGTCGCTATCGGTCAGTGGCTGTTCGCCACGAGAGGGTGCTGAACGGCTGCCAGTTCCTTCTGTTCGCGCTCTTCGCCCGCCCGGCGCAGCGCCTGAATGGTCGCCTCGTTCAGTTTCCGAAACTTCTCCAACGCGCGCTCCCGTTTGGAAGAATCCGCCGCGAATTGCTTCCGCTGCGAAATCTGGATTGTTTCTGTTTTCATCAAGGTAACTATCGGCGACAACTCGACCGGTTTCAAGGAGTTTCTCTTTGGATTCATAAAGTCTTCCCGCCAGCCAGTCCAGATCCCGCTGCACGGCGTTTTTAAATACGGTATTGTCCAGCACCACCACGTCGTCCTCGCCATCCAGCAGGTTTCCCGCCAGCGCCAGGACGGTGCGGGCCGATTGGAAATGACCGGTGGCTGCGCGGGTGAGCGGCACGATCCGCCCGGTTTCCTCCGCGCCCCGGCGCAGGATGTTGACGACCGCCTTTTCCCAGGGGCAATAGACAAAACGGATTTGAACAAAATGACCGCAGCGCAAGGCGGCTTCAATATGCCGCCGGCTGCGCGCCTCGTTTTGGAGGGTGCCATCCATGAAGATGGCCGCCCGGCGGCGGTCATCCGCCAGTTTGGTGGCCGTCGTCTTGCCACTGCCCTGGCCGCCGGCGTTGAACGCAATCAGGCTTTCCTCCGGCAGCTCCTTCAGTTTCTTTGCATACAGCCAGTCAATGAATCCGCCGGCCGGTTCCAAGGTGGCCACGCTCCAGCGCTGGCGGCTGTCACGGGTGGCGGCGTAATCCGGACTGAGTTCCTGCGCGCTGTTGCGATCCAGCACATTGGCAAACTCCGCCTCATAGCGGCGGGCGGTGTCATCCAAATCGGCGGCGAGTTCGGCGGCAAACTGATTCTCCACCGCACGTTCCTCCGGCGTGAGCTCCGGATAGCGGGTGTAGGTGAACCCTTCCGCCAGCGTGACCGTTTCGCCGGCGGTTTGCTCCGCCAGCACGCGCAGTTCGCGGACGCGCCGTTTCTTGGCCTTCTCGGCCTCCATGTACGGCGTGAGATACGCCACGGATTTTTTCATCACGCGCGCCGATTTGACCACCTGCGGCAAAAACATTTTCCCCGCGCCAAACAGGTCGCCCACGATGCCCATGCCCGCCATCAGCGGACCTTCGATCACCGTCAGCGGCTTGCCGTATTTTTGCAAGGCCTCGGCGGTGTCGGCGTCAATATTGGCATCAATGCCCTTTACCAGCGCGTGGGAAAGGCGTTCTTCGACGGTGCCTTTGCGCCATTCTTCCTCCACCTTTTTGTCGCTGGCGGTGGTGCCGGCGCTGGCGGCCTTGAGTTTTTCGCCAAAGGTCACGAGCCGTTCGGTGGCATCCGGTCGCCGGTTCAGCAGCACGTCCTCCACGAGTTCGCGCAACTCGGGGTTAATTTCTTCGTACACTTCCAGCATGCCGGCGTTCACAATGCCCATGTCCATGCCCGCTTGGATGGCGTGGTACAGAAACGCGCTGTGCATGGCCTCGCGCACGGGATTGTTCCCGCGGAAACCAAACGACACGTTGGACACGCCGCCGCTGACTTTCGCGTGCGGCAGGTTCTGCTTGATCCAACGCGTGGCTTCGATGAAATCCACCGCGTAGTTGTTGTGCTCCTCGATGCCCGTGCCGACGGTTAGGACGTTCGGATCGAAAATGATGTCTTCCGGCGGGAAACCGACGTCCTCCACGAGCATGCGGTAGGCGCGTTCGCAGATGCGGATTTTTTCCGCAAAGCTCGCCGCCTGGCCGTTTTCATCAAAGGCCATCACCACCACCGCCGCGCCGTAGCGCCGGATTTTTTTGGCATACTCGCGGAACTTCGCCTCGCCTTCCTTCAGCGAAATCGAGTTCACAATGCCTTTGCCCTGGAGACATTTCAGGCCGGCCTCAATGACTTCCCACTTCGAGGAATCCACCATGAAGGGCACCTTGGCCACCTCGGGTTCGCTCGCGAGCAGCAGCAGGAAGCGGGTCATGGCGGCCACGCCGTCAATCATCCCCTCGTCCATGCAGATATCAATGATGTTCGCCCCGTTCTCCACCTGCTGGCGCGCGATGGTCACGGCTTCCTCGTATTTGTTTTCCTTGATCAGCTTGGCGAACTTTGGCGACCCCGCCACGTTCGTGCGTTCGCCAATCATGATGAAATTGCCGATCTGCTGCGTGAACGGTTGCGACCCCGACAGGCGTAGCGGAATGGCCGCGCCCGTGGAGAAAGTGGTCTCGGTCTTCGCCGTGCGCGGCGGCTTGTTGGCCAGCGTCTGCGCGATGGCCGCAATGTGCTCGGGCGTGTTGCCGCAGCAGCCGCCCGCGATATTCAGCAGGCCGCTGTCCGCAAATTCGCCAAGGAACCGGCCCATGTCCGCCGGTTGCAAATCAAAGCCCGTCGGCGAGAGTGGATTCGGCAGCCCTGCGTTCGGATAGCACGAAATCGCCGTGTCCGATTTGCCCGCCAGTTCCGCGAGAAACGGCCTCATTAAATCCGGTCCCAGCGAGCAGTTCAACCCGATGGCAATCGGCTTCACATGCTTCACCGCATTCCAGTAAGCCTCGATGGTCTGCGCGGAAATCATGGTCTCACCACCGCGACCCACAGCGGCGGAAATCATGATGGGCAGGCGCTGGCCGGTCTTCTCAAAGACTTCCTCAATGGCCACGAGTGCAGCTTTGGCATTGAGCGAATCAAAAATCGTTTCGACCAGCAGCAAATCTACGCCGCCCGCGATGAGCGCACGCACTTCGTGAATGTAAGCGGCCTTCACCTGGTCAAAGGTGCAGACGCGAAAGCCCGCGTCATCCGCGTCCGGCGAGTTGGAGAGCGACACCGTCAGCGGTCCGATGGCCCCGGCCACGAAACGCGGACGGCCCGTTTTGTTGGCAATGCGATCGGCCCATTCGCGACACTGGCGCGCGGACTGTTCGTTGATTTCCCATGCCAGGTCGTTGAGGAACGGATTCTCGATTACGCCCTGATAAAACGCTGGATCTTTGCGCCCGCCATGCTCGCGCGGGTCGTCCACGAAAAATTCGCTCTGGCCTATGCTCGTGGCGGAAAAAGTATTGGTCTCAATGATGTCCGAGCCGGCTTCCAGAAAGCGGCGGTGGATGTCGCCAATCGTGCCCGGCTGCGTCAGGGAATAGAGGTCGCCATTGTTCTTCAGATCCTTCTTGGAATCCTTGAACCGCTCGCCCCGGATCTCTGCCTCGCCCAGCCCGTAGGTGCGGATGGTGGTGCCCATCGCGCCGTCAATGATGACGATGCGTTCGCGCAAGGCACGGTGCAGGAGTTCGGCGTTGTTAGACATCAAATCAAGATAGGCAAAAAGCTGCCCAAAGCAAATGAAAAATCAACGCATCTTGATGCGATGATATGAAATACTGCCTTCGGCGGAAACTTCAGGTCATTACGAAAACTGGTGGCTGACGGAAATTTGGCCAGCTTCCCGGCGGGAACCCGTATTTGTCATTTGCAGGCCACATCTTGTTTTTTGGTGCTTGATTCATTGACTCTGGTATTCGGTTTGATAATTTGAAGGCTCGTTTTCACTTGAAATTATAACGACCGCTATTGAATTTATGGCAACAACTAAATCCACCAAATACGTATATACCTGGGGCAATAAAAAGGCCGACGGGGACGGCTCGATGAAGCCGTTGCTCGGCGGCAAAGGCGCCAATCTCGCGGAAATGACGCGCATTGGCCTGCCCGTGCCTCCCGGTTTCACCATCACCACCGACGTCTGCACCTATTTCTACGCCCACAAGAAGACCTATCCCAAGGAACTCCAGGCGCAGATGCAGGCCGGCGTTACCAACATGGAGAAGATCATGGGCTACAAGTTCGGTGACGCCAAGGGCTTTCCGCTCCTGGTCGCCGTCCGTTCCGGCGCCCGCGATTCCATGCCCGGCATGATGGACACCATTTTGAACCTCGGTCTGAATGACCAGACGGTTCTCTCCCTCGAAAACGCCACCAAGAATCCCCGCTTCGCGTGGGATTGCTACCGCCGCTTCGTCCAGATGTACGGCGACGTCGTCCTCGGCGTCCAGAAGCGCGAAGGCGAAGATCACGAACCGTTCGAAACCGTCATTCACACCTTCAAGCACGAGAAGTATCACGCGGACATCGAAGACTCCAAGCTCACCGCCGATGACCAGAAGGAACTGGTCGTGCGCTTCAAGGCCCTGATCAAGGAACGCACCGGCAAGGTGTTTCCGAACGATCCGTGGGACCAGCTCCGTGGCGCGGCCGGTGCCGTGTTCGGTTCCTGGATGAACGATCGCGCGATTGTCTATCGCCGCAAATACAATATTCCGACGGAATGGGGAACCGCCGTCAACGTCCAGGCCATGGTGTTCGGTAACACCGGTGACAGCTCCGGTTCCGGCGTGGCCTTCACCCGTAACCCGGCCAATGGTACCAACGAATTCTACGGCGAATTCCTCGTCAACGCCCAGGGCGAAGACGTCGTTGCCGGCGTCCGCACGCCCGAGCCCGTGATCAAGCTCAAGGACGTCATGCCCAAGAGCTACGCCGAGCTGCTGGCCGTCCGCAAGACCTTGGAAAAGCATTTCAAGGATGTGCAGGACATCGAATTCACCATCCAGGAAGGCCGCCTGTTCATGCTCCAGACGCGTAATGGCAAGCGCACCGCCGCCGCCGCGCTGAAGTTCTCCATCGACATGGTCAAGGAGAAGCTCATTGACGCCGAAACCGCCGTTCTCCGCAATCCGGCCGACCAGCTCGAACAGCTGCTCGCTCCGATTTTTGACCTGGCTGAAATCAAGAAGGCCAAGGCCATCGCCACCGGTCTTCCCGCCGGCCCCGGCGCTGCCACCGGCAAGATCTATTTCAACGCTGATCGCGCGGTAGTCGCCGCCGAGAAGGGTGAAAAAGTTCTGCTCGTCCGCATCGAAACCTCGCCCGAAGATCTGCGCGGCATGATCGCGGCCGAAGGCATTCTCACCGCCCGCGGCGGTGTGAGCTCTCACGCGGCTCTCGTGGCCCGCCAGATGGGCAAAGTTTGCATCTGCGGCGCGGCGGGCGTGGACATCAACTACGATAAGAAGACCGTGACCATCAGCGGCCAGGTCTTCAACGAAGGCGATTTCCTCTCCATCGACGGCACCAGCGGCATCGTGTATGCCGGTGAGGTCAAGACCGCCCCGTCCGAAATCATCTCCGGACTCCTGAACGGCGACAAAGCCGCCCAGGCCACCGAGAAGTTCAAGAGCTACAACCAGCTCATGAAGTGGTGCGCGCAGTTCACGCGCCTCCAGGTCCGCACGAACGCCGACACGCCCGAGCAGACCTCCAATGCCGTCGCCTTCGGTGCCGTGGGCATCGGTCTGACCCGCACGGAACACATGTTCTTTGAAGGCAACCGCATTGACGCCATGCGCGAGATGATTCTCGCCGACACGCTGGCCGACCGCGAAGCCGCCCTCGCGAAGCTCCTCCCGTATCAGCGGGATGACTTCCACGGCATCTTCAAGGCCCTGAAAGGTCTGCCGGCCACCATCCGTTTCCTCGATCCGCCGCTGCATGAATTCCTGCCCAACAGCAAGGAATCGCAGATGGACCTCGCCCGGAAGCTCAACATCCCGGTCGAAAAAATCATCCATCGTGTGCACGAACTCCATGAGTTCAACCCCATGCTCGGTTTCCGCGGCTGCCGCCTGGGCATCAAGTATCCGGAAATCACCCGCATGCAGGCGCGCGCCGTATTTGAAGCCGCCGCCGATGCGCAGAAGGCCGGCCTCAAGCCCAAGCCCGAAGTCATGATCCCGCTCGTCGGTTTCAAGAAGGAGCTCGACCTCCAGGTCGCCATTGTTCACGAAGTCGCCGCGCTGGTGATGAAGGAAAAGAAAGTGAAATTCACGTACAGCGTCGGCACCATGATCGAAGTCCCCCGCGGCGCGCTCACGGCCGATGAAATCGCCCAGACGGCCGAGTTCTTCAGCTTCGGCACGAACGACCTCACCCAGACCTGTTTGGGCATGAGCCGCGACGATTCCGGTTCCTTCCTCGGCGCCTATACCGAGAACGAAATCATCAAAAAGAATCCGTTCGCGTCCATCGACCAGACCGGCGTGGGCCAGCTGATCCAGATTGCCGCCGAGAAGGGTAACAAGACCCGTCCTGGCATCAAGCTGGGCATCTGCGGCGAACACGGCGGCGACCCCGATTCCGTGAAGTTCTGCCATCGCGTGGGTCTGACCTACGTGAGCTGCTCGCCGTACCGCGTGCCGGTGGCCCGCCTCGCGGCGGCCCAGGCGGCGATCGAAGAGAAGCGCAAAAACGCCGCGGCCAAGAAGGCCAAGAAGTAAGCGGTTGAAATGAATTCCAGCCCGCCCCGGGAAACCGGGGCGGGTTTTTTGTTGATCGGCGGTAACCTAAGTGACCTGCTTCAAAGCACCCACTGTCTTGCGCGGATTTTGCCGACAATCCAGCACCCGGTAAACGACCGTCAATTCGGCGGATTCGACCTGATAATAAATGGCATAGGGGAAACGTTTCGGCAGCATCCGGTGAAAGCCAAAACCTTGCGGTGAATTCCAGAGTAAAGCGCCCGTGAATCGATGTCCGCGAAAAGGGACTCCAGAAAATAATCGCCCACGCCCTGTCATTCATAGAAATCCCGTCCCGCCGCCAGATCATCAAAGGCTCACGTCAGCAACCGGATTTTTATGCACCGTATGAACGCAATTTTGCCTTTGCCTGTTCCCAGTCTAATAACGTCTCCGCACCGCTGGCGCGGCGGTCGGCGGTTTCCCGCAAGGCGTCGCCATGCCAGGCAGGGGAGGCCAGTTCGGAGTCCTCGCGGCTCAAATCAGCCCATAATAGTTCCATCAGCCGCAACTTTTCGTGGCGGGGCAATTGTTGTATTTCCAAAGCACTCATGCGTTAACGCTAAGTAAATTGTCGGAGCATTCCGGGCAAAGTCAAATGATTTAGGCTGGCTGAGATTGGATGGCAAAGCTGGCTGCCTCGCTACTGGCAGTGCACAAAGTTGCCTCGCATCTTTGCTGCCGCTAGAATCACGAATCATGAATTTTAACCCCGGCCCCGCCTCCCGCCTCGCCCTGCTGCTGGCCGCCATATTGCTTCCATCGGTGGCGCTCAAAGCCGACACCATTTCCGTGACTGATTTCGGCGCGGTGGGTGATGGTCAGACCTCCGCCACCAGTGCCATCCAGAAAGCCCTCGATTCCGCCGCCAGCCAGGGTGGGGGGGTGGTGCAATTGCCGGCCGGTCATTACCGCACTGGCAGTCTGGTGCTGCCGTCTCACACGACGTTGCGTCTGGAAGCAGGTGCCTTCCTGTTGGGCAGCACCAATGCAGCCGACTATCCGATAATCACGGCCCGCTGGGAAGGTATTGAAACCAATTGTCACCGGGCGCTCATCTCGGCTGCTCACGCGGAGGATATTGCCATTACCGGGGCCGGGGTCATC
The DNA here is from genome assembly GCA_903820285.1 of uncultured Verrucomicrobia subdivision 3 bacterium. Taxonomy (GTDB): domain Bacteria; phylum Verrucomicrobiota; class Verrucomicrobiia; order Limisphaerales; family UBA11358; genus UBA11358. The sequence continues at coordinate 4,317 of CAIJGS010000342.1, read as the reverse complement.
GAGGGTAATCCCACCATGGGCCGCCTCCGTAATCCGCGCGGGCCAACCGTGGTGGAGATGATTGACTGTGGCAACGTGCGCGTCGCCGGCGTGACCCTTAAAAGCACCCACATGTGGACCCTGCATCCCGCCTATTGTCATGATGTGCGCATTACCGGGGTGACCTTTGCCACCACCGAGGCCAACTCCGATGGCGTGGACCCCGACTCCTGCCAGCGCGTGGTTATTGATGGCTGCAACTTCAACACCGGCGACGACAACATCGCCATCAAATCCGGCAAGGGACAGGAGGGCGTTCGCATCGGCCGTCCGAGCGAAGACATCGTCATCACCAACTGCACTTTCATCAAAGGCTATTGCTCCATCGCCTTTGGCAGCGAACTTTCCGGCGGCATCCGGCGGGTGCTGATTTCACATTGCACTTTCCAACGCGGACTTGCCGCCATGCAGTTGAAATCGCGCTCCGGCCGGGCCGGTTATCTGGAAGACATCACCGCCGATCATCTTGTGGTTGGACCCGAGCCATTGCTCGAGATCAACAATAACTACCGCTACAACCCTGATCCTCAGGGCGTCCCCGGCCCGGCCGGTCTTACGCAATTCAAGAACATCCGAATTAGCGACGTAACCATCACCGCCACGAACCTGATGTCCGTCAATGGCACTGTTGAAAAACCGGTGGAGGGACTTCAAATCAGCCACGTCACCGGCACCTGCCAGCGCGGTTCGACCGTAAAAAATGCCCGGGGTGTGGTGCTGGAAGATATTCAGATTGGCGGCATTTCCGGCCCAAGTTATTTCACCAACAGTGTTGAAGGAACCGGCCTTGATGGGGCGGTTCCGCTGCAAAAGTGACCCCCGTGCAGCCCGGCGCATCCGCAACTGGGGAGCGCGGCGTTCACGCCGCTTCAGCTTACGAACGCCCACTGGCTAATCGCATCGCGTACCGCCTGCTTACCTGCAACGACCTCAATCGCACCCCAGCCAACGCCCTTACTTCGCTGACGGATCATGCCGCGATACCGCATTAATCACCATGACCCAATTGAAATAGGGATCATCCGGGTGACCGGCCAGGGTGGCGGCGAGCGGACCGTATTCAGGATGAAACCACGCGGCGAGGCTGAACATGCGCACGGAGGAAGACGCTTTCCAAAGGTGCGGCGAATATTCGCCCTGACCGTTCTTGGCGCGCTTCAGGTCGAAGGGTACGCGGCTCATCACAAATTCCATGTGCGTTTGCGTGCCGTTGGCAAAAGGTAGCACGAACTCCACGCCCGCATGTAGCGTGGAACCGCTCGCGGAGGCCTCATCAAACAGCTTGATGCCATTCCGCTCTGCCGCGCGGGCGAGGCTCAGCAGCGGTTCAATGTCGTAGAGATGATAGTGCAAGGCATCGCGCAGATAATAATCCGAGGAGGCGCCGTTCGGCTTGAGGTTGCCAACGATATGTTTGCGGTAGCCGGCTACGGCTTCGTTTGAAAGCGTGGCATCCCCAATCGTCCAGCCAATGAGACCTACGATCTTCAATCGGTGGCTGTACCAGTTGCCGGTCAGGCCGCGATGATCTTTCCATGCCACGTTCGCCTTTTCGCGGAGCCAGGCATCCACGGTCGCACGGTCGGCTTCGGGAAACGTGCCGCGCAGCAGATCGTAGCCAGTGATAAGCGGTTCGAAGGCGGTTTCATTGATCGAGTCGCCATCCGAATGATTCACTCGCGCCCAGGCGAGGATGAATTCACGCGCCTTGTCCGCATAACGGCTCTCGCCCGTCACCGCCCAGGTGCTGGCGAGCGCCTCGATTTTTTGCATGTCCGGCAGGCTTTGGCCGGTGCGGATTTTGAGCGGATCCTTGTCCAGGTGACCTTCGCTCACGACCCGTTCGATGGGATTCGGCGTCGCCGCGAGCGCTGCATCCGCCGTTCGATGGATGCCGGCAAACACCCCGGCCACCGCCGGATTGGTGGCGACCAGCGCCCGCAATGAAGTAATCTCGTCCGCCGTCAGACTCACCGTCCCGGCCGTGGCCTGGATCAATGCGACCGCCAAAATCAACCCACCTATCAATAACCTTAAGCCCATGCCAGCCAGACGGGGACGGTGTGTCAGACGTTACGGCCATTTCGTAGCCTGGGGGGGAACCCCCTCTGGCGGAGCGCGGCTCTTTGAGCCGCAGCAATGTGGTCAGACCTGCGGGCATGGCATCGGATTCGTGTTCACGACCCTGCCGGCGCACGGCGTTCACGCCGCTTCAGCTCCCCAATGCACCGTCGGCAAGCGCAACACCTGCCGCCGTTCGTACCCTGAAGCGACGTGAAAGTCGCGCCCCGGGGCAGTTTGCTCATTCGCCATGCCGCTTTTTTCAGATGTAGCCTTCAGCCCCGCCCTTTATCTCTGTGTTCTATGTGATCTCTGCGGTTAAATAATTGTGCCCTCAGCCCGGTCTGTCACCGAATAAACTACAAGTAGTTACTTGCCAGTTTCAAATCACAAATCTGAAATTTCAAATCGCCCCCCCCCGGCGGGTACGCGCAAACCGGACTTGTTGTCTGGATGCGACTCTGGCAGCATAGTGGTGGCGGGCGTTTAGCGCAGCGGTAGCGCAGCAGCTTTACACGCTGTTGGTCGGGGGTTCGAATCCCTCAACGCCCACCATTTTTCCCCGCTGCCACCTTCTGATTTGGCCAAAGCATAGCGGAATAGGGCAGGGGTGCGGTCGGACCATCAAGGTAAATCAAACCAAACCGCATGGCGCTGCCCTCTATTAGCCTTTAGCCATCAGCCTTTAGATTTTTGTTTAAACCCCTTTGTTTTCGTGAAAATCAAGGTATATCAAGAATCCCGCAGGCTGCGCGGATTCCCTCCGGCGGAGCCCGGTTGTGAGCCGCAGGCTGTGACGAGCCCTGCTGGATCGATGGTTCACTTGCGAGTACGACTCGACCAGTGGTTATTCTGCGCGCGATCCTGCCGCTCCCTCCGATGACAAGCTGGCCGGTTCCAGGTTCACTTCCCGTGAGTATACAAATGCACCCCGGCCCATAGCATCGTCTGAGCCGCTCGAGTCCTGAAACACCTAATGATCGCGCTTTGAGTGGCACTGGCCGGGTTTCGTCAGTTCGCTGCGATCGCCAGAACCGTGTCCGGTGCAATTCACTCACACGCCGGGCATGCTGGTTTTGGGGTTTAAAGGCCTTTTTAGACAAAAAGTCATACTCTTGGTGGGTGCGGCCGTTCATACTAGACACCCCTATTTCTCCGGTTTCACGCCGCTGAAACGGATTTGAGTGGAAAAGCCTCCGATGACCCTGTTTTTTAATTGAATTAGCAAATATTGTGGCTAAAAACTCACTTTTTATCCGATTTCAATCTATTTAATTGGAGGGGTTTGCGTATTGTCTCCGGGGGGGTGGCTACTGCGTTCAAAAAAAGTTAAAAATTTGTTGACGCCGGTCGGCCAATCTGGGAAATTGTTTACACACGGTAAGAAAAAATAAACAAGCGCAGATAAAAATGAAAACAAACACACTACTCGCTGCAGCGGCGATTCTCGCTGTTGGAGGTCTGGCCGCCCAGGCTCAGGTCTACTCCCAAAACGTTGTTGGTTATTACAACATCTCGGTTCCCACGCACGGTTTTGCCTTGGTGGCTAATCAGTTATTGAATGGTTCTGATACGGCGCAGACTAATTCAAGCGTAAGCACGGCTTTTACCGGCCTTTCTTCCGACCCTAATGGTTCGACTAACACTGTCATTTACCTCTTTAGTGGTGGTTCCTATTCTGCTTATCAGTACTTCACTGGTGCTGATGCTGATGCCAACTTTTTTGCCAGTGGCTCGGTTAGCGGTTTCTATGATACCATTGGTAACTTGATCACCACCCCGCTCGTTCAGAGCGCTGGTGCGTTCTTGTATAACCCTAACGCTGCCATTACGGCTACGGTTGTGGGTACGGTTCCCCAGACGACCAACATTGTTGCCATTCACTCTGGTTTTAACCTGCTGGCCTTGCCGATCCCGGTGAGTACCAACATCGAAAGCACCATTGGTGGCTTTGTGGGCGCTTCTGATCCGAATGGAGTCAATAATGACGTGATCTTCAAGTTTACTGGTGGTGGTTATTCTGCTTACCAGTACTTTACTGGTGCTGATGCGGATGCCAACTTCTTTGCGTCGGGCTCAGTTAGTGGTTTTTATGATACCGTTGGCAATCTGGTTGGTTCGACTGTGCCTGTCGGTCAGGGTTTCTTCATTCAACACATTGTCGCTGGTACGGAATATTGGACCAATACTTTCTCGGTTCAATGATTTGTCAGAAGT
>CAIJGS010000341.1 GCA_903820285.1 uncultured Verrucomicrobia subdivision 3 bacterium | reverse complement strand
TGGTGTTCAACCCCTTCGCCGTACACTGTGCCCACAGCAGCAGGCCATAGCCGGTCAGGCATAACGCCCAAACCCACCACCACCGGGCCAGATGATTGCGCAGGAGATGTTTCATCACTCCTCCTCTTTGACCAGCGCCACAAACAAATCTTCCAGCGTGAGCGGCGTCAGGGTCAGTTGTTGTACTCCCGCCATCTGCAAGGCTTCCACCGCTCCCTGTTGCTGGTCCACCAGGCCGCGCCAACGGTCGGCATCCTGGCGCAATGGGGTGAAGCCTTTGATATTTGCCGGGCGGGCTCCAATCGTCATAAAAAATTCCGCCAGCCGGAAACGGTCCACAATCTCATCGGTGCGGCCTTCCAGCATCATGCGGCCCTGCTTGATGATGCCCACGTGATCGGCAAAGCGCTCGATGTCGCCCAGCCCGTGCGAGGAAATCAAAACGGTGCGGTCACCGTTCTCGACGGTCTTTAAGAGCTCCGTGAAAACCTGCTGCTTGGAGACCGCGTCCAGACCGGTCGTGGGTTCGTCGAGGATCAGCACCTTGGGTCGACGTGACAGCGCCAGCAGCAGACTGAGTTTCGTCTTGGCCCCGAAGGAGAGCGTGCCAATGCGGTCGCCCGGGCTCAGGTGAAAATCCTTTTGCAGGCGCGTACAATAGGCTTCGTCCCAGTCCGGGAAAAATCCGCGCACAAACCGGATGGCGCTGCCGACCTTGCCCCAGAGGCCGAAGTTCAGCTCCGGGCTCACATACGCGGTCTGCTGTTTGATGGCCACCGCCTCGGTGCGATGATCCTGGCCCAGCACCCGGATCTCGCCGCCGTCATTTTTGCCCAGGCCCAGGATCAGGTCCAGCGCAGTGGTCTTGCCCGCGCCGTTCGGGCCGATCAGGCCATAGATGGCCCCGGACGGCACGGTGAGATCCACCGGTCCCAGCAGAAAGCGGGGATATTTTTTCAACAGATTCCGGATTTCAATCGCGTTGGTCATATGATTTGTTCTCCTTCAGGATTTCCCGCATCAGTTCTAGAATTTCGGCGGGTTTCAGACCCGCCTCCGCCGCCTCCCGCACGCCCGACGACAATAGTGTCTGCGCCGCATTCAGTTTGGCTTCGCGGCTGCGGTCGTGCCCTTGGTCCGCCACAAAAGTGCCCAGCCCCTGCCGCCGGTAAATGATTCCCTCCCGTTCCAATTCCTCGTAGGCCCGCTTGACCGTGATCACACTCACCAGCAAATCCTCCGCAAGCTGACGGAACGACGGCAGCGATGAACCCGGCTTCAGCCGCCCTTCGCTCACCTCGCGCTTCAGGCCGTCCACGATCTGCTGATACAACGTCCCCGGCGCCGCCGGGGAAATCGGACCCAAGATCATTTTTTTACGTTCGAGCGACATGTGTTACTACTGTGTATATCACATATACACAGTCTGTCAATGGCTTTTGTTTTGGATAGGAATAACAGTTTATTGCCCACGGGTGAAAGTAATGAAAAGTCCCCAATATTCGATCGTGGTTGGCCGGCAAGCGAACGTTCGCTTTCCTTCGCCCGCCCTGTTTATGAGCACCGCGCTTAGGGAGATCGGATGCGGTAAAATCGCGGGCTGCCGTTCGTCGCCGTGAAATCAGTATACTGAAACTGCCCTAAGGGACTGTCCGTGATCGCGCCCAGTGCTGTCCAATTGGTGGGCGGCAGATTCAGATTGGTCGTTGTAAGCACACTGAACGAACCGCCTTTGATGTTGGTAAAGCCCATTTGAAACGTTCCGTTGGGCTGTTTGGCTCCGGACAAAGTAAATGGGTCCGGCTGGGCCACATGCACCATCACCACCTGGTTGGGTTTGCTGTCCTGGCCGAAAAAAATGTTGCCGCGAATGGGATCGAAGACCACCGATTTTAAATAAACTTCGCCGTAGGGCAGAAGACCATCCACGTTCGTCGTATAGTTGAATGCGCTGGTCGTGTCGGGCGGATTGTTGCTGGGGCCGGAGAGGAACGGCACATAACCCATTTCGATCGGCAGATTGGTTCCATTCAGCTTGAACCAATGCACACCGCCGGGAAACGTGTTGTCATTGCCGTAATACAAAAACCCGTTGGTCGGGTCCAACGTACCGACAGACAACTGCGCGCGGCCTTGCTGCAAATCAATGTGACCGACGAGTGACGGGGCATTGTCGCCATCCCCGAGCTTCACCTTGTAGATGCGGGAGGGATAATTGGTGCTGCCATAAGTGCCGTAGTAGGCATAACCATTCACGTCGTCCAAAGCCCCGAGGCCGATCGGTTCACTCGCCATGCCGATGTTGACGGAAGCGATGCGGATGGGAGCGTTGGTGCCGGGCGTCATTTTGATTTTGACGATATCGGTATTCGTGCCGCCGGCCGCAATGGTCGCATAATAGATATAGGCGTGCCGATGATCCACGAGCCCGCTGCCGCCATTGGTTTCGCCGGCGTTGAGACTGGTGTAAGCGCCTTCCGTGAACGTGCCGAGGAGAATTTTTACCACCCGTGTGGCCGCTCCGGTAATGCGGCAGAAGACATACAGGTTGTGATTGGTCGGGTTCGGATCGGAATCATCCAAGCCTACTTCGCCGATCGAATTAACTCCGCTCACCGTCAGCGTACCGGCGCTGGTGACGGCATTCGTCCCCGCCCCGAGCGCATAGCGATACAAGGTCGTGGGCCGGGAGATATACGCATAGCCGCCCGCTGAATCCAATTGCGCGTAACTGGAACCGCCCGTGTTCGTAGGCGCGCAGACGGCGTAGGGGAAGCCATTGGTAATACAGAGCTTCCAAAGGTAATTCCCTAGGAAATACGCGTAGCCGTGCGGTACATCAATGAAGGCGTTATACAAACCGGCGTCATCGGGATTGCTGTTGCGTGGCATCAACTCCGCGTTGCCCTGGCGCTGCGGATTTCCGGCCAAGGCGGTTGCCAGCAGGCTGCTCAAGAGCAGTGCAATAATGAAGGATTTATCTTTGCCGAGCATGGGATGTTCAGCCTTAAAATAGCCCATTTTCTGGCTTTTGCCAAAAAATGCATAAGAGATTTCCCTGCATAATATAATTTACTGTCACTTTTAGACTGACCCCAAAAGCTGGCATACAGCTATTTCAGAATTTTCCAATCCGGTTATGCCTCCCGCACGGCCGAACGATCGTAAATCATATATCGTAAATTCCCCACTAAGGCTTGACGCAATAATTACTTATTGGCAGAGTAAGTGCCGTTCATGCAACTCGTCTCCTCCATGCGTCTGCTGGTAACCGTTGAAGCCATCAACGGCACGCGTGGTTGCGCCCGGTCCTGGCAGACCGCAATCAACAGCCTGAAGGGTAATTATCATTACCCCTCTGGCGTGCAGGAGAAAATCAACTGACCTGACTTTTTAACCGAGATTTTCCACCCTGCTTGCCGAACGGCTGGCAGGGTTTTTTATTTTCATGAGCCCACAACCCACATTATTGACGAGTCTCCGGTCGCTGCCGCGGCCGGCGTGGATTCTCTTTTTCGGGACCTTCCTGAACAAGTTCGGGACGTTTGTCGTTCCCTTTCTGACCCTCTACCTCACTGGCCGCGGTTATTCAGTGACCGACGCCGGCCTGGCGGTGGGGGCATATGGGGTCGGAAATTTTTGCGCCTCGCTACTCGGTGGTTATCTGGCCGACCGGCTGGGCCGGCGGCGCACCATTGTGCTCTCCATGTTCCTGGGCGCGGGTATGATGCTGGCACTGTCGCAGGCTCGCAGCCTGCCGGTGATCATTGTCCTGACGGCGCTCACCGGGCTGGCCAGCGAATTTTATCGTCCGGCGAGCAGCGCGTTGCTGGCCGACCTCGTGCCGCCGGCGCAACGGGTCACGGCCTTTGCGACCTTGCGCATGGCGTTCAATGCCGGGTTCGCCTTTGGTCCCGCCACGGCCGGGTTGCTGGCGGCGTGCGGTTTTTTCTGGCTGTTCGTCGGCGATGCGAGCACCTCCCTGCTGTTTGGAGTGTTCGCGTGGATGGCTCTGCCCCGGGATGCCCCCAGCCGGCAGGACATCGCCGGTTGGGGCGAGGCGCTTGCGGTTTTGCGCCATGACCGCCAGTTGCATCAAATGCTGTTGGCAAACCTGGCCGCCGGGCTGGTCTTTTTCCAGATGGCCTCCACGTTTGGATTGTATGTTACGAAACTGGGATTTTCCCCGGCCGCGTATGGATTGATCATTTCCCTGAACGGCGCGCTGATCGTGCTCTGTGAGCTGCCGCTCACCACCATCACCCGGCGGTTTCCGGCCCGGCAGGTCATGGCCGTGGGTTATGTCATCATCGCCCTGGGGTTTGCGCTTAACTTTTTTGCGCATTCCATTCTGACGCTGACCCTGTGCATGGCGCTCTTTACCTTCGGGGAAATGGTGACCATGCCCATGGCCTCGGCCTATCTGGCCAACCTCGCGCCGGTCCGGCTGCGGGGACGTTACATAGGCGTGTCCGGGCTCACGTGGTCGGTGGCGCTCATCACCGGCCCGGCTTTGGGAATGAAATTATTCGCCTACAATCAGGCGGAGTACTTCGCCATTTGTGGTGCTTTGGGATTGCTGGCAGCAGCGATTATTCTCATCCCGGTCAAGCCGGGTACAACAGGGAATTCTTCAGGCACGAAGATGGTAGAATAAGCCAGGAATCAGGAGTTCAACGACCGTTAAACTCGTAGCGCAGGCTTTCCAGCCTGCGAGTTAGGGCGACTTTCCAGTCGCCCGGTTCCGGTAACACGGGACTGGAAAGTCCCGTGAACCCGCAGGCTGGAAAGCCTGCGCTACATTACCAGCGGCGGTCTTTCTGGCCGCTCGTACTTAAGGCACACGCATTTCACCACCGCTTTTGGGATTTAGCCGGGATGAAGACGGCAACTATACAGGCGCTGGTGCAGGCGCAGGCTTTACCACGTGCCACCCGTGCGTTTAACCGCTCGTAAATCGTATATCGAAAATCCCCTCACCGTTCTGTTTCGCCCGGATTTTCCGGCACGCCCGGATCATCCAACACCTGCACAGCCGTGGCCGGGCCGACCTGCGCCCAATCGTAAAGCACCCAGGCGACCTGTTTGTCCGGGGTGACTTCGACGAGTTGCGGGCCTTTGCCATAGCCGCCGCGGGAACAGATGATGGTATTGCCATTGGCGAGGCGGGTGCAGGTTTGGCTGTCGCGGAAACGGTCGGCTTCGGGCAGATCTTCCGGCTTGAGTTCCCAGACGGTTTCCTTGGCTGGGTTTACTTCCCGCGTCAGTTTGTCGGCTTCATCCGTGATGAGCGTGTTGCCATTGTGAAGCCGGATGGCGGCCCAAGGTGATTTGATGTCGTAGCTCCAGATTTCTTTGAAATCATGGTCATATTCCACGACCTTGCCCATGGTCAGAAACGGCACCAGATAGGTTCCCTGCGCGGTGTAACGCACCCGGCGGAACTGGCCGTGCACGGTCTTGGGATCGGTCAGACTGCGGCACGGGAGGTCATGTTGCACTTCTACGGCCTTGGTCTTGATATTGATCACCAGCAATTGCGGCGGCAGGCCGTTTTGGACGAAGAGCACCTTGTCCAGACCAATGGGCTGGCAGGCGTGAATCTCCCGGCCGGGCGGGGCGTCGTAGCGCCAGACCACCTCTTTCTTCGGCGTCACCTCGGCAATGTATTGCATGCGGGTGAAAAGGATGTTGCCGTTGGAAAGCATCCAGAAATCATCGTACTCAAAGCCGCCACCGGTGGAATACGTCCAGAGAATCTTGCCATCCCGGACGATGAACAGCTTGTTATAACTTTCGCCGGCATAGAGCATCGGATGCTGTGCCAACCCATTGCCCGGCAAGTTGGGCGGGGTCGGCGCATTGGTCCATTTCGGCGATGGCACCTCGGTCTCCGCCGGCCCCAGCACTGGGACATTGGCGGCCGTGAAACGATCCAACACTCCCATCAACGGCGTAGCCAGCACCGGTTCAGCCAACTGATTGGTCTGGGCACCTGCCACAAGACTGCTCAATAACAGCAGGCAGCCACCGGTCAAAAGCATGTTTCTTTTCATGGGAATTCTATTTGGTGATCAACTGGGCAGGGAGAAACGTCTCCGGAAAGAAAAGGTCTCCGGTCCTACGTGTGCTTCAAGGTTTAAGCGAGACTAGCCCGGTCGCAGAGCAACGTCAACTCTTCGGTTGCAAATTTCTGAAATTTTTTGGTCTCTCCAGAAACTGACAGCCGGGATTATGCGCCCGACTGGCTAACTCCCAAACTTGTGGGTCGCCATTCTTTAATTCCAAAGCCCAAGGTGATCAGGTCAATAACGAACATCAATATGATGTGATATCCAGCCACAGCGTCATCTGGTTGTTCTGAGCATGGTTCACCATTTGCTTCAAGTAATCATTGTCTCCCGCCTGTGACCTCGCTTAACGAGGTGCAAACCGCCAGACCCGGTTCCGCTGCCCAATGCCAAGAAAACAAAACCCCGCCCCGGTCAAATGGCGGGGTTGGTGAAATGAGCGGAGATTATTTCTTCCGGCGAGCTGTAATCAAACCAGCGATACCCATGCCGAACAGGGCAATCGTGCCGGCTTCAGGCGCGGGGCGGATGAAGGTTGCGTATCTTTACTCGATCCCCGTTAGTATATAAACTGGCAATCGTAAAATCCCCGGGCTTGCGCGGACGCTGGAGACATCGGTAGTTTTTCCAATATCATCGCGGCTCTGGCGGGGGTGCAACTAGCCCCGCCTTGTCCCGTGCCGGCGCGGTATTGGTCGGCCAAAGAATGGTGCCGAGATAGTGCATCGCCACCATGGAGCCGATTGGGTTCAGGTGGTTATTGTCATTGTAATAGCATTGGGCAGAGGTGCCTGCCAGATAATGGTCGCCGCTCAGGAACGCATTGTTGGCGGGCAGGATCGTGGCGATGCCATCCCGCGTCAGCTGATCGGTCAGCCGGTCCTCGCCGCTTTCCGCCCGCGTGGCGTTGTAGGCCTGCTGGCTGATGGCGAGCATGTGTTCCGGTACGTGGATGCCCCAGGACTGGAGCCGGCAGCCGACCAGACTGGCCTGCGGAACGCTCTGAATGAAATAGACGTGCTTGCCAAGCCGGTGCAACCGGTCACAGACGTTATAGACTTTTTGGTAATCGATTTTGCTCCCATTCCAGAGGGAAACATACCAGCGATTGATGATGAAAACCGTCTGGATATCTGGTCGGGTGGCCAGCCACCGGTAGACCGGTTCCTGGCTTTCGCCGAGGTCGTGGGCCGGGTTGCCATGGTCGGTGCCGAAGCCCTGGCGGAAATTGATGTAATATCCGGTCTGGCCACGCTCGGCGGCGATGGCATCCATACCGGGCAGCAAGGCCAGGCCATGGCTGTCGCCCCAGAGGACAAAGTCCGGTTTGCCGTTCTGGTCGCCGATTTTGATCAACACGCGATTCCGATTGGCAACCAAATCCTCGTAATGCAGGGTATCCGGCTCGTTGACCGCCCAGGTGTCGATCCCATGCAATTGCCGAATGGCGGCGCCGTTGTGGTTGGTCGCGTTCAAAATGGCCAGCGCCGTACCGGCCAGGATCAGGCTGCCCGCGATCAGCAGGGTGAACGCATGCCGGGGGCGGAAGCCCTTGAACTGGCGGATGGGGGTTTCCACAAACCGCCAGGAAAGATAGGTGACCACCAGGGTGGCAACCACGGCTGCCACCGCCTGTTTGGTGGAGTAGGCGCTCCGGCACATCGTGAAGATCGTCCAATGCCAGAGGTAGAGGGAATAGGAAAGTTTTCCAATGAACACCATCGGCCGGCAGGCCAGGATCCGGCCGGATATCCCGGTCGCCCCGTAGCGGATCAACAGCACGGCCCCCAGCACGGCGGGCAGCGCGTACAGGCCTGGAAAGGGCGTCTTGTCGCTATAGGTTACATAGGTGAACAGAATCAGCCCGGTGCCCAACCAGGCCGGCCAGTCTTTCGGGAGTCCGCCGGGGGCAGTAGCCGGTCTCACCGGCACCAACTGGGAGAGGATCGCCCCGGCCAGTAATTCCCAAGCCCGGCTCGGCAGCTCATAGAAGGCAAATTGGGCATGACCGGTCCGGAGAGTCCACACGCTCGTCACCAGGGAGGCGGCAAACAGCAGGACCAGGTTCACCAGAAAAAAATCCTTCCGGATGCGCCACAGCAGCCAGAGACAAAGCGGGATCACCAGGTAGAATTGCTCCTCCACCCCCAGCGACCACAGGTGCAGCAGCGGATTTTCCCGGACACCCAGCTCGAAGTAGCTGCCGGTGACATTGAAGTAAATGTTGGCGGAGTAGGCCAGACTGCACAACGCCGTCCGGGCCACGGTCCAGCTATTCAGCACCGAGTAAAAGAGCGGCACCGTAAACAGGACGAAAGCGATAACCGCCATATAGGCGGGCAGGATCCGGCGGATCCGGCGGGAATAGAAATCGGTGATCGAATACTGCCCCGCCTGCAGGTCGGCAATGATGCCCGCGGTGATCAGGTAGCCGGAAATGACGAAAAACACATCCACCCCAGCGAACCCTCCCGGACAGAATCTCGCCACCAGATGGTAGAGCACCACCGGCAGGATGGCCACGGACCGGATCCCGTCAACGTGCGGAAAATACTTCTGCCCGCCGTGGGGAGCGATGGATCCTGGTTTGCTCATCCTCGATGTGAACGTTGGTGAAATGGACGGCTTAGACGGGCAAAATTCCCACTGGTTTCATGATGGTCGGAACCGTTCCGAGGCCTTGCACCAGCGGCAGTTTGCCACAAAATAATTGCCGCGTAGCTTAACCGGTCTGACCTGCTTGGCAATGCATTTGTAATTGCCCGCGGCAGGCCGTTGGACGGCCTTTTCGCCTCACTTCAATCCCAAAATCAGAATGACCAGATCAATGACGAACAGCAACACGATGGTGATTTCCAGCCACAGCATCATCCGGTTGTTCTGGTCATGCTTGAGCAGTTGATACAGGTCGTCCAATGTCTTGAGCTTGCCATCAATGGTGCGGTGCCAGTCGGCCAGATGGAAGCGGGCGGACAGCTTGTCATAGATGCGGGCCAGATGCCAGTCGCCGAAAAACTTGGTGGTGTTGGAGAGTTCATCGTTGAACCGCGCCATATCAATCCGGATCTCCCGCAGCTCGCGCAGAATATCACGCCGCGACCGTAAGGGCCGTTCGCCCAGATCGCGATAGGACCGCTCCAGCGCCTCATCCAGCAGGCGGTCGTAGGCTTCCAGTTCCGCGAGCTGCAGATTGGCCAGCTCCATGATGTGCAAGGTTTCGTCGAAGTCCTTGGGCTCATCAATGATGAGTGCCGCATCCCAGTCCACGACCACGAGGTCGTTGTCGTAATAGCTCAGGTACCGGGCGGTGGATTCCTCGGCTTCCTGCTTGGAAAGCCGTTCCAGTTCCTCCTCCTGCGTCAGCAATGCCGCCACCTGCCGGCGATGCACATGAAACCATTGCTCGGCATTGATTTTATCGCCTTCATCGTTCAGCACCGGGGAGGCCAGACAAAAAACGGTATAAGCCTCCTCCTCCGGCGGTTGAGCATGCGGCCGGACCAGATGCTGGTTCAGCTCCGTGACAATTTCCTGCGCCAGCCGGTGGACCTCGTCATGGAGTGACCCGTTGCTGAACTGCAAATCATGAAAAACGACCAGGTCTTCAATGCGGTTCACCGCAAAGGGCACCCGCACCGTGATGCTGACGGCGCCCACGGGCAACAGTTTGACGCTGCGTTCCACCCGCACGGCACCGAGCGGGCCGATGCGCTCCATCGGGGGCAGCCGGACCATCTGTGGCTTGTAGAAAAACAGCTGGCGCGGATTCCGTTTGCTGGCATCCACGGCGAATTGCGCCACCGGCTGGCCCAGCAGTTCGCGGATCGGCTTGCGGGCCGTATCATAGGCCACATCAAAGGCATACACGTACACCACTTCGCCCTGATACCTGGGTGCCCGGTTCGCTTTCATACCCCAACTTACTCCACGTGCCCCGCCAAGCACAAGGGGGACCCTCTAACCAAGTAGGAGCCGACGTGCGGAGGCTCTAAAAAACGCTTTCTAATGAAATTTGAGCCGTACGTCGGCTGCTACCCGCTTGTGACGGGCAGTTGAAGAAACAAAAACGGGCAGGCTGCGTTAACAGCCTGCCCTGCTAGTGTAGTGTCTCATAAAAGACTTAAATAACCGCTGTCTGGCGTGCCAAGGTGGTGCGGGCGCGTTGAATTTTTTCCAGGATGGCTTTGCCGTCGGCCTTCCACTCATAGCGCGTGGGCTTAAGATTGCGCTCGGTCAGATAATCCCAAATGGTTTTAACCAACTCATCCACACTGGTGAAGCTGCCCGGCAGGACAACGTCCTGGCTTAAATCTCGGAAGAAGCGCTCCACCAGGTTCAACCACGAGGCGGAGGTGGGGGTGAAATGCAGATGAAAACGCGGATGCCGCTCCAGCCAAGCTTTGACTTTGGGGTGCTTGTGAGTGGCATAGTTGTCCAGAATCACATGAATCTCCACGCCCGCTGGGGTCTGCGCCTCGATTTTTTTGAGAAACCCCAGCCATTCCTGATGGCGGTGTCGGGGCGCGCGTTCCGCCAGGATTTTTCCGTTGAGGTAATTCAGGGCGGCAAACAGGGTCACCGTGCCATGGCGATAATAGTCGTGGGTGCGGGTGCAGATCGCGCCCTGTTTGAGCGGCAGGCCCGGCTGGGTACGTTCCAAGGCCTGGCACTGGCTTTTCTCATCACAACACAGCACCACCGACCGGACCGGGGGATCCAAATACAAGCCGATGACATCCCAGAATTTAAGCTCGAATTGCGGATCATTGGAGAGCTTGAAGGTGCGGGTTCGGTGCGGTTTGAGGTCGTTGGCTGCCCACAGGCGCTGCACCGCATCCTTGGAGAGTCCCACATGGCGCGCCATGCGCCGACAGGACCAGCGGCCCGAATTTTTCGGCGGCTGCACCACTTCGCTCAATACCCGGCGCGCTTTTTCCGCGTCCAGCGTTGCGGGTCGCCCCGGCCGGGGCGCTTCCGCCAGACCGGCCAGCCCCAAATCCACAAACCGCTGCCGCCACAACCCCACAGTCACGGTGCTCGTCGCCAACTCCGTGGCAATCGCGGCATTGCTCTGGCCTTGCGCGGCCAAGAGGGCGATCCGGGCGCGGCGCACCAGTTTTTGCGGGGTGGCGGGCGCGGAAATCAGTCGTTGCAACTCGCGGCTTTGTTCCGAGGTTAGCGCCAAAGGAAGTTTGGGTCTGGCCATACCCCAAGCTTGGCATAAAACCCGCTTGTTAGTAAAGTCTTTATTGAGACACTACACTAGCATCCTGCTTACTTCGGTTCCGGCCGGCGACGGCTCGGCACTCGGCCGCGACTGGGTTTCGGATCCTGGGGTCACGGTTTATCTCAATTCATTTGCCGTAACCGGCGGAAACATTTCCAATGCGCAATTTGATTCCGACTTTCCTGAAGGCGAATTATCAATGGGGTATGAAGATTTGTTGAGTGCTTCCGGTGGCGAAGTATATAACCCGGGCAATTTTGCCGCCATCACGTTTACCCCGGTAATCACCCCCGAACCCTCCATGCTGGCTTTGGCCGCGCTGGGCTCCGGAGCGTTGCTGAAATTCCGCCGCCGGAAATAATTGCGAATCCTCCCCCCACCCCCGCGATTAATTTCGCGGGGGTTTTTTGTTGCCGCCTGATCAGCGCCATTGGAACCAAAACAGGTTGGCTGCAATGTCACCTGATCGTTGCCATAATCCGGTTGCATCCCTATGCCGGCATGGCAAATTTGCCAGACATTTACATTATGAGCGCTGAAAACCCCTGTACGCAACCTGGCCAGTTCCTCTGGAACGAATTGGTGACCACCGACGAATCCGCTGCCGCCGCCTTCTACACCGCTCTCTTCGGCTGGAAAACCGAAGCCTTCAATCCCGGCCAGCCCAGCGTCGTGCCTTACACCCTGTTCAAACAAGGCGAC
>CAIJGS010000340.1 GCA_903820285.1 uncultured Verrucomicrobia subdivision 3 bacterium | reverse complement strand
TTGAACCTCGAGTTGGCCAGCGATGATGATGGTGCCGACGGCCTTGGTCTGACGTTGAAACACCTGGTAATTGAGCGGGGAGGACAGGGTGATTTTGAGCCTGTCAGCGGAATCGGTCTGCGCGCAGGCGGTGACCAGCAAGGAGCCATGGAACAGGATCAGGATCAACAGGGCTTTCATGGCTGCGAGCTTAACTGCGGGGGCGGGAAAAATCCATCGCCAGATTGGAATTTATCCGGTTTGATCAAAGGTTATTATGCCGCTGCCAGTTGGTAATTGCAGAAGCCGTACCTACGGAGTTTAGAACCTTGAGGAGGTCCTGCTGCAAACATGGCGTTCCTTCGGCTCTGAGGCCGGTCCCAATGGGGGCGAATACAAACTGCCTGGCAAGCTGATTGGCCACGTGGTTGGGGCATAAATATGCCCTAGGTTGCCACCGATAATTAACTTGCTGCGACCAGACAACGCAGATATTCACTATTCTTTCTGATTTACGTTCAAAGAATACGACGCATGAAATTGAATTCAAAGGCTTTGGTTTTATCTGCTGCTAATATGCTGTTTGCCGGGGTGACCGGGCTGGCACAGGCCACCAACGGGGAGGTGAATGCCGACAACGCGGGTACCAAAACCTCGGTGGCGATCACTCACGAAGACGGATTGCTGTATGCGCCGACGTATGAGGAGTGCCTGAAGTCCGGGCAGGCGGTGGTGACGCGGACGAACATATATTTTGCGGGCTGGACGGACCTGAACAAGAACGGCAAAAAGGATGTTTACGAAGATTCCACCCAGCCGATTGACAAGCGGGTGGAGGATTTGCTGTCCCAGATGACCCTGGAGGAAAAGACGGCGCAGCTCGCCACGCTGTATGGCTACAAGCGGATTCTACCGGATTATCTGCCGACGACCAACTGGCATAATGCCTTCTGGCACGATGGCGTGGCGAATATTGATGAGAATCTCTCGGGCTATCCGTACTACAAAAAGGATCTGCCGGGCAATGCGTACATCTGGCCGGCGTCGAAGCATGTCTGGGCGCTGAATGAGGTGCAGCGGTTTTTCATTGAGGACACGCGGTTGGGCGTGCCGGCGGAATTCACGGATGAGGGCATCCGCGGGGTGGAACATTTCAAGGCGACGGATTTTCCGACGCAGCTCGGGTTGGGGCAGACGTGGGATCGCGCACTGATTCGCAAAGTGGGCGAAGTGACCGGGCGCGAGGCGCACGCGCTGGGGTATGTAAACGTTTATGCGCCGATCATGGATGTGCTGCGCGATCCGCGGTGGGGACGGTGTCTGGAGTCTTACGGCGAAGATCCGTTTCTGGTTTCCGAACTGGCCATTCCGATGGTGGAAGGCATGCAGAGTCAGCAGATTGTTTCGACGATGAAACATTTTTGCATCTACTCGGACAACAAGGGGGTGCGCGAAGGGTTTGCGCGGACCGATCCGCGCCTGTCGCCGCGCGAGGCGGAGATGATTCATCTTTGGCCATATGAACGGGTGATCCGGGAGGCGAATCCGCTGGGTGTGATGGTGTCGTACAACGATTACGACGGCGTGCCGATTGCGGGGAGTCATTACTATCTGACGGATGTGCTGCGGACGCG
>CAIJGS010000339.1 GCA_903820285.1 uncultured Verrucomicrobia subdivision 3 bacterium | reverse complement strand
ATGGGACTCCAGTTCGCGGCGGGCCTCGGTGGTGAGCTGTGTCTGGGCGGCGAGTTCGGCGCGCCAGCCGGCGAGGGCGGCGGTCAGATCGTAACGGGTTGGTGATTCCATAATTTGCTCAGGGTGTTGTGGACTTGCAGCCATTGTTCGCGTTCGGCGACGAGGGATTTTTTGCCTTGGGAACTGAGGGAATAATATTTGCGCTCGCGGCCGGTGTCGGCCTGCTTCCATTCGGCTTCGATGAGACCTTCGCGTTCGAGCCGGTGGAGGACGGGGTAGAGCATGCCATCGCTCCACTCGATGTGGCCGCCGGAGAGGGTGCGTACTTTCTGAATGATTTCGTAACCGTAGCTCTCGCCCCCGGCCAGGATGGACAGGACAAGCGGCTTCGAGGACGCGGCCACCAGATCTTTCGTAAGCATAGAAGAGTTATACATTGAGCTGTAATGTATGTCAAGAATGTAAAACTAGGCGAGGGTGGAAGATGGAGAATGGAGGATGGACTACGCCGGGGGTATGCAGGGGTTGCATGTAACGGTCCGGCAACGGGCGCACCAACGCGATAGAAAAACGACGGCCATGCCGGCGAGGATTAACGACCGGTCTGTTGGTTCGGGGACGGCCGTCACCTGGCCACTGATGTCGGTGGAATAATCGGGTTCGTCGAGTGTCTCCAGTTCAGTTCGGCCGGCGAGCATGTCATCAATCTGAAATGCCGCCATCTTGCTGGTGGCACTGAATGTGGTTGTATTACCACTGACGGTGGGGGTGCCTAAATCAAACGCCCAAGCGGTGCTACCGCCGAAAATCCTGCCAGTATTAATCGGGGTATCGTTGGTGTTGATGGTGATCAGAAATAACACCGGGAACAAAAGTCCGGTACCGTTGGTGTCGGGCGTATAAATCGTGGCGGTTCCGGCGAGGGGTGGCACGCCCGGGCCGGATGGCAACAAGGTTGCATACAGGGTTCCCTGGGCGTGGCTTAACGTGGCAAGGCTGGAAAAAATCCAAACGAACAGGACAAGGGGGATGATTTGGCGGAACGATAATCCTTTTAATAGCACGACCATGACGGAGACAGCATGAAGTAAACGGTCGGTCGGGTCAAGTGGTTGACCGAGATCCTACAACTTAAACCGTCCTTGCAGACGGCCTCCACGCCTAACATTAAAAATTGCCAGTTCTGGAACGAGAGTGAATTTGGACTGTGTTGGCAGAGCGCAGCGGCGACGGCGCTTTTCAACGCTCGAAACGAGCCGACACGTATTTCCAAAGCGGCGTCGCGCTCCGCTTGCCACCGCAGTCCAAATCCATCACCCACCTCAGAGGAGCTTTGCTGTGTTAGTAAGCTGATGTCTAAAGCATGGTTTTTGCAGAATACATCGAACGCTCGGCATTCAATGAGGCATACCTCACAGTTTGAGGTTGACGAAGCCTTACGGTTTAAGGTATGGTGCATTTATGCGCATGACGAATCCGAATTTTTTGAACGGGGTGCCGGAGATGCTGGTCTTAAAGCTGCTCTCGCGTCGCGAGATGTACGGCTACGAAATCGTCAAGGCGATCCAGACGGAAACGGGGGAGACGCTGACGTTTGGCGAGGGCTGCATTTATCCGTGTCTGCATTATCTCGAAAAGGAAAAGCTGGTGAGCAGTGAGCGCCGGGAGGTGGCGGGTCGCAGTCGCAATTATTATGTGCTGACGGTGCGGGGCACGAAGCGGCTGGAAGAGTTGACGGCGGACTGGAGCCGGGTGCATTCTGGAATCTCACTTTTATTGAAAGGTCAACATGCCTGAGGCGCTCATCATCGCGCGGTTCGAGCGGCGGCTGATCGAGCTGGGATGTCCGGCGCGCCGGTTGGCGGAGCGGGTGCGCGAACTGGCGGAGCATCATGAAGACCTGAAGGCGGCGGCGCGGGAAGAGGGATTATCCGAAGCGGAGGCGGAGGCCCGGGCGAGCGCGCAACTGGGGAATCCGGTGTTGCTGGCGGACAATGCGATGTGGCTGCTGCGGCAGTCCTCGTGGTGGGGGCGGCATCCGATCATTGGTTTTGGCGTGCTGCCGATTATTAGTTTCGTTCCGATCTGGGCCCTGTGCTGGGCAGTGAGCTTGGGCGTTTGCTGGCTGGCGGGCCGGGTGGGTCCGGCCTACCGGTTTGACTTATCGCTGGCCGGGGCGCTGAGTGACGATCCCAAAATGTTCAACCAGTTTGCGGGGCCGCTGAATATGGGAATCATGCTGCTGGCGATGCTGGTGGTGGTGGTTTTGTTTGGCTGGCTGGCCCGGCGGTCGGCGGTGGGCATGAAATGGTTGCTCGCGGTCTGCACCGTTTGCGCGACGGACAGCCTGTTCGGTTATTCCGGGATTCACCCGCATTCCTTTGATGTCCGGTTATGGTGGAATTCGTCTGACTGGTTTCATAACGTGGCCTATGCGGCGATCCCGGCTTGGTTTGCCGGGTTGGTCTGGCTGAACCGGCGGCGGCAGTTGCGCCGGCTGGCGTGGGTGAAAGCGCACGGGATGGAGGAGGCTTTCGCCGGTGGCCAAAAGCGTTCGGCGGGATTCCAGCCGATGATTGAGAAACCGTCGTGGCTGCGGGAGACAAGCAGTTCGCCGACCACCTGGGTGGTCACGTTTTTGATCCTGGCCATCGCGGTGCTGGTGGTGGGAAATCAAGTTGGGCGCGGGCACAAGGCGGATTTGCGGGCCAAAGTCTGGCCGGCAGAACGAGCGGCGACGCTGACGCGGCTGCAGGCGCGCATGGCGGTGCCGGTGGCGGCGGGGGAGGAAACCATTAACCTAAAGCCGTTCGTGAATGCGTCGCTTGCGGATGCGGTTGGCAATCTCCGGGAAAACGATTTGAAGGAATTGCCGATGGGCGTGCACACGTTTGGCGGGGTTGCATTTGACGTGGCGGGGCGCGTGCAACTCGCCGGACAGCAGCTCGCGGAGCAGTCCAAAAAATTCCCCTGGCGGGTGAATCATCTGCCGGTTGCGGGCAAGTGCGCGCAGATTCATCTGTTGCACGGGGCGAAAAATGTCACCGGCGATAACCGCTGCATCGCGCGGCTGGTGTTGCATTATGCGGATGGCTCGCGCGCGGACCTGAACATAAACACGGGCGAACAGGTGCTGGACTGGTGGGGGCCGATTTATCATACGGATGCGAGCCTTGGTTCCGAGGCGACCGCACCGGACACGGAGCTGGCCTGGGCGGGTAGCAACCCGGGCATCCGGCACCGCTTGCCTGATTACTCGCTGAGGCTGTACCGGACGACGTTTGCGAATCCGCATCCGGACCGGGAAATCACAGGCCTGGATTATGTGGGCTGTCCTGACGTGAAAAATGCGGATGGGGCGGCTTCATTTTTGGTGGGGCTGACGGTGGACCGCATTCCCTGACAGTCATGAAAACCGCCCAACGAATCCTGTTGTTACTTGTCTTTTTGGTGGCACCTGCAGGTTTGGTGCCAGCGGAGGATGAAGTGATCGCCCGGCAATTGCCGCCGGCCGTGGCCATCAATCCGGGGGCGGGCGGTGGCGACCAGATGTGGGTAACGGTGCGTTTGGCGACGGGGGAGGAACTGCCGTTCATCGTGGACACGGGCTCGCCCGTGACGTTTATTGACAAATCGTTGAAACCGAAGCTGGGCAAATGTCTGGACCGGGGAACGCTGTGGATGTGGGGGGTGAAACAAACGACCTCCGTGTATGCGGCTCCCAAAATCTATCTGGGGAACGTGCCGCTGCTGACGGATACCAACATCCTCACCTATGATTTCAAAAAGCTGTCGTCTGAGTTAGGTCATCCGGTGCGGGGGATTCTGGGTACGGACTGCCTGAAACATTATTGTGTGCAAATGGATTTTGCCGCCCGGCAAATGCGCTTTCTGGATCCCGCCCGGATGGATGCGGCCGGTTTGGGCAAAGCCTATCCGCTGGTTTATTCCAGCATTGGCCAGGATAATACAAATTTATTTCGCACGTTTATCCGGCACGGGAGCCTGCCGGGCGGTGAAGGCACCAACCTGATGGTGGATACCGGGCTGGACATTGACTGCGCCATGGCGCCGGGATTTTTGCAGCGGCAGACGCAGCATCCGGAACCGGGGGGCGTAAAGAAACTGGGCGGCACGATGTGGTATTTTGGTTCCGGCACCTGGGACGGTGAAGTCTATACGAACCTGATGATCAAGGAGGCGGGCAGCGCGGTGGCCGGCGAGGGGGCGAATGTGCTGGGCTTGCGCTTTCTGGCGCGGCATCTGGTCACGTTTGATTTCCCCCACCACACGCTATATCTCCAGCGCCAATCCGCCGTCCCGCCGCCCACGGACCGGTATCTCGCCAAGGATGCGCTGCTGAAATCGCTCGTCATCCAGGACGGCAAGTTGCCCGTGAATATCAACGCCAGTCTCAATGCGGATCTGAAAACCGAATCCCTGCCATGGCGGTTCCGCTGGTTTGGCGGAACGATGGCGGTCAAAATGGATGGCGAGGCCGACGTGTCGCATTACACCGTGCGACGCCATCTCTGGCATGGTCCATGGCAGGTGAAACGTGCCTGGCAAACGGGTCCGGACGGCAAGACGGTGGCCGATTTTAAAATCCATTGAAACCGCCGGGCAACCCGGTTGCCGGTAAATACATCATCATTTCCACAACTCCCTTGATACCTATGAAAACACTCATCCGTTGTTCAATTATTCTGGCCGTGGCCCTGGTGGCCGGCTGTGCCTCCAAACCCAAAGCAAAGCCCGTGCATGAGCAGGGCTGGATTGGCGGCCATTACAAATGCGCCCAAACCCGGCTGACGAAGACGCAGAGGTATTTGGGAGTGAGCCATACCATCGCGGCTTTTCCACCGGCGCTGACCAACACGGCATCGGCGGGCATTCTGGCCATTTCGGTGGATACCAACACGCCGGCGTATCTGGGCGGTTTGCGCGCGGGCGATTTGATATTGGAGGTGGCGCATCAGGCGGTGACCAATCTGCCGGTGTTCTGGCGCACGATCCAAGCGACGCCGGCGGGCACGGCGGTGCCGGTGAAATTATATCGCGACGGCAAAACCACGGAATGCGAGGTGGTCGTGGGCCGGGAAAAGTTTAAGGAGGAGGGCACGTTGATGATCGGCCTGCCGGGATTCTGGCAGGGGTTTCATCCCATTCCCACCCCGTCGGCGCCGAATTTTTCGCTGGTGGCCCTGGGCTGGCAACGGGAGCTGGGGCAGCCGGCGGAATTGAATACGGTGGAAGAGCGTTTCAAGGTGAGCTGCAATCCCAAAGCCAAGCCGGAAGGCTACGATGGCGAATGGAAATGCTGGCTGGCCATCCTGCAAGTATCCAAGGGGAAGCAGATTTCCGCGCAGGAGGTGGTGGTGTCGCAAAAGCCCAAGATCGAGGATGGAAAGTAGAGGATTGGCGCCGGCTCATTGCCGGTTCTGTTGACCAACCTGCTACGGGGCAACCATGGTAACCCGATATCCAATCATCCGATTATTTGGCCGCCCGCTCCGGCGGTCCGGACATCGGCACGAGCACCGGCCCGCTGGGTGAATCGATGAGCCTGGTCAACAGTCCGGGAATGGGCGCATGGCTGGTAGTGGAGCGGGCGAGGGTGCCTTGCCAGCGCGCGATGTTTTCGGTCTCGCCAGTGTCGTTAACGAGGTTCTGAAACTCGCGGTTGGCGGCTGGATAGTTTCCCAGGATCAGTTGGGTGGCGGCATGATTGAGGCGACCGGCTGGCAGATTGGTGAGGGTGAGCAGATGATCCAACACCTTCAGCGCGTCCGCCGGCTGGCCGGCCTGGAACAGCAAGGCGCCTTGGAGGTTCAGCAACGCCGGGTGATTGGGAGTCCGCACCGCATCTGCCGCCATCTGTTGCAAAGCGCTGCCCCAATCACGGTAGGTTACCATGAGTTCCAGGATACTGGTGGTCAGCGCCGGGTCGCCGGGATACTCCTCGCCCAGCGCGTGCAATACCTGGTGGGCGCGGACATAATTGGTTTCCGCATACCAGGTGTTGGCTTCCAACAGCCGCAGGCTGGCATCGGTATGGTTGGTCTTGAGCAATTCCGGCGTCGTATTATGGCGAATCTGGTCCAGCGTTTCCCGCGCCGTTCCGTTCCGGCCCAGCCGGGCGTCGGTTTGGGCCAACTCCCAGAGGATCGCCGGACTGTGGGGTGCCAGTTCCCGGGCGCGTTCAAACATTTGGACAGCCGCCCGGAACAGACCAGCCGAACAGTCATTTTTGCCGGCCAGCACACACCAGGCGGGCTCGTCCACCGGTCCGAAATTTTCCGTAAAAAGGCCCAAGGCCTTCGGGTCGGCAAACTGCTGTTTGAGCGCCGGCAACAGCTCGAGGTTGAGGGGATGGCCCGCGAGCAGGTTGGAATTTACCAGCCAGTTGATTTGTACCGTCGGATTAAACGGGTCAATGGCGATGGCCTGTTCCAGTCGATGGCGGGCGGCGGACAATTGACCGGCCTGTTGCAGCCGCACCGCCCAGTCATTCAGCGCCACGCCGTAACAGCTGGCCAATAACTGGCTTTGTATTGGTTCCACCGAATTTAGAAACAGCTCCGCCCCGCCCGGCAGCCGCCCGGCTTTGGGGGGAGCCGTCACGGCTTGCCCTACGCCCAGCCGGGCCAACCGGGGCGCAGCCTCATTCCAAAAGGCTTCATTCCGGGCGATGATTTCGGCGGTCAACGCCGGCGGCTGGCGCGTGCCTGGCGGCAGCGGTTTCATTTCATAAACCGGCCCGACCGGCTCCAAATAAAAGAACTCAAAGAAATAGCCGAAGCTGGGATAGAGATAGTAGATCCGGTTGGTTTTGGCGAGTTGCCACAACAGGGACACCATTGCCCGCGGCGTCAGCCCGGCCGGGTTGGTGGTGGCGAATCCGGCTCCGCCCGGCCGCCCGGCCAGCCAGTGGCGGTAGGCGGGCACGGGCAGCAAGGCGGTGTTCACTCCCAGCCAGGGTCGGCCCGGCGCATTCGCAGCAGCCGCAACGAACGAATTCAGCCGGAATGCATCGTCGGAGAGCACGATTCCCCCGCCGGCGGGAAGCTGCGCCAAGGCGTCGGCGCCGAACTGCGCCAAGGGTTGACGATTGGCCGCCGTGATGGCCGGGACGTTACGCCAGAGCAGTCCGATGACAACGATCGCCAGCACCCCTGCCAACGCCGGCACACTGAGGATCGGCCAGGACTGGAACCGGGTGCGCACGCGCGAGGGGAGGCGTTGGTAAGCCACTTCGTCCGTGTACAAGGCGAGCAGCAGATTGGCTGCCAGCACCCCGGTGCCAATGCCCGTAAGGTAATCCAGACTCAGCAGCGGCAGGAACAGGCCGGCTTGGCTGAGCAACAGTTGCCGGAGCCCGATGGCCGGGTCAAACGCCAGCCACAGACATACCGTGAGCAGGCCCGCCCGCAGCGCCCGGAACAGCCAGACTTGAGCCAAATCAAGCCGCATCAGGTTCCGGGTGCCACCGTCGGGCAGACGGAAAAGCGCCGGTAATCCCGGCAGCAGATAAAATAAGACCACCATGAAGACCATGGGCAGAGCCCCCCGCCAGAGTCCCAGACAGGTGTCGATGCCAGTGTGCTTAAGAGCGTGCCAGGCGGCGCGCCAGGCTTCGTGCGTGGTCCAGGGGGAATGGGGTAAGAAACAATTAACGATGGGCGGCAGGAAAATGAGGGAGGAGCCGGCCAGCAGGAGCAGCAAGAGTTGCCAGGCCGGCCCCTTTTTGATCAGGTGCGGCAAGGTCAGCCAGAAGACGCCCACGGCAAATAACGGCAAGGTGAGGATCATCATCCAGTTTTCGGCCATGCCCAAGCCCCAGAGCAGGCAGGCGCGTTGCAGCCAGCATAACTGGCGGCCGGGCCGGTAGCCGGTGAGGCACCAGAGGGCGGCGGCTAAGAGCAGGAGTGGCAAAGCCTCTCCGGATTCCGCCGTGGCCGCCTGCCAGAAGTTGAATTCGCCGCCACATACGATCACTCCGAGGACCAGGGGCAGGCGGACGCTCCAAGCCGGCAACCCCTTTGGGGGCCGGTCCCAGGCCACCCGCTCGAGCGTCGCGGCCAGAAATCCCAGGGCCAGGGCGGCGCAGGTGGCCGCGAGGAAATTGGCTGCCAGCGGAATCATACAGGTGGGCAGCACCCGCAAGGGCAGGGTGAGCAGCCACCAGAGGGGATGGCTGCTCAGGGGTTGGTAATCCCAGCCGCACAATTGCGCGACCAACCCCTGGTTGGTCAGCGAGACCCCGTGGGTGAGCGTAAGCAAATAGGTCAGCCAAGCCACCAGGGTGACCTGAACAGGAAAATGTTCAAGGCCGCGTTTAATGCGAATCTGCCAATTCATTCGGTCTTTAGGGAATTTGCCTCCGGGTTTTGGGGATGATCATCCGCCTGGTCGAGACACCTGCAACTGATTAACCGTCTTCTGAGAACAATCGCGCGTGCAGCGTGCAGACCCGGATGGCGCAGCAGTATATTGGTGGTATGAGTTTTGCTCAAGGTGAAAATGACAAATTAACCGGTTTCACCCATCCGGCCAACTTTTCCAATGGTTCTCGAAGGTTGGTGGCGAAGATAGCCACTTTGGCGATTAGGGGTCAACATTTGGGGGGAATCAACCCAAGCGGAACTGCGTTTTTCCGGCCGTCAGCTGGCATCCTTCATTCACCAGCATGCATGGAGCAGGCAGCCATTCCTGATCGGAAAATGCTTCCCGGTTGGACGACAGGATTTGGGCGGATCAGGTCGCCTTCGCTTATTAAAACGAGCCGGCCGGAATGTCCAGACCTAGGGAAAAGAGGTGTGCTGATTTGCGTTTGTACCACACCAGGGCCATGACACCCAAACCCAACAGCACCAGCGTGGTTGGTTCCCGGGTCGCGGGTGAACGTGGAGCCGAGTAATCTGCCAGTGAGTTTTTAAGCATTGGACGAGGGAGGAGTGAGCCAGAAAAAACATTGGCCGAACGGCGATACTCAGAACGCCGGCGGACTGGCACAGTAGGTGTGGCGCTCTTGTTTTGGTCATGGTCCACGCTCACCGGCATACCAAACATAAAGAAACCCCCGTCACGGTTACATGACGGGGGTTCAAGTGGAGACTTAACTCAAATTATTTCCGGCGGCGCGCGGCGATCAACCCGGCCATACCGAGACCAATCATGGCCAAGGTGGAGGGTTCGGGAGTGGGGGAGAGCGTAAAGGTATTGCCATTGTGATGCGAGGGATTGGAAAAAATGATAACATTGCTCTCAAAGTCGCCATTATCATTAATGTTTTTGATGGAGCCCGTGCTGCCCCCGACAATAGCGTCCAAATACTGGTCAGAAATGTCCCACGAGGTCGTCGGGGCAATGGCGTTGGCAAAATCAAGGTAACCGGAAGTCAGTGTCCCGATGTTAAAGGTAGCGGAAGTTACGGTAAAACCCGTAATCGTGTAGTCATAACCGTTGCCATTAAATTCACCTGCATCAGGTGTAGCCGTGGAGGCATCAATCGTTAGTGTCCCGCTGCCGGTGTAATAGCCGGTGACGCTCCAACCGTATAATTTTGATTGGGCCTGAACCGAAATGGTTACGGCCAACGCAATGGCCAAAAGGGCAGCAATTTTTAATTTCATTTTTTAAAATTTCAGGTGAATACTTAATTCCTCAAAACTGACTGACAAATAAGTACTGCCTCCTGCCATTAATATCAACACAAAAATTACAAAATATGCGCCGCCGGTGGCAAAAATCAGCTGGCATTAATTCAGTTTGCAGTTTTGAGGTTAACGCCCTTCCCCAATCAACCATACCCAAGTGATGAAGAATGGGCGAGCATTGCGATGCCCTTTGGCGCAAACGATTTGTCAACTTTTCCCCGCAAAAAAACCGCCCAGTAATGATTCTTACCGGCGGTTATGTAATTAAGTTTAAACCCCTGTCAGTAAACGACCTTGTTCAGGGGGTATTCGATGATGCCTTCGGCCCCGGCGGCTTTGAGCTGCGGGATGAGTTCGCGCACGACTTTTTCGTCGATAATGGTTTCCACGGCCACCCAGCCTTCGAGGCTCAGGTTCGAGATCGTGGGGTTGCGCAGGGCGGGGAGGTCGGCCAGCAGTTTGGCGAGGTTCTTGTGCGCAATGTTCATCTTGAGGCCCACCTTGGCTTCGGCGTCGAGCGCGCCCTTGAGGAGCAGGGCCATGGTTTCGATTTTCTTGCGCTTCCATTCATCCTTCCAGGCTTCGTTATTGGCGATGAGGCGGGGGGTGGAGCTGAGGAGCTCGTCCACGATACGCAGTTTGTTCGCCTTGAGGGAGGAACCGGTTTCGGTGACTTCCACAATCGCGTCCACGAGTTCATGGGCTTTCACTTCGGTGGCGCCCCAGGAAAATTCCACTTCGGCCTTCACGCCGTTCTTCTTGAGGTATTTCTTGGTGAGGTTGACAACCTCGGTGGCGATGCGTTTGCCCTGGAGATCTTTCACGGATTTGACCGGGGAATCTTCCGGCACGCACAGCACCCAGCGGGCGGGGCGGCGGGAGACTTTGCTGAACAGAAATTCGCCGACTTCGTGCACTTTGGAACCGTTCTCCATGATCCAGTCATGGCCGGTGATACCGCAGTCGAGGTAACCGTGCTCCACATAGCGGCTGATTTCCTGGGCGCGGATCAGGCGGATTTCGAGTTCCTCGTCATCCACGTAGGGGACGTAGGAGCGGCTGCTGACCGAGATGTTGTAGCCGGCTTTGGCCAGCTTTTCGATGGTGGCGTCTTGGAGGCTGCCCTTTGGCAGCCCGAATCTTAGTTTTTTGCTCATGTTAAAAAGTCTTTGGCGCAGCGGCGGCGGGGACGATGAACCGGTCCGGGGGCGGCGCGCACGTCAGCGTTTATGTTATGGGCCTATTTTCCAGCTTTGGGGCTTCTGGGCCACCTTTTTTTTGGCGATAACAACTCAAATTTTGGTTATTTGCCGGAATCAATCCGCCAGGTGTCGCCGTCCTTTTTCATGACAAAGGCATAATAACCGGAAACGGCGCCGCCGGCGTACCAGCGGCCGATGGCATCCACGGAACCGTCGTCGTTCAATTCGCCGGTCTCCACGGAGAGGACCATGGCGGGCTTGCCGGTGTCGCGATCCACGGGGGTGCGATTCTCGGGCAGATTGGCGCGGTAGCTGGGTTTGATGGGCGGCACGTGTTTCGGAAACTGCTGGCGGATCAACTCGGCTTGGTCGTCGGTGGTTTGCAGAAACACGGCGGTGTAATCGCCATTATCCCAAAAGTGGCGGCCGAGCAGGTAGCCGTAGACGAGCTGTTCAACCTGGTACTGGTCGGCTTTTTCGAGCTTCCGGGATTTGGGCGCGGCAGCCATGACTACGTTCGTTTCCTGGCTATGCGCGCCGGCCTCATCGCTGAACACGATGGGCGTCTTGTCGGTGAAACAGCCGGTGACACCGAGCAGCAGAAGGAATGGCAGGCCAAGGAGCGCGGTTTTCATGGCTGTCTGCGAATGACGCGGCGGCCTTGGACGAGGATTTCGCCGCGGGCAATGGCCGCCACGCACTTGGGATAAAGTTCATGCTCCGCCGCGTGGATGCGCTCGTGCAGGGTTTCGGCGGTATCGTGGTCGAGCACGGGCACGGTCTGCTGGCCGATGATGGCACCAGAGTCCACGCCGGCATCCACAAAATGGACGGTGCAGCCGGTGACCTTCACGCCGTAGTCGAGCGCCTGTTTCCACGAAGCCAGACCGGGGAAGGAGGGCAGCAGCGAGGGGTGAATGTTCACGATGCGGCCTTCAAAGGCGCGGAGAAAATCCCCTTTTAACACACGCATGAAACCCGCGAGAACCACGAGGTCCACCTGGGCGGCATTCAGGGCGTTCACGAAGGCGCGCTCGGCGTCTTCCTCCAGCTTGGTGCGAAACTTGCCGGGCGCGATGAACTGTGCCGGCAGGTTGCGTTCGCGCGCGAGGTCCAGAATGCCGGCGTCCGCGACATCGCTCAGCACAATGGCGATTTCCGCCGGGAGCGTACCAGCGGCGACGGCGCTGGCGATCGCGGCGAAGTTGGAGCCTTTGCCGGAGCCGAGGACGCCGATCCGAAATGGTTGGTTGTTGGCCACGGCGCCATTCTCGCAAGCCGGGGAGTTTTCTGGAAGTCCAAAGTCTTTCGCCACAGATACTGGGTGCATGCCTGACGCTGCCCGCGATGACCAACTGGCCGGAGCGCGGCGTGAACGCCGCTTTAGCTTGGCAAAGCCCACTGGCCTAGCGCATCAACTCCCTCCGTTCGCACCTTGAAGCGATCTGAAGGTCGCGCCGGGCGGGGGAGTGTCTGTATGCGCCTCGTGTGCTGTCACATTTTCATGGTTAAAAATCATGAGTCATATACCTCAACCAATTGGGGCGTTTTTTCCCATAGCACGCCAGATTTAAAAAGTATTTCTACTATTGATGACAAGCGAGCGTCAGCAAGTTTGTCTGATAGTTTATATTGCAAAATTGCTTTATTCTCATTTGCGCTAAACAGAAAAGTTAGACCATCGAATTTAAAACCTGAATTGTAATCAAGGTCTACCGCACTAATTCCTTTTTGAGACAGCCTGGAGGTAATAAAATGCCTTTTGTTTGTGCCGACAATATGTTTGTGCCAATTTATTGAAACCCCGAATATATTATCTAGTTTAATTCGTTCCATCCATGAATCAAAAATTGGGGCGTTAAAATGAAACAAATCGGGAGACAGGGTTGCGTCTATTGAATATTCCATTTTGTTTTTCGCGTTGCTTAATGACACCGTAGAGTTGGCTATGAATCCTGGGATTTCAAAGCTTTCTGTCCTTTGAGTGACGTCTGTGCGCCTCCGCAAAGCAATGCTATCAATATCATCATATGAAAATACTTTATTTTTGAAATGCGATTGAATAGCTCTCTCAGTGCATATTTTATTTAATTCCGCGATTGGCGCAAAATCATCATGTGGCAAATCTTTATTGGCCATTTCGAGGGATATTGAGTCTATCAACGATTCATACTCTGTAAAAAAGCGAACTGCAGAACCTGTTACCTCACAATTAAATTTATTAAATTCATCAGTATTAAAATTCTCATCAATCTTCATTTTGAATTTTTCGTTACAAATTCTAGCAAGGTTTCCCATCGCATCGTCTGAATGTAAATTGAATCCTTGGAGTAAACTCAAGGGTGGAGAAATATTGTCAATGTCAAGGCCTGGAAGACACACGGGAACGACCTGGATATTTTTATTGTAAGCGCAGCCAGCTTCAAAATGAATCCATCGTGAATTGGCAGATTCTTTAGACAGAAAAACAAACATCAATTGTGCCTGTCCTAATGCATCACTGATGCGCACATTCCAGTTCTGGCCAAATTTAATACTCTGCCCGTCTGAAGATAAAAAGAACTCCAGTGCCCCGGCGGCACGCCTATCAAGAATCTCTTTCAGGACATTAAGCGCCACTTTATCCTTTACGGAATGACTTAAAAAAACAATTGGTTTATTCATGTTCTAATCTGAACTTAAGATTTCTCTCAGCAATTTCCTCATATTAACTTTACTGAACCATGCCGAACAAAATTGATTACATTAATTCCTCTTTATTAATATAAAAGATCCTTTGCGCTGTCTACTAACTGCTGCAAATTTTTGACTGCGGCCGTGCAAAAAACAAAAAAACGGGTGGCTATCTTGCGACAGCCACCCGTGGAGAATTAACTGCCAATTTAGTAGGGCAGGGGGAACTTGGCGGTGAGTTCCTGCACGCGTTGACGGACCTTTTGGGCGTTGTCGGTGGATTTGATGTCCACGAGCACCTCGGAGATCATGTCGGCGATGGCGGCCATTTCGGGTTCCTTCATGCCGCGGGTGGTCACGGCGGGCGTGCCCAGGCGGATGCCGCTGGCCAGGAAGGGCGAGCGGGTTTCGAACGGAATGGTGTTCTTGTTCGTGGTGATGCCGGCGTGGTCGAGGGCAATCTGGCAGTCCTTGCCGGTGAGCCCCTTGAGGCCGACGTCCACGAGCATGAGATGGTTGTCCGTGCCGCCGCTGACGAGGCGGAAGCCATTCGACTTCATGCCTTCCGCGAGGCGGGCGGCATTCTTGACGATCTGTTCCTGGTAATCCTTGAAGGCGGGCTGCAGGGCTTCGCAGAAGCACACGGCCTTGGCGGCGATGACGTGCTCGAGCGGGCCGCCCTGAATGCCGGGGAACACCTGGGAATCGATTTCCTTGGCGTATTTTTCGCGGCACATGATCAGGCCGCCGCGCGGTCCGCGCAGGGTCTTGTGCGTGGTGGTGGTCACGAAATCCGCATGTTGCAGCGGGCTGGGATGAATCCCGGCGGCCACGAGACCGGCGATGTGCGCAATGTCGGCCAGCAGGTAGGCGCCGACTTCGCGGGCGATTTCGCCGAGGCGGGCGAAGTCAATGACGCGCGGATAGGCGCTGGCGCCGACCGTGATCATCTTGGGCTTGTGTTCGCGGGCCATCTGGGCGAGCGCGTCGTAATCAATGAGTTCGTCTTCCTTCCGGACGCCGTAATGGACGATCTCGAAGAATTTGCCGGAGAAATTGGCCTTGTTGCCGTGCGTGAGATGGCCACCGTGGCTGAGGTTCATGGTCAGCATCTTGTCGCCGGGCTTGAGGAAGGCGAAATAGACGGCCATGTTCGCGCCGGAGCCGGAGTGCGGCTGGACGTTGGCGTGCTCGGCCCCGAAAAGCTTCTTGGCGCGGTCAATGGCGAGCTGTTCGATCTCGTCCACGTTTTCGCAACCGCCGTACCAGCGCTTCTTGGGGTAGCCTTCCGCGTACTTGTTCGTGAGCACGGAGCCCTGGGCTTCCATGACGGCCGGGCTGGTGAAATTTTCCGAGGCGATGAGCTCGATGTTTTCCTGCTGGCGGCGGCGTTCGGCTTCGATGTGGTCGGCCACGGCGAAGTCCACGTTGTGCAGACGCAGGGCGGGTGGCGCGAGGCGCACGTCCATTTTGTTCACGCGGCGTTCGTGGCGGCCACCTTCAAAGGCGGTGGCGATGAACGCGTCCAGAATCTGCTGGCCGCTGGCGTTGGTGTTTTTCTTGCCGGCGAGGCAGAGGACATTGACATCGTTATGCTGGCGGCAGAGGGCGGCGCCGGCGGCATCGCTGATCAGGGCGGCGCGGACGCCGGGGACCTTGTTGGCGGCAATGCTCATGCCCACGCCGCTGCTGCAAATGAGGAGGCCGAATTCGGCGCTGCCACCGGCGACGGCTTCCGCCACGGGGAGGGCGAAATCGGGATAATCATCGGCGGGGTCGTTGGTGGACGCGCCGAAATCCTTGACGGTGAGTCCCTTTTGCTGCAGGTGTTTCACGAGCGACTGCTTCAGTTCGAAGCCGCCGTGATCCGCCCCGATGGCGAAGGCCACGGGCGGCGCCTTGGTGGTAATACCTCTCAAAACGTCGTTCTGTTCCATAAATTTCAGCAGGGAGCCAATCCCTTGGTGGATCTGGTCACGGCAATCTTCATACACATCAAACGAGCTGCCGATGGGGTCGCTGATGTCTTTTTCAAACTGCTCCAGCGTGTCGTCGAATTCGCGGAGCACAAAGGTTTTTTCCGCCGCCCAGGGATACATCCAGTGGATGGAATCCACGTGGCTGTGGGTCATGCAGAGGATGAAATCGGCCTGCCGGACGAGGTCGGCGGTGAGGGCGCGGCTGCGCTGATCCGAGATGTCCATGCCCACTTCGAGCATGGCCATGACGGCATGCGGCGTGGGCGGCTGGCCATCCACGGCCCCGATGCCGGCCGAGTACACCTGGAAATCCCCGCGCCCGCGCGTGGTATGACGGAATATACCTTCCGCCATGGGGCTGCGGCAGACATTTCCGGTGCAAACAAAAAGGATCGTTTTCATTGAAACAGTCCAACAATGTGATGTGCCGGGGCAACGGCGTCAACCGGAATCAGGCGCGGGGTGGATGGAGGCTGGCCAGAGCCTTGAGCAGGTCCACCGCCCGGAGCAGGGCCGGATCGTGAATCACCGGCGGCGGCGGCGTCCGCGGAGTGGCGGCGGGGTCGCTGGTATCCTCGCCGTCCTTGACCCGTTTCCGCACCAAATCAGCTTCGCTGGTGTGGTCCACATAGGCCATCCAGTCGTTGGTGGTGGTCACGCCGGAAAGCAGGTTGGTTTCCAAGCGGCTGATGGTCAGATCGTTGGAAATGGCCAGATAGGGATCGGCCTGAAAACGTTTTTCGGTCTCGGTAGATACGGCCACGGCAATATCTGGCGCGGGCGCGGCATTGGGACTGCCGATGACCAGGCCCAGGCCGGCTTCCCGGAGTTGGGTGGCCAGGGCGGAGGCAGACCCGCTGGTCTGGCTGTTTACCAGGATGACCAGGGAGGTTTTATTGGTGGAAAAATAATTTTTAGCCGTGGCGGGCACGGCGTCACTGCCGCTGGCGAACCGCAGATCCAGCACGATGCCAGCAATGGCGTTGGTGCCGGCCGGTTGGGCGGCGGCCAATTGCGTGGTCAGATTGTCCGTGACAGTGCTGACGCGATAGCGAAGGACGGAGCCATCGAGCACATCACCATGGACTTCGCCGGCGGCCATCGCCCAAGGCGCGGCGGCCGACCAGACGAGCAAACCCAGGAGACAACGATTCATGTGCTGTTAAAGTTGCCCACTTGGGATGGAAAGTAAAGCCCGGGCAAGGGAGAAGCGAATCCGCCCGGCCGGAACCGGTGGAACTGTGGTTCCGCTCCCGACATTAACATTGACCCGCTGGCGGAGAACGATTTAATACCACCCTAACCATGATCAAACCTGTTCCGGCCCTGCGAGGGATGTTTTTTGCCTGGACCCTGGGCTTGTTGACCGGCGTATCTCCCGTTCACGCCGATGTGGATATCTTCGTTTCTCCCACCGGCAATGACGCCGGCTCCGGCGCGCCCGACCAACCCTTCGCCACCCTAGCCCGGGCGCAAACCCTAGTTAGGTCCCATGCCGGGCAGGAACCCGTACGAGTGCACCTGCACGGCGGCACTTATTATTTAGGTCAGCCGCTGGTGTTCACCGCCGCCGATGGTGGCACGGCGACGGCCCCAATTACTTATGCCGCCGAGCCGGGCGAGGAACCGGTGCTTAGCGGTGGCGTGAAACTGGAACTGAACTGGCAGCCGTATCGCGATGGCATCTTACAGGCGAAAGTGCCGACGGGGCTCGCCACCGATCAGTTGTTTGTGAATGGCGAGCGCCAGATGCTGGCGCGCTATCCGAATTATCAGCCGAACGAAGCCATCTTCAATGGCTATGCCGCCGATGCCTTCAGCCCGGAACGCGCGGCGCGCTGGTCAGATCCCGCCGGCGGCTTCATGCATGCCCTGCATAATAGCAGTTGGGGCGGCTACTCCTGGCTGATCACCGGCAAAAATGCGGCCGGCACGCTCGCTCGCGAAGGCGGCTGGCAGATGAACCGCGCAGGCAGTGCCCACAAAAAATATCGGTTCGTCGAAAACATCTTTGAAGAACTCGACTCGCCCGGCGAATGGTTTTTGAATGCCAAAACCGGTGCGCTCTATTTCTATCCGCCCGCCGGGCTCGACCTGTCCCATGCCACGGTGGAGGCGGTGCAGCTCCGTTCGCTTGTGGAATTCCACGGGTCCGCCGCCGCGCCGGTGCGGTTTGTGACCCTGCAAGGTCTTACCTTCCGCCATGCGGCGCGGACCTTCATGGATAACAAGGAACCGCTCGTGCGCAGTGATTGGACGGTGTATCGCGGCGGCGCAATCTTCTTCAATGGCGCCACGGACTGCACGCTGGCGGATTGCTTCCTCGATCAGGTGGGTGGCAACGCCGTGTTCGTAAATGATTATAACCGCCGCATTACGGTGCGCGGCTGTCACATTGCCGGAGCCGGGGCCAATGGCGTGGCGTTTGTGGGCGATCCGGCGGCGGCGCGGGTGCCGCAGAATTGGCAGGATCATTCCCAAACCGCCGCCAATCTGGACCGCACGCCCGGACCCAAGACGGACAATTATCCGGCGGACTGTCTGGTGGCGGACTGTCTGATTCACAACACCGGGCGTTTTGAAAAGCAGACCGCGCCGGTGGAGATTGATCTCGCGCAGAGTATCACGGTGCGGCATTGCTCGCTGTACGATGTGCCGCGCGCGGGCATTAATATTGGCGACGGCTGCTGGGGCGGTCATGTAATTGAGTTCTGCGACATCTTTGACACCGTCCGCGAAACGGGTGATCACGGCTCCTTCAATTCCTGGGGCCGCGACCGTTACTGGCAGGCGGCTTTCCTTAAGCTCAACACCGAGGATGGCTGGGCGGCGAATCATGATATCCCCCTGCTGGACGCGGTGAAACCGAACATTCTGCGCAACAACCGCTGGCGCTGCGATCATGGCTGGGACATCGATCTGGATGACGGGTCTTCCAACTACGAAATCCGCAACAACCTCTGTCTGCATGGGGGCATCAAGAATCGCGAAGGCTTCCAGCGCGTGGTGGAAAATAACGTGATCGTCAACAACACCTATTTTCCGCAGGTCTGGTACCGGCATGGTGGTGATATCTTTCGTCACAACATTATCAGCCTGCCCCGGTACGCCCCGGCCATCATGCATGCCGCGCCGTGGGGAGCGGACATGGATGACAATCTGGTAAATGTTCCCGGCCAGGCGGAACCGGTGCCGGCCGAACATCTGGCCGTGCAGTCGGGTCGCGATGCCCATTCGCTGATGGGCGACGCGCAGTTTGTGGATGCGGCGCACGGCGATTTCCGGGTGAAAGACGGTTCGCCGGCGCTGAAGCTGGGCTTCGTGAATTTTCCGATGGACCAGTTTGGCGTGCAGTCGCCGAAGCTCAAGGCGCTGGCGCGCACGCCGGAAATTCCGGCCATCGAAGCGCCGGTTGCCGGTAATGCCGCCGAAGCGGCTATTCATACGGGCACGTTTGCGGGTGCCACGATTCGCAACATCTCCGGCCTGGGCGACCGCTCGGCTTATGGTTTGCCGGATGAAACTGGCGTGCTGCTGCTGACGGTTCCGGCCGGTGCGCTGGCCGCCGCGGCGGGGTTGGCCAAGGACGATGTTATCGTCGCCGCCAATGGCAAACCGGTGGCCACGATGGATGCCTTGCAACCAGTGCAAGCCGCCGCCCTGGCGCTGACGATCATGCGGAATCAGAAAACGCTGACCGTGACGGTGCCCACATCGGGAGCCGAACCGGATGCGGCTACCACCGCCATACCCGGGGCACACCTGGATTACGCGCCCGGCAAGGCGCCGCAATTCTGGTCCGTGGCGCTCGCCGATACAATCATGGCCCGCTGGCCGGATTTCACGAAGGCCTACTTCAACGGCTGGACGTATGTGAACGGCTACGCGCTGCGCGGTTTTGAAATGCTGTATCAATCCACCGGCGACAAAAAGTATTTCGATTACACCAAGCGTTACCTCGACCAGTTCGTGGACGCGAACGGGAACTTCCTGTCCGTGATCACCGCCAAGGGTACGACCAACCGGCCGAGCTTCGGCAATCTCGACAATATGATGACCGGCAATGCGCTCGTGATGATGTATGAGCAGACGCATGACGAGCGTTATAAGATTGCCGCCACCAAAATCCGGCGTGCGCTGGACACCTATCCCCGCAATAGCGATGGCGGGTTCTGGCACAACCAGCGCATGAACGGGCAGATGTGGATTGACGGCGTGTTCATGGGCGAAATGTTTGTCTCGCGCTACGGCAAATCCATCGGGGATACCGCGTACTGCTGGGATGAAGTCACCCGGCAGCTCACAGTCTTTGCCAGCCGCGCGCAGGCGGGCAATTCGGGTCTGTATCTTCACGGTTACTTTGAAGGTGGCCATGGCGGCAACGTGCCCAAGTGGGCCAATCCGCAGACTGGTCTTTCCCCGGAAGTGTGGAGCGAAGGCCTCGGCTGGTACGCGTTGATGCTGGCCGAGACACTGGCGGATTTGCCGAAGGATCATCCCCAGCGCGCCGCCGTGGAGGACATTTTCCGCCGCCTCGCCGCCGGGCTCAAGCGCGTGCAGGATCCCAAAACCGGTCGCTGGTTTCAGGTGGTGGACAAAGGCGGTGAGCCGGACAACTGGACCGATAATTCCGGCAGCGCCATGTTCACCTACATGCTGCAAGCAGGCATCACCCTCGGGCTGCTCGACAAAACCGAATATGCGCCGGTGGTGGCGCGGGGGTATCAGGGCATCATCGCCAACGCCAGGATCAATGACCACGGGCTCGTGGATATATACAGCGCGTGCGACGGCGTGGGCGTGCAGGTGGACTACGCGCATTACATCAACTTCAAGAAATCCATGAACGCGAAGGAAGCGGTGGCGGGCTTCCTGTGGGCCACGGCCATCGTGGAGCAACCGCAATTGGAGAAGCTCAAGAGACCGTGAACTGGCATCTGACACAACCGGAGCGCGGCTGTGTGAGCCGCAGCAACGTACGAATTCCCTGCGTCGTCATTGGGATAACCCGCGTTTTGACTGGCCATGTTGCTGCGGGTCACAGACCCGCGCTCCGCTGGCGAGGCGCGTTGCGCCGTCTTTTCGGGCCAGTAGCTGGATGCGGCTCCATGAACTGGTGCGCGATTCTGCTCTGGTTGAGCCTCGCGGTCTTGCTCCCCGCGGAGGATGCGGGGCAACCGGCGTCAGCGCCCATTCAAACCGGCACGGGGCATGAGTTTGTCTGCACCGATTACACGCAGGGCAAGGTGTTCATCGTCTCGCCCGCCGGCAAGGTTACTTGGGAATATGATGGCGCAACCAATTGCAACGACGTCTGGGCACTGCCGAATGGTAATTTATTATTCAACACCGGTCACGGCGTCCGCGAAGTGACCCGCACGAAACAGGTCGTTTTCAATTACGACTCCGCCAGCGAAATTTACGCCTGCCAGCGGCTCACGAACGGCAACACGTTCATCGGCGAATGCAGCGCGGGCCGGTTACTGGAAGTGAATCCCGCCGGCCAGATCGTGAAGGAAGTGCATCTGCTGGCCAGGGGTGCCGATGGCGGCCACGCCTTCATGCGCAATGCGCGGCGGCTGGACAACGGCAATTATCTTGTGGCGCATTACGGCCTCGAAGTCGTGCGCGAATACGATTCCTCCGGCAACCTAGTGCGCGAAATTCCTGCGGCCGGCGGACCTCACAGCGTCGTGCGTCTGCCGAATGGCAACACGCTCATATCCTGCGCCGATCGCAAGGGCGGTTCCCGCGTGTTTGAAGTGGATACCAATGGCCAGACCGTCTGGCAGGTGGCGGGTAATGAACTGCCCGGCATCAGCCTGAAATTCATGGCCGGCCTCCAGCGGTTGCCCAATGGCAATACCATCATGGCCAACTGGCTCGGTCACAAACAATTTGGCTCGGCCCCGCACCTCATCGAAGTCACGCCGGACAAACACGTCGTCTGGACCTTTGCC
This sequence comes from uncultured Verrucomicrobia subdivision 3 bacterium, assembly GCA_903820285.1. Taxonomy (GTDB): domain Bacteria; phylum Verrucomicrobiota; class Verrucomicrobiia; order Limisphaerales; family UBA11358; genus UBA11358. Next base: position 421 of record CAIJGS010000339.1, on the reverse strand, counting down.
GATCACCACACCATGCGGACCATTTCGAGTTTGCAAATGCTGGATGCCGGCGGGGTGGCTGGTGCATGGCATTGAGTCCGGAGTAAGGCTCGAGCAAATTCGCATCTCACCCCCACCATCCCCTTTGCGTATCTCCTCCCCCTCCGCGCCTTCGCGTTCATCCCATTTCCCATCCGTATAAAAAATAATTGGGTCCAGCGTCACGCTGGTAATGCGTCTTTAACGATAAAACATTGGCTTTTTCCCGGATTGGGGAAATTTTCCCGCGACTTTTTCGCCCGACCCCATTTTAACCCAATGTTTACGCGGCTTCCCTTAAATCAGTTTTCCTGATATCACCAAATTTTCAATTTTCGACCCCACTTTTCCCCAATAACCACGGCCCTCCCACCCGAGTGCGCTGTGAGCGCGTATTATTTTT
>CAIJGS010000338.1 GCA_903820285.1 uncultured Verrucomicrobia subdivision 3 bacterium | reverse complement strand
TCCCCCGTGGACGCCGTGATCATCGGCATCGTGGACAGTGTGGATGTGTTCGGGAAACAAATTTTTAGCGCGAAGGCGCAGTAATAAACCATGAGTTCAGTTAACGAAACTTTGATCCGTGACGTGGTGTCCGAGGTGCTGAGCCGTCTCGGTGGCGCGGCGACCCAGGCCGCCCCGGCCCCGGCGGCCCCGGCGCCGTCATCGAACTGCGGCTGCTCCACCCGCAAAGTGAACCGCGCCGACGTCGCCTTGCGCGGCAAGTTTGGCGTGTTTCAGGATGCGAACGAAGCCTGTGCCGCGGCGCAGGAAGCCTTTTTGCAATTGCGTGAGAAGGGTGTGGCCGCCCGTCGCAAGATCGAGGAGATCGTCAAGGCGCTCGCGGAAAAGAACGCGGAACCGTGGGGCAAAATTGAATTTGAAGAAACGAAGATCGGCCGGTTGGATCACAAAATCGCCAAGCTGGGCCTGATCAAGCTGGTGCCCGGCGTGGACTGGTTGCGCCCCGATGCGCGCAGCGGCGACCACGGCATCATGCTCGAAGAGTACACGCCGTTCGGCGTGGTTGGCTGCGTGACGCCGAGCACCCATTCCATTCCGACCCTGAGCGGCAACATTGTCAACATTGCCGCCGCTGGCAATGCGATGGTGTTCAATGCGCATCCGAGCGCGGCCAAGTGCGCCGCCGTGGCGGTGCGGGCCTATAACGAGGCCATCTACCGCGAAACGGGCATTGAGAACATCGCGTGCATCATTGAGAAACCAACGCTGGATTCCTTCAGCGCCCTCTGCAAAAACGAATTTACCCGCCTGTTGCTCGTCACCGGCGGACCAATGGTGGTGAAAGCCGCCATGCAAACCGGCAAACGCGCCATCTGCGCCGGCCCCGGCAATCCGCCGGTGTTTGTGGATGACACCTGCTGCCCCACCCGTGCGGCGAAGGCCATTATTTCCGGCGGGGCGTTCGACAACAACCTGCTGTGCATCGGCGAAAAAGAAGTGTTCGTCCTGGACAACACGGCCGACAAACTGATGCAGAAGATGTCCGAGAATGGCGCTGTGAAGTTGAACGAAGCGCAGCTCGAACGGCTCACCAAGGCGGCGTTTACCTTCAAGGAAGGCCAGGGCGGCGGTTGCGCCCATGCCAGTGTGAATCGCGATTTCATCGGCAAGGATTGCTCGGTACTGGCGCAGGCCGCCGGCATCAATCTGCCGTCCGGCACCCAGTTGCTGTTCGCGGAAACGGATGCGAAGCATCCTTTCGTAGACGAGGAACAGATGATGCCGTTCATCCCGATCGTCCGCGTGAAGAGCGTGGAAGAAGGCATTGAGGAATCGCTCAAGGCTGAGCATGGCTACAAGCACACGGCCATCATCCATTCGCACGACGTGGAAAACATCACCGCGATGGCGCGCGCGCTGGACACCACGCTGTTCGTGAAGAACGGACCCTCTCCCGCCGGCCTCGGCTTGGGCGGCGAAGGTTACCTGAGTTTCAGCATTGCCACGCCGACGGGCGAAGGCATTACCAATCCGCGCACGTTCACGCGTGTCCGCCGCTGCGTGATGGTGGACAATCTGCGGATTTACTGAGATGCAACTGGCCCGTGTCGAAGGCAATATCGTGGCGACCCGGAAACATCCGAGTCTCGATGCGTGGCGCCTGGTGATCTGTCAGCCAATCAGCGGCAATGGCGAACCCGAAGGCGTGCCGATCATTGCCATTGATTCGCACGGAGCGGGCATGCACCAGCAGGTGATTATTTCCTCGGACGGCCTGGCCGCCCGCAAGGCGGTGGGCGTGGACAAAAGTCCCGTTCGCTGGCTGGTGGTAGGCATTGTGGACGAGTCGGAGCCGGGTGTGCGCATTTGAATTTATTGTGAAACTGGGAACGGTCATCGGTCGAGTTACGCTGAGCAAATCCTCGGAATTGCTCAAGGGTGGTCGTTATCTGGTGGTGAGCCCGTTCAGCCGCGAGCAGTACGCTAAAGGACTGGACAAGGGCGCGGGCATGGGCAAGGACCCCAGCCTGGTGGTCTATGACAATCTCGGGGCCGGGGTCGGCCATGTGATCGGATACGAGGAAGGCCGGGAGGCGGCGCAGCCGTTTGAGGTCTATCCGCCCATCGACGCGATCAACGCCGCGCTGGTGGACACCATGTTTTACAACCCGTGGAAGGGTTGATTTGGGAATTATATATTTATGAGCAGAGTCATCAGTCTTCGCGATTTGCAGGAAATGGTCCGCACCGGCCAGGATGTCAAAAACCTGCCGGCCGACGCCATTATTACGCCGTCCGCCCGTGATTATTTGCACGAGCTGGAAAGCAACGTCCCGCGCACGCCCGCACCCGTTCCTACTGGGGTGGCCAAGCCGGCGGCTCCGGCGGCGGCTCCGAGCACCGACAAACTCACTCCGCCGACCAAGGTGTTGAACTCCAAGTCGCCCAAGGCGGAACTGGAAGCGTTTTTCAATTCGCCCTACGCGCACAATCTCAAGGAACAGATCTGCGAAATGGGTCGCCGCCTCTGGCAGCGCGCCTATGTGGACGGCAACGGCGGTAACATGGCCATTCGCGTGGGCGAAGACATTGCCATCTGCACGCCGACGCTGGTCAGCAAAGGCTCCCTAAAGCCCGAGGACATGTGCCTGGTGGATTTCCAAGGCAACCAGCTGTTCGGCACCAAGAAGCGCACCAGTGAAATCCTGATGCATTTGCAGATCATGCAAAAGCAGCCGAAGGCGATCGCCACCTGTCACTGCCATCCGCCTTACTCCACGGGGTTCGCCGTGGCCGGCATCGTGCCGCCGACGTGCATGATTCCCGAGTACGAAGTCTTTGCCAGCGTCGCCCTCGCACCGTACCGCACCCCCGGCACCCCGGAAATGGGCCAGCTCGTCGCCGAACTGGTGGACAAACATAACACGATTCTCATGGCCAACCACGGCGTGGTGACCTGGAGCCATAACGGCATCGAGGAAGCCTACTGGCGAATGGAAATCATCGAAGCCTACTGCCGCACCCTGCTGGTAACCGCGCAGTTGGGCAAGATCCCGAACACCTTTACCCCCACGCAGCTCAACGACCTGCTCAAGATCAAGCAGAGCCTCGGCTATGTGGATCCCCGCTACGGCATGAAAGAATGCGAACTCTGCGACAACGCGGAGTGGCGTCCGGGCGTCGCCTGTGCGGTGGAACCCAAGGCGGAAGCGGTGGTCGGCTACGACGCCGATGCCGAAACCGCCGTGAAGGCGATTACTGAACAGATTCTGGCGAAGCTCAAGCAGTAGTCAGACAATCTTCACTGATTCTGGATTTCAACCCCAAATGGTGCGCAGGCGCCATTTGGGGTTTCTGTTTTTTGGCGCTTTTAAATGGTGGTGCGGCGGGGGACCGGCTGAAGCTGGAACTCCAAACTTTGGGGCTGGTTGACGGTGGAAACTCTCTTTCCTTGAGAGTGTGGTAATCCCGGTGTAGTTTGGCTTACAACTGGCAGACGGCCGGAATCATTGTGTTCATCGCATTCCATTCAATCATGTTTAAGGGTCGCACCGGGATAGCACGGCTATTCCTGCTGCTTCTGGGGCTGGCGTTGGGAACCGGGTCGGGTTTGCAGGCGGCGCCGGCGCCGGCGGCTGGCCCGAATGATGCCAATTACTGGATGCTGGAGGCCACGAATCATCTCGGCCAATGGATCTGGGATACCAACACTTTCGACAAGCAGACCTGCCATTTCTGGCGCGCCATTGAAATTCCTGCGGGGGTGACGGTGGTGCGCGCGCGTGCGCGGATCACGGCGGACAACGGTTATTCCCTCTTTCTGGACGGCCGTGAAATCGGGCGCGGGAGCGATTGGAAAACGCTGACGGAATATGATCTTAAGCAGGTGCTGCCGCCGGGGCGCCACATTCTGGGCGTGGAAGGTTTCAATGACCGGCTCAAAGCCGGGATCATCTTCGGGCTGCAAATCCAACTTTCAGACGACCGCACGATCGAGGTGTTTTCCGACGGAACCTGGTTCGTGGTGCCATTGACCCAGCGGGATTGGGCGGGGCTGCAATTCCCCGAGCCGGAATGGGGGCGGACCGTGGTGGTGGGCAAGATTGGTCAGGATCCATGGCAACCCTGGCCGTACGGGGTGGTGGTGGCGGAACCGGTGCTGCCGGAGGTGGTTCATTTCTGGCAGACGACGTGGTTTCAATTGCTGCTGATCCTGACTTCATCTTTGGCAGTCTTTTTCTCCGTCTGGCTGCTGGCGCAGCTGGCAGGGCAGGGGAAGGCGCAGCAATTTTTGCAGCGCGAACGGGCCCGCATTGCCCGTGACATTCATGACGATCTGGGCGGGCAGCTCACGCAGATTGTGCTGATGGGCGAGGTGGCCCAGCGCGAACAGGTGGACAACGCGCCGGCGCGGGAACAGTTCCGCCAGATCTGCGAGCAGGCTCGCGAAGTATCCCGGGCGATGGATGAGGTCGTCTGGGCCGTGAATTCCCGGCGCGATACGTTGCGCGATTTTGTGACATATGTGTGCAAGTACGCACAGTCATTTTTGAGCGCCACGGCCATCCGTTGCCGGCTGGATGTGGAGGCGGACCTGCCGGAGCTGGAGTTTGACCTGCCAACGCGGCGCAACCTGTTTCTGGCGGTAAAGGAGGCCCTCAGCAACGCGGCGAAACATTCGCAGGCGGATGAACTGTTCGTGCGGATTTATTGCCAGGACCAGCAGCTGGTGGTGGCACTGGAGGACAATGGCCAGGGCTTTGATCCCGCGCAGGCGGATGCCCAGCGCAACGGACTCACGAACATGGCGCAGCGCATGGCGGAAATCGGCGGCACGCACAGGCTGGTGAGCGCGCCGGGAACGGGCTGTCTGGCGATGTTCACGGTGCCCTTCAAAAAGATGAAGCAGCGTTTCTGGTTTGGCCGCTGGCGTCAGCGCGCAGAAATCAGTGGTGCAAATTCCACCGGAAGCAGCTAGCCTCATCCGCCTGTGAAATCGAGCACCACCGCCGCCCATCTGCTGCCGCCCAAGACCCCGGTAAAGGTCGTTTTGGTGGAGGACAAGCCAGCCGTGCGGGACAGCTGGGTGAAGCTGATCAATTCGCTGCCGGGGTTTTCCTGCGTGAATGCCTGCTCTTCCGGCGAGGAAGCCATGCGGGTTATCCCGGTGGTGAACCCGGACGTGGTGCTGATGGACATTTTTCTGCCCCGGATGTCGGGTATCGAGTGTACTACCCGGCTGAAATTGGATTTGCCCAAGATCCAGATTTTGATCCTGACGGCGGTAGAGGATGATGAGCTGGTATTCATGGCATTGCAGGCAGGTGCCGATGGCTATCTGCTCAAACGCACCACCCCCGACAACCTGCGCGCGGCCATGCTCGATGTCCTCGGCGGTGGGGCGCCGATGACCAGTGAAATTGCCCGGCGGGTGGTGGAATCCTTTCGTAAAGCCGCCAAAACCACCAAACCCACCGTGAGTCTGAGCACGCGGGAAGAAGAGGTCTTGATTTTGCTCTCCAAGGGGTATTCCAACAAGGAAATCGCGGAAAAACTGTCCATCAGTACCGAAACGGTGGGCAGCCATCTAAAGCACATCTACGACAAGCTGCATGTGCGGTCGCGGGCGGAGGCAGTGGCCAAGTATCTGACGGAAAAGGCGTAACCCGGTTTCAGGAGGCAACGGTGTAGGGCGGCAGCTTCATCCGCCCATTTGGTTACGCCGGTCAAGGCGGGGCAGCATCCCGTATTTGCGGGATAGAGGAAGGTGCCGGGAGGTGTTATGCTTCGGAAAGTCACACAAATCAAAACCCGAAACCCGAAAACCCGTAATCCATTGACCAACCCCCGGTTGCCCATCATGAAAACCGCAAAAATCCTCTTAAGCCTGTCGCTGCTGGCTTTGACCCCGCACTTGTCCAACGCGCTGATCGTCGGCCCCTATACGCCCGATGCCAACACGTTGCATCTGTATCATTTTAATGAAGCGGCCACGCCCTGCGTGGATTCCGCCACGTCCGGCGGCACCAACCTGACGTATATGATCAATGGCGGCACATTGGGTGGGGCCGGCTATGCCACCGGTTTTACCAATGCGATCACGTTCGGTTCTTTTACCGCCTCCAATGCCGTCATTTTCCCGATTGGTTCCGGCAATGTGGGTACGCCGATCCCGTTTACGTATGCCGGTACGAGCGGTGCCTTCACCTATGAAGCCTTGCTTCACATTGAATTTAACGTGACCAACTACTTCCGCGCCCAGCCCTGCCAGATCTTCAATTGTGATGCGGACAGCACGGGGACGCGCACGCTCCAATTTCGCATTGATCCCGTTGGTTATGCCGGCGGGGCCACCGTTGGGGGAGCCAACGACACCAACCGCGTCCGGATCGAGTTCATCAATGGTACAGCCACCGTCGCCATGGTACCCATCCCGACGAACGGTCCCGACGTGATTGTTTCCAATAACTGGTATCATATCGCCGTCACTTATAATGGTACGCCCAACACCACCAGCAACCTGCTTTTTTATTGGACCTTGCTGGATCCCAGTCGCTCGACGGCGGATTGTATCTGGGGTACGAACATGGCGGCCAATTTGCCCAATACTTATACCGGTACCACGATTTTCAGCATTGGCAATGGCGCCCGTAATCCGAGTGGCGGGTCAGGGCCGGTATTGGCCAACTTCATGGGGAAAATTGATGAATTTCGCATCAGCAAGATTGCCCGGGCGGCCAATCAGATGATGTTCGCGCCGGCCACTGTAGCCATCACGCAGCAGCCGATCGGCCAGGAAGGCGTGGACTATGGTTCCACCGGCGTGCTCACGGTGAGTGCCACCAGCGCCGTTACTCCTCTCTACCAATGGTGGCAGAATGCCACCCCGCTGGCGGGGGCGACCAATACCACCTACAGCTTCACCAACGCCACGCTGGCGAATGGCGGCAATTATTTCTGCGTCATTACCAATGCCAGCGGCAGCTCGATAACCAGTTCGGTGGCCTCGGTCGTTATCGGTGCGGCCAACTTCCTCACCAACCGGTATAGCTTTGCCACGGATGGGACCGATAGCATCGGCGGCCAGAACGGCACCGTGAACGGCGGGGTCACCTTCAATGGCAACGGCACGATGACGCTGGACGGTTCCTCGGGCTACATCCAGTTGCCGTCAAATATTATCAATACGAACGCAGGCGCGGTGACGATCGAAACCTGGGCCAGCTTCGGCACGATTGCCAATAATTCCCAATTGTTCGCCTTCGGCAATACGAACGGCACGAGTGGTTACAACTACATCTTCTCCACCCCGCATGGCTCGGCCGCCCGCGCGGCCATTACCGCCGGCAATTACACCAGCGAACAGGGCGCTGCCGCCGGCATTGCACTGGATAATTTCAGCGGTGTCCAGATCGTGGCGGTTTTTGCGCCGTATGCGAACACCCTGAGCTTCTACACCAACGGAGTGCTCGCGGCGGTGAACACCAACGCCACGCTCCCGCTATCCTCGGTCATTGATGCTTTCAGCTTCATCGGCAAGTCGCTATACAGTGGCGATCCCTATCTGGCCGGCACGATTGACGAGTTCCGCATTTATAATGGCGCACTTTCCGCCGCCAGCGTCCAGCAAAGTTATTTGCAGGGACCGAACACCATTCTGAGCGATGGTCCGGTTGCGTTCCTTGCCTCGCCCACCAATATCACCGTGGCCCAGGGCCAGACCGTGACGTTTGGTAGTTTTGCGGAAGGTCATCAGCCGATTATTTATCAGTGGCTCAAGAATGGCACGCCGATTGCGGGTGCGACCAACAGTGCTTATTCCTACGCGCCGACGTTTGGTGATAATAACGCCACGTTCCAGTTGCTGGCCACCAACACCATTGGCGGTACCAATTATAGCGCCTCCACGAGCACCGCCACGCTGACCGTGCTGGTACCGGCGACGCTCGCCTGGCTCGGGGCCAGTGACAATTACTGGAATACCAGCAGTCTGGACTGGTCCAATGCGGCGCAGCAGGTGGTCGCCTATGTGCAGTTTGATGGCGTGGTGTTTGATGATCGCGGGGCCGGCCAGCCGTCGGTTGATTTGCAAGCGGCTTTCTCTCCGGTTTCGATCATCGCTTCCAACAATGCCGCCAACTATGTGCTGTATTCCTCGGCGGCGGACGGTTCGCTTTCCGGTCCGGGATCGATCTCCGTATTGGGCAGTGGCACGCTGACCCTGGATGTCACCAACTATCTCACGGGGGCGACGCTGGTACAAAACGGCACATTGCAAATTGGCAATAGCGACACCTACGGGAACCTTAGCGGCGGTACCTTCACGAATAATGCCAGCGTGGTGTTTGACCGCACCGATGCGCTCGTGGTCACCAATGATCTGCATGGATCCGGTTCCTTCACGGTTGCCGCGGGCACCGTGGTGCTGAATTCGACCAACAGTGATTATTCAGGTGCCACCTGGATCAACAACGGCATTCTGAACCTCGCCAACGTGGCGGGCCTGGGCAATACCAACGGGGCCACGACGGTCGGCAGCGGCGCCCAGTTGTATGTGACCGTCAACGCCAACATCGGCCTGGAAGGTCTGACCCTGGCGGGCAGTGGTGCCGATGGCAGCGGTTCGCTGCGCAAGGGCGGAGCAGGGGTGACCACCGATAACGGTCCGGTTTTCCTTTCCACGGATGCCACCATCGGTGTGGATGGCGGAGCCACGCTAAATCTGGCCAGCCCGACGGGCGTGGTTGGCACCAATGCCAATCTGACCTTCAACGGCTCCGGCACCGCTTCCGTAAACGGTCCACTTAGCCTCGGTTCGGGCGCGCTGACGGTGAACATTCTCAGCAGCGGCAATTTGATTCTGAACAGCAGCAATAACTACGCTGGCGGCACCACGCTCACCGCGGGGGTAATTCAGGCGAATACCAATGGTGTTTTTGGCACCGGTTCCATCTATGCGAACTCCGGTTCGGCCGTGGGCCGCATTCTGCTGGGCACCGGTACGATCCTGACCAATGCGGTTACTGCGGATACGGTCAATCCGGCGGCCGCCAACGGCTTGCTCATGGTGGCGGACAATACGAACGGTACGGTGACCACGGTTTCGGGTCCGCTGGTATTTAACGCGAATTCGACAGCGGGCGGTCACTTCATCGGTCCGGTCACCTCCGGTTACCTGAATGTTTCCGGTCCGGTGACGATGCCGGACGGCACCTTCATGGTTATCCGAACGGGTAATATACGTTTTTCTGGAAACGGGTATTATCCTCAGATACAGGTGCGCGCTAATACTACCAGTATCGGAGCTGTGAATGGTATCGCAACCAATGCCGTCATGGATATTGGCGGCAACGGCAGCGCCACCGCCCCCACCTATTTTGATCTGAACGGATACAGCCAGACGCTGGCCGGACTCAAGAACACGGTCACACCCGCGAACGTCGGCTGGGTAACCAACAGCTCGGCCACCACCGCCTCGCTGAATCTGGCCCTTGGTACTGGCAACAGCCTGTCGTTTGGCGGCGGCATTGTGGGCAATCTGTCTCTCGCGCTCGCCTCCGGCCAGCAGACGCTTACCACCAACGGCTCGGCCCTGAGCGGTTTGTATACTTATACTGGCAATACCACCATTAATGGGGGCACCCTGAGCATCGGCGTAGGCGCGGTTTGGACCAATACCCCGGTGATCAATGTGGCAGCCGGCGCCACCTTGGATGTGACCGCTACCGGCGTGGCCCTCGCCCGGGCGCAAACGCTGGAAGGTTCCGGCATTGTCTCCGGTGAATTCACCAACAATGGCACCATTGCCCCCGGCCTGACTGGCAGCCTGGGCAACCTGACCTTTAACAATGACCTCACGTTGCTGGCTCCGAGTGTGACGGCGGTAAAAGTCAACGCCACGCTGGCCACGAACGATACGGTGGCGGTGGCCGGTACCATCACTTATGCCGGCACGCTCGCCGTTACCAAAACCGGCACCTTGACGGCGGGCACCAGCTTCCCGCTGTTCAGCGCCCCGGCCTGGACCGGCAACTTCGCGGGTGTCACCGGGTCGCCCGGTGCCGGCTTGGGTTATGTGTTTAATCCGACCAATGGCGTGTTGAGCGTGGTGGCCACGGTGGCCACCAATCCGACCAATATCACGTATTCGGTCAACGGCGGCAGTCTGGTGCTGAGCTGGCCGGCGGACCACCTGGGCTGGACTTTGCAAGCACAGACCAACTCCCTCTCCAAAGGTATTGGCACCAACTGGGTGACGGTGGCGGGTTCGACGGCGGTCACGGGGGTGACCAACGCCATCAATACGGCCAATGGCGCCGTGTTTTACCGGCTGATCCTGCCCTGAAAAACAACCAGCATAGTAATTTAAACATAAACCAATAATTCACCATGGCTGGGATGAAGGTCTGGGTGACCTTCATCCCTGCTTTTTGATAGAAACAAGTCGTAATTATGAATCGTAGCAAATCATTGCGCAGGCAGGCTTTTACCCTCATTGAACTGCTCGTGGTCATCGCCATTATTGCGATTTTGGCAGCCATGCTGCTGCCGGCGCTGGCGGCCGCCAAGGAAAAAGGCAAGCGGGCCCTCTGCGTGAGCAACCTCCGGCAGGTGGGCATTGGTTGCACGATGTATTGTAATGATTACAGCGATCTCTATCCCGTGGCCGCTTTTAATACCGGCTGGAATGCGTATAATCCGTGGCAGCTATCCACGAATCTGACCTCGATGGCCACCCAGTTGGGACTGAATACGAACAACATTAACGCGGATGGCACGGCCAAGTCCGCCTCGATCTGGAGCTGTGCCAACCGCCCGACCCTGCCGGCGCTGAATGCCGCCGGTGGCACCTGGTCCCTCGGTTTCCAATATTACGGTGGCATTCCCACCTGGATCGGGGGGGCGAAATCAGCCCTGCCAATCAAGAACTCCAACTCCAAGCCTGGCTGGCTGGTGGCCGCCGACCTGGTGGTGAAATTCAATAATATCAAGACCCAGTGGAGTGACCCGACCACCCCGGCGCCCTACAGCGGCACGTATGCCCTGCCGGCGCATAAAAGTGGGATGCTGCCCGCTGGCGCCAACGAGCTGTTTGTGGATGGCTCGGTTTCGTGGTATAAGGCCGGGCAATTGCTGAATTTGTATCAGACCAGTGGGGCCAGCACTTACAGCTTCTATTTTTATCAGGATGACCTCGCCGGTTTGGCCGGTTCAGCTGTGACCACGTTCCCGAATTGAGTCGGCGGTCATCCATTATCCTTTGCAAGGACAGCCAATGTTGAAGCTTTCCCAAACTGCGGCGGTGCTTTTTACCCGTGGTTGTCTGGTGCTTTTCGTGCTGGCCGGTCTGGGGGGCGGACGGGCGCTCGCCCAGACCAATTCGCAGCAGATTTATCTCCAGTGTCTCACGAATTTTGAGACCTACGCGGAAACGATCTGGCACACGAGCGGAACCATTCCGGATTCCGGCTACTGGGGGGATGGCGGCAGCACGGGCAACGGTGGCATCCGCGGGAATGGCGGCATCGCGGTCGCTTACGCGGCGTTGTGTCTGGCACTGCCCAATGATGTCCGTTATGCGACGCGGCTGGCGCGGGTGCGGCAGGCGCTAAACTATGATGCCAATACGCACGTCACCGGTTCCTATAACACCACGAGCGGAAATCAATGGGGATGGAGCGGGGTGAGCACCGATTGGCAGACGCCGGAGTGGAGCGGGTCCATGGGGCTGGCCTGCATTATGCTGCAAACGAGCCTGCCATCTGCCACGTTGCTCGGCGTGCGCCGGGTATTGGTGAGCGAGGCCAATCATCGCGCCAGCATCGCGCCGGCTTCCGGGCATGTCTCCGATACCAAGGCGGAGGAAAATGCCTGGCAGGGCAATGTGCTGGCCCTCTCCGCCGCCTGGATGAGCACCAGCAACAATGCCGCGACCTGGCTGATGGCCGCCAAACAATATCTGGCCAACACCTACACCTTTACCACCACCAATGGTGATTCGTTGTCCGCCTGGGATACCACGGTCAATCTATACGCCGACTATGCGCTGGAGAATCATGGGTTTTATCATCCGACATATGAGATGGTGGCGGGCATGTCGTCTGGTGATTCGCTGCTCATGGCCCGCCTCGCCGATACCAACATTGCCTCGCAACTTCAGCCGTTTGCGGAACATAATGTGATGTCCGTCTGGACCAACAACATGAGCGGCAATGTCATGGACTCCGGCGATTTTTCCTATCCTGATGGCATTGATTGGGAGTTGCACGATTACGAGCAGTACAGCTTTATCACCTGGATGGCCACGCACTTTAATGACCCGATTGCCCGGTGGACCGACGGCCGGCTGGCGCAGCTCACGCGGTATCGCCAGAGTGTCAATGGCGATGGCGAGTTTGTGGGCCCTAGCGGCGGCGGTTTTTATCGCGAAGCCGTGGAAGCCCGGCGCGTGGCGATCTGCTGGCTGCACTGGAATTATGCCGATTATCCTACCGGAGCTTCCACTGTGCCCACGAACTGCCTGCAAAATCTGACCGATGTGGCGGTGCTCACCGCCCGTGGCACCAACGGATTTGTCAGTATCAGCTATGGCCCGCAGACGAATGGTTCTGCTGCGCGCATCATGGCGGTTATTGAACCTTTGGTGACTTCGTTTCCCACCAACACCTTTGTGAGCACCCCGCGCTTGCCGGGCATTATCGGGCTGGGTGCAATGGGCGCGCCCACGGGCGGCCGGCTGGTGAAGATCACCACGAACAGCGCGGGCGGTTTTTTTGCGGAGTTGCAACTCACCAACGGCACGAGTGGTACCACCGAAGTTTATTTCAATGACACGGGAGATTCGGTTGGCGTGATAGAAGTGCCCTGGCCGACGGCGGGCGTGACCAGCAGCAGTTCGAACAGCTTTTGCATCGGGGTCGAAAACGATCCGCTCACCGGCGGCTCACGGCTGCTGGAATGGAGCGGAGCCTCAGCCACCATAGCCAATCGCACGGGAACTTCCCGGAACATCACCAACAGCTGGGTCTGTGTGGCCGGCCATTATGGTGTTTCCTTTGGTCCAGCGGGATACATGAATTATACCGCCACCACCACTTACAACCGGCTGGGGGCGGCGGAAGATACGTTGGGATATGTGCCCACCAATTCGCTGACCCCCCGGTATGGCGTGTGGTTCCCAGGTCGCACGGCTTTGCAGACCTCCAATCTCGCGGCGCAAGTGAGTTGGTATGTCACGGGCACGAATGCGATGCTCTCATTTCCGGGGCCCGCCGGGACCACCGCGCAGGTAGCCGCGGCGGTGCCTCTGGCACCCGTCTATCCGGCCTACCAGTTAAGCATTTCCAATGTCACGGCTTCAAGTTATCAAAGCGGTTACCCACCCACCAATGCCGTGGATGGCAGCTCTGCCACCTTTTGGGTTTCGTCCGGCACGGTCGCCGGGCAGGGCCCCACGGTGGCGCATCCGGAATGGCTGTTGGTAAACTTCCCGCGCCAGGTCGCGGTTTCAGAGTTTCAAGTCGTCCCGCGTACTTATAACGGCGGCTATGGTCCCGCCAGTTTGCAGTTATGGCTGAACGGTGTGCCAGTCAGCACCAATACCATGTCCGCCTCAGCTTCGCTGGATGTCAAACTGACCACCCCGGTGTACGCCACCAATGCCGAGCTCTATATCACGGGCTCGTATTACCAGGGCAATTCATCCAATCCGCAAAATGTCCAGGTGGTAGAGTTTGATCTGTTTGAACGCGCGCAGCCTGGCACATTTGCGGACTGGCAGTTGCACTATTTTACGGATGCCCAGTTGACCAACTCGGCCATCGGCACGGCGTATGCGGATCCGGATGGCGACGGCGTGCCGAATTTGCTGGAGTTCGCGCTCGGTGGCAGCCCGCTGGCAGCGGATGCCACGAACGCCCTGTTTAGCGGGGTTGCCCGTTCCGCGAGTCAGTTTGCCTTTCAATTTCAGGAGCGTTCATCCCTGGGCAATGTCACCCGCCGGTTTCAGGCTTCGCCGGATTTGCAGGGCTGGGCCACCGTTGTCCCGGCGCAGTTGAATTCGGTCGGTCATGTGGGGAGCAATGTGCTTTACCAGGCGGTTTTTCCCGTGCTACCGTCAGTGCAGTTCTACCGCCTCCAATATTCTTTGCCCTACTGACATGACATATATGCGCTGTTTACGAGCATTGGCCGGGTTGGTTTTCCTGCTGTCTTTTCTGGCCGGCTCCGCCTGCTTGAAAGCCGCGCCGCCCGCCGGGTATTACCTGGTCTGGAGTGACGAGTTTAACAGTCCCAACCTCGATACCACCAAGTGGGATTACTGGCTGCTCGGCAGCCGCCGCAACGCCGTGAACGTCACCAACGCAGCCACGCTCAATGGCACCAACCTGGTCATCAATACCTACACCAGTGGCGGCACGCATTACACGGCCATGCTCGCCACGGATGGCACTTTCCGTTCGCGCTACGGTTACTGGGAAGCCAATGTGAAATGGGGTGACACCAACGGCATGTGGTCCGCCATCTGGATGCAGTCGCCCACGATGGGGACGTATCTCAATGATGCGTTTGTGTCCGGTTCCGAAATTGATATATCCGAGCATCGCTATGTGGACAACCTGACGAACAGCATTGCCAATATCGTCCAGAACAACATCCACTGGAATGGCTATGGTTCGGCGGCCGCCAGTGCCGGAAGTGGAAACATTGGCTCCGGGCTTGGCAGCGGTTTTCACACCTATGGATTCTTGTGGACACCGGCTGTTTATACTTTGTACGTGGATGGCAGCAATCTGCGCGCCTGGAGTTATGCCAATAACGCCGTGCCCGTCGCGCAGAGTTCCGAGTGGATGATCCTGAGCAGCGAGGTGGACGATACCTCCACCACTTGGGCGGGCTACATTCCCTCTGGCGGTTATGGCGGTCTCGGTACCAGCTCGGCGCAAATGACTGTGGATTACGTCCGCTATTACGCGCCGACCAACACGCTATTCTGGACCGGCGCCAGCTCGGCTTATTGGAATACTGGCGGCAACTGGGTTTCCAACCTGCAACCCACCGCCTTGAGCGACCTCACGTTCTCCTACCTGAGCGGCAATTTGAGCAACGTGCTTGGCCAGGATTTTACCATCGACAGTCTTGTGTTTCTTAACATGAACAACGGCGTGACCATCAATGGCGCCAATACGCTGACCATTGGTGCCGGTGGCGTGGATATGGTCGCCGCCAACCATTCCGTATCGCTCAATTGCCCCGTGACGATTGGGGCGGCGCAAACCTGGAACATCGGGCCGAACAATCCCGGAAACATCCTGAATCTCTATGGGCCGATCGCCGGCACCGCTGCTCTCTGCAAAGGCGGATATGGCACGGTGGTCATCTACGGCACCAACTCGTTCTCCGGCACCCTGAATGTGGACACCGGCAGCACCACGGCCAATGACGGAATTCTGCGGCTCACCCGCAATGGCAATGTTACCAGTGTCCCGTCGCCGATTAATATCCGCAATAACAACAGCGGCAGCTCCACACTCCAGCTTGATGGCACGCTTGGCAGTGTCACGATTCCGCAGGGGATTTATCTGGCCGGGCGCAATACCAACGTTGCGGCCATTGTCAATTATGCCGGCAGCAATACCATCGCTGGCAGCTTCACTTTGGTGGGAGGCGGTTCCCTCTACTGGCTGGATTCGGACAGCGGCACGCTTAATCTCGCCGGGGTCATTCCCGCCGTTTCCACGGTGACGAGCGCCCGGACCCTGACTTTTATGGGGGCGGCGAACATCCTGGTCTCGGGCAGTATCACCAATGCCAATGGCTATCAGGTCAACGTGACCAAAACCAATGCCGGCATTCTCACGCTGGCGGGCACCAATTATTTCACCGGCACAAATCGCGTTGCTGGCGGCACGGAAATTGTGGCCAATTCCAACGCCCTGCAAAGTGCGTGGGTGGATTTGAATTATGCCGACAGCGGCATCCTCACTTTTGGTGCCGTTACCAGCGCAGTGTTCGGCGGTCTGACCGGTCTGCGCGATTTATGGCTGACCAATTCAACTGCAGGCGGAGTCACGCTGGTGGCTGGCAACAATGGTCAAAGCACCAGTTTTGATGGTGCCTTGCACGGGGCGGGCAATCTGGTCAAAACTGGAGCCGGCACGTTCACTCTAACGGGAACCAATGTTTATACCGGGGCCACGGCCGTGAATGGTGGTGCACTGCGTCTGGGCTACGATTCCAACCTGGTAGCCACCTTGCAGCCGAACCTGTGGTTTACGTTCGACCAGGTGGGCGGGAGCATTGTCACCAATCTTGGCAAGGGCGGGGCTACGCTGAATGGCACGATTGTTGGCGCGGGCGCCTACGTAACCAATGCCGGTCGCTATGGCAATGCGCTTTATGTGAATGGGGCTGGGGGCACCGCCGCCACCAACATCGTGCTGGTCAGTGGCACCGCTGTCACCACGGATGCCACGGCCAGTTGGACCGTGGGTTACTGGATCAAGACCACCACGGCCGGCGCGGAAATCATGTATCAGGGCGATGGTACCTGGACAAGTTCGGGCCAGACCACGTTTTATTTGAATGCCAATTCCGGTAGCACCGCCGGAACCAAGGCGGGTGCCGTCCGCTGGGCCGGCGGCTTTCTGACGGGCACCACGGCTGTGAATGACGGCACGTGGCATTTCATCACTTTGGTGGACAAGGCCGGCACGGAATCCATTTATGTGGATGGTGTTTCCCAAGGCGTGACCTCATCCATGACGCTGCCTTTGAGCACGGGGGCCAACCAACTTTGGATCGGCGGTTCACCCGACACGGATGCCGGGGCCGTTAAAATCAATGGGTTGATCGACGAGGTTTACCTGTTCGATCGAGCGCTGAGCCTGACCGAGATCCAGTCTATCTACAACAATCAGACCGTACTTCAATCGACAAACTTTGTGGGCAAGCTGCCCGTCGTGTCGCCAGTGACCATTTCATCCGGGGCCTCGCTGGACTTGGGTGGCATTTCACAAAACATCCTCTCGCTGGCGGACGGCACGGGGTCCGGCGGGCTGACCAATAATTCCAGCGTTCCGGTCACCCTGATCATTTCCAATAATGCTGTTTCGGCGACCACCTTCAGCGGCGCCATTGCGGATGCCTCGGCGGCCAATGCCATCAGCCTGGTGAAGGCTGGCAATTCCAGCCTGACCCTGGCGGGTGCCAATACTTATCGCGGTTCAACCACGCTGCGCAGTGGCACGCTCGTCATCAACGGATCCTTGGGGACAAATACCGTATCCGTCAGCGGTGGTCTGCTCGGTGGCAATGGTGCCATTGGCGGTGTCCTGACGGTGACCGGCGGGACACTTGCTCCCGGCGGCTCCGTTGGCCGGTTGACGGTGAGCAACAGTGTCGCGCTGGGTGGCGGGGCCACGAGCGTTTTTGAATTGAACAAGGCGTTGCTCACCAACGACGTCTTGCGCGTCACGGGCACCTTGAATTACGGCGGCACGCTCACGGTTAACAATCTGGCCGGAACCCTGGCGGTGAATGATTCATTCAAACTATTCTATGCCGCGAGCACATCCGGGGCCTTTGCCCAGACCAATCTGCCCGCCCTCGCCGCCGGTCAGGGCTGGGTCTTTGACCCGGTCGGCGGCACGGTAACAGTGGTGCAGACGGTGGCTACGAATGGCGTCAACATCACCACGATTGCGACCAGTGGCGGAGTGCAACTGGGCTGGCCGGCCGACCACACCGGCTGGCGGTTACAAGTGCAGACCAATCCGCTTACGGCCGGTCTGGGCACCAACTGGTTTGATCTGGGTGGCACTGCTGCTACCAACAGCTGGCTGGTGCAACCGGATTCGGGCAATGGCAGTGTTTTTTACCGGCTGATTTTTCCGTGATATATGAAAGTTATTTGGGGCATTGGAATGAAGAACATGGTTTCAAAAGGCATCTTTTTGGGCGCGCTGCTGCTATTGGCATGGCTGCCGGTTCGCGCCGATGAGCTCGTGCAGGGCTGGGATAATCCGCCGAATCAGGCGCGCCTGCGCGCGTATTGGTGGTGGCTCAACGGGAACGTGACCAAGGCTTCCATTACCCACGATCTCGAGCAAATGAAAGCCAAGGGGTTCGGCGGCGCGGTCATTTTTGACGCCAACGGCTCCGCCCAGGAGGGCAACGATCCGGCCCCGCATGGTCCCACTTTTTTTTCTCCCGAATGGCGCGAGCTGTATAAGCATACCCTGCGCGAGGCTGACCGGCTGGGGCTGGAAATCAGCCTGAACATCCAGAGCGGCTGGAATCTGGGCGGGCCGGTGGTCACCGCCGAGGATGCCGCCAAGAAATACATCTGGTCCGAATCCCGCGTGAGCGGGGGCACGGCCGTAGCCCTCAAATTGGCGGAACCCAAAAGCCGCGAAAATTTTTACCAGGACAGTTATGTTGTCGCCTATCGGATGAAGGACGCGCCGGCGGCAAAGAACCTGCCCGGGGCCGCCCTCAGCGCCAGTTCCAGCCAGCCGGACCATGCTGCCGGCCTGGCCGCCGATGATGACACCAACACTTTTTGGGTTTCCGATGGCACCGAGTCCGGACAGGGGCCTTCGCGGGAACATCCCGCCTGGTTGCAATTGACCTATCCCCGGCCGATCACCATTTCCGAATTGCATCTGGCCGGGCGCGCCAAACATGGTCCGCGCGATGGCGAATTGCAGGTGGCCACCGATGGTCAGTCGTTTAGAACCGTAAAAACCTTTGCATTGGTGGACGGCCACGCTGCCACGATTCAGTTTGATCCTGTCACCGCCGCCCAATTTCGCGTGGTGTTTTTCAATGCCTACGATTCCACGTATCCGCAATCCGCGCGCAATGTCCAGGTGGCTGAAGTTAAACTGGGTGCAGCCGATGCTACCGGGCATTTTGCTCATTTGAAAAACTGGAAGCAGAAGGCTTTGCAGGAATCTTTGGAACCGTTTTCAACGCCGGATTCCTCGCCGCTGTTCGCCGAAGACCCCGCTACCGCCGGCGAATCCGAGGCGGCGGCCGACGAGGTGGTGAACCTGACCACCAATCTTGATGCGAATGGCATCCTTCATTGGAACGCGCCCGCCGGTGAGTGGCAGGTGTTCCGGTTCGGCTACACGGTGGGCGACCATGCCTACGTTTCCACCAGCAGCGATGGCTGGGGCGGTTTCGCCCTGGATGTTTACAGCGCCACCGCCTTCACGCATTACTGGGATAAGATTGTTGAACCGCTCATCCAGGATGCCGGGCCGCTGGCCGGCAAATCGCTGAAATATTTGCACACCGACAGTTGGGAAATCGAGCTGGCCAACTGGACACCCTTGCTGCGCGAGGAATTCCAAAAGCGGCGCGGCTATGATCTGCTGCCCTGGCTGCCGGTCCTGACGGGACGCATCATCAGCAGCCGGGAGGAAAGTGATCGTTTCCTGTTTGATTACCGCAAAACCCTCGGTGATCTGGCGATTGACGATCATTACCGGCTGTTCCGCGACCGCGCCCACGCCCACGGCATTGGCATTCATCCCGAAAGCGGTGGTCCCCATGCCGTGCCCATTGATGCCCAGCGCTGCCTCGGCTGGGACGACGTTCCCATGAGCGAATTCTGGGCCTGGTCCTGGACGCACCGGATTGGCGATGCCAACCGCTTCTTCGTGAAACAGCCCGCGAGCGCCGCCCACACGTACGGCCACAAATATGTCTTCGCCGAGGGTTTCACCGACATCGGACCCCATTGGCAGGAATCCATCTGGAGCAACCTGAAGCCTGCTTTTGATAAGGCGCTGGGCGAAGGGTTGAACGTGCTCGTCTGGCATGCGTTTGTTTGTGCGCCCGATGAAACCGGTCTGCCGGGGCAGCAATATTTCGCCGGCACCCATATGAATCCCAAAGTCACCTGGTGGGAAAAATCCGGGCCGTTTCTACGTTACATTGACCGGTGTCAATGGATGTTGCAGCAGGGTAATTTCGCCGCCGATGTCCTCTACTATTATGGGGATCACGTTCCGAATTTCACCCAGCACAAACATACTGACCCGGCGCACATTCAGCCCGGTTATGACTATGATGTCATCACCGAGGAAGCGCTGATCGAGCGCGCCACGGTACGGGATGGCCGGATCTTCCTGCCTGATGGAATAAACTATCGGATGCTCATCATTCCAGACCGCGAGGTGATTTCGCTGCCGGTGCTCAAAAAAATCCGGGAGCTTGTCGCCGCCGGTGCCACGGTCGTCGGTACCAAACCGCTTAAAGGCGAAACGCTGTCTGATGAAGGTTCCACAGATGCTGAAGTCACGCGCCTGGCGGATGAACTGTGGGGTGGCCAGGTTGGTTCCGGTCACGTGATCTCCGGGGTGACCGGCCGGCAGGCGCTGCTGCAGAATGGTATTCAGCCGGACTGCGAATTTCCGGGGGCCAACGACCAGACGCTAGACTACCTCCACCGCACTACTGGTGATGCGGAAATATATTTCACCGCCAGCCGCACCAATTTTGCCGTCAATGTCACGGCCGCTTTCCGGGTGACGGGCAAGGCTCCCGAACTTTGGAATGCCGTGACCGGCGAACGCCAGTTTGCCGCTGCCTACGAGGAAAAGGACGGCCGCACCTATGTGCCGCTGGAATTCGCCCCGTATGGTTCATGGTTTGTGGTTTTCCGCGAACCCGCCGCCGCCCACCCGGCGCTGGCCCAGTCCAACCATGAGGCGCTCGTGCCGGTTCAGCCGCTGACTGGTTCCTGGACTGTGCATTTCGATCCCCAATGGGGTGGTCCTGCGGCTGCACAGTTCGATGACCTGCAAAGCTGGACCAAACGGTCCGAGCCGGGCATCAAGTATTACTCGGGCACAGCGGTCTATGCCAAAACTTTCAATGTGGCGGCGGTCGACCTGGCGGGCAAACCCCGCGTGTATCTGGATCTGGGCGATGTCCGGGAGCTGGCTGAAGTTAAAATCAATGGCCATTCTTGTGGCATTACCTGGTGTCCGCCTTGGCGCGTGGAAGTGACTGGTGCCCTAAAGCCCGGGGATAATGACCTGCAAATTGAAGTGGTGAATTTCTGGGCCAACCGCGTCATTGGCGATGCCAGTCTGCCCGCCGCCCAGCGTTTGACCCGCACCAACATCCGTAAACTGACCGCTGACACGACTTTGACCGATGCCGGCCTGCTGGGCCCGGTAACGTTAATGAAGCAGCCTTGAGCCCATAGTCTGTCCGGTCCGGCGATACAATAAAAAACTTATTGCCACCGCCCTTTTTCCACGTATTATTTACGCTCCATTTGTTCGCCGCGGCGAAGCTGTTTTGCCGTTAGAAGAAATGGAATGATATTGAACCGCCGCCATAAGCGGCAAACATTTGATATGTCCGACGCCAAACCGATCAATTCGCCACAACGCGTATACACGCTCGAACGCACCCGTAACATTGGCATTGCCGCGCACATTGATGCCGGCAAAACCACCACCACGGAGCGTATTCTCTTTTACACCGGCCTCATCCACAAGATCGGTGACGTCGATGACGGCAATACCGTGACTGACTGGATGGAGCAGGAAAAGGAACGCGGCATTACGATCACCTCCGCCGCCGTGACCTGTTTCTGGACCCAGAAGTGCAGCAAGCCCGGTGAAGATGCCGTCTACAAGGCGTACAACAACATTCCGCACTGCATCAACATTATCGACACTCCCGGACACGTGGATTTCACGGCCGAAGTCGAACGTTCCATGCGCGTCCTGGACGGTGCCGTGGCCGTGTTCTGCGGCGTGGCCGGCGTGCAGCCGCAGTCCGAAACCGTGTGGCGCCAGGCCACCAAGTACAACGTTCCCCGCATCGCGTTCGTCAACAAGATGGACCGCATGGGCGCGAATTTTTACAATGCTCTCGACGACATGCGCAACAAGCTCAAGGCGTATGCGTTCCCGGTGTTCCTGCCCTTGGGTCAGGGTCCTACCGAAGCCGAAGGCAAGCCGGTGACCGGCGGTTTTGAAGGCGTCATTGACGTCGTCAATCAGAAGGTCATTTACTGGGGCCCCGGCGAAGCGAACGAAGGTCTCAATTATGAGATCAAGGAAATCGCGCCGGAAGACCAGGAAAAAGCCAAGGCCGCGCTCGCAGACCTCATTGACGCCGTCTCCAACAAGGACGACGAAATCGCCGGCCTCGTGCTCGAAGAAAAGCCGATCACGGCCCCCGTGCTCAAGGCCGCCATCCGCCGCCTGACCTGCAAAATCGAACTCGTGCCCGTGCTCTGCGGTTCCGCCTTCAAAAAGAAGGCCGTGCAGGTGCTCGTGGACGCCGTCATTGATTATCTCCCCAGCCCGATTGACATTCCCGCGGCGCAAGGTCATGAAGTTGGCACCGAAGTTGTCGTCAAGGTGCCGGTGGACGACAAAGCTCAGTTCTGCTCGCTCGCGTTCAAGCTCTGGACCGATCCCTACGCCGGCAAGCTGGTGTTCTTCCGTGTTTACTCCGGCCACCTCAAGAAAGGTGACACCATCTACAATCCGCGCACGCGCAAACGTGAACGCGTCAGCCGCCTCATGGTGATTCAAGGTAGCGAACGTAAGGACATCAACGAAGTGTTCTCCGGCGACATCGCCGCGCTCGTCGGTCTGCGCAACATCACCACCGGTGATACGCTGTGCGACGAAAACTTCGACGTGACCCTCGAACCGCCGACCTTCCCGGAACCGGTCATCAGCATGGCCGTGGAACCGAAGACCAAGCAGGACCGCGACAAGCTGTCCGAAGGTCTCCAGCGCCTGGCGGAAGAAGATCCGACCTTCCGTTGCTTCACCAACGAGGAAACCAGCCAGCTCATTATTGCGGGCATGGGTGAATTGCACCTGGAAATCATCATTGACCGCCTCAAGCGTGAATTCAAGGTGGAAGCCAATACCGGCGCCCCGCAGATTGCGTACCGCGAAACCATTACCAAATCGGCCGAAGGCGAAGGCAAGTTCATCCGCCAGTCCGGTGGTAAAGGTCAGTACGGTCACGCGTGCATCACGGTGGCTCCGAATGAAACCGGCAAGGGCGTGGAAGTCGTTGACGAAATCGTCGGCGGCTCGATTCCCAAGGAATTCATTCCCAAGGTCATTGACGGCATCCATGAAGCCATCAAGAGCGGCGTTTACGCCGGCTACCAGGTCATCGACATCAAAGTCGAAGTCGTGGACGGCTCGTTCCATGAAGTCGATTCAAACGAACTCGCCTTCCGTATGGCCGGCATTTTCGCTTTGAAAGACGCCTTCAAGAAGGCCGGCCCGATCCTGCTCGAACCCCTGATGAAGGTCGAGTGTACCACGCCCGATGAATATCAGGGCGACCTCCTCGGTGATATCAATCGCCGTCGCGGTACCATCGTCAGCATCGAAGCGAAGAACGGCCAGACCGTCCTCAACGCCCAGGTGCCGCTGGCCGAAATGTTCGGCTACGCCACGGCCATCCGCTCGCTCTCCAAGGGTCGCGCGTCGTACTCCATGGAGCCCCTGAGCTTCGCCCAGGTGCCCAACAGCGTCCTCACGACGATCCTGGATGC
>CAIJGS010000337.1 GCA_903820285.1 uncultured Verrucomicrobia subdivision 3 bacterium | reverse complement strand
CTGATCCGCAAACTTTTGGAACCAATTCAAGGCAGCCAGTTCGACCTCTAAATCTGGACGGAGGATTTCCAGTGCGCCTGAAGTGTAAAAAATGCGGGCCTTTTCCGCCGCGAAAATGTAGCTAGCGCGGCGGGCCAGCAAGGTTAACGTTTCATCGAGTACAAAGTTGCTCGTTACGCAGGATTCACGGGTGGTGCGAATCTTATCCCACAACGCCACGGCTGCCTTGTGGTGTTGATCGCTTGGGAGGTAGCGCGCCAGAAACGCCCCGGTATCAATGAAGATCATTGCTCACCGTAAAGATAACGGTCATGACCGGCCGCAAGATCCTTGGGGGTGGAACCGCGAAAGACTTTCTTGTCCGCGAACAAGGCGTTGGCATTTTTCGGCGATGGTTTGCGCGTGGTCTTGGAAGCCAGGGTTTCCCGGTCAGCCAGCGCAATGATATCGGCAACGAGCTTTTCCACCTTGCGCGCCGTGGGCGTACGCCACACTTTCATTTTCGCGTCCAGTTGTTTGGCAATCGCAGTCATCTGAAGGCAACCTTAAATCCAGGCCACCGAACTGTCAACCAGACTCAACCAAATCAATCCACAAACGCCGCGTGCACCGCCTTGAGGGCGGCTTCGCCCTTGGCCAGGTCGATCACGACGGAGATCTTGATTTCGCTGGTGGAAATCATGTCGATATTCACACCTTCCTTGGCGAGGGTGTCAAACAGTTTGCCGGCCACGCCGGTGTGCGACTTCATGCCCACGCCCACGATGGAGAGCTTGCCGATCTTTTCGGCGGTGGTCACTTCGCGGATGCCGACCTCGGCTTTGAGACCGTCGATCACCTTCTGGGCCTTAAGCAGGTCGGGCTTGTCGGTGGTGAAGGAAATGTCGGTGGCGGGGGAGCTGGTGCCGTGGCTGATGTTCTGGATGATCATGTCCACGTTCACGGTGGCATCGCCGAGGGCCTTGAAGATGCGCGCGGCCACGCCGGGTTTGTCCGGCACGCCGATGAGCGTGATTTTGGCCTGGTTTTTATCGAGCGCGACGCCGCGCACGACGACGCCTTCCATGCTTTTGGTTTCTTCTTTCACAATGGTTCCGGGGTTTTCGTTGAGGCTGGAGCGGACTTCAAACACCACGCCAAATTTCTTGGCAAATTCCACCGAACGGCTCTGCATCACCTTGGCCCCAAGGCTGGCGAGTTCGAGCATTTCGTCGTAGGAGATTTCCGCCAGTTTTTGGGCCGTGGTCACAATGCGCGGATCGGCGGTATAAACGCCATCCACATCGGTATAAATCTGGCAGAGGTCGGCCTTGAGGGCGGCCGCCAAGGCAATGGCGGTAAGATCGGAACCCCCGCGACCGAGCGTGGTGATCTGACCTTCCAAGGTTTCGCCCTGGAAACCGGCCACAATGACCACATTGCCGGCTTTTAAAAGTTCGCGGGCCGCCTTGGGGGTGATGTTGTTGATCTTGGCCTTGGTGTGGACGCCATCAGTCACGATGCCTGCCTGGGCACCGGTGAGGGACACGGCCTTGATGCCGATGTTATGCAAGGCAATGGCAGTGAGGGCAATGGTCTGCTGCTCGCCGGTGGCAAGGAGCACGTCCATTTCGCGCTCGCTCGGCAGGGGCATGATGTCCTTGGCCAGCTTGATCAAATGATCGGTCACGCCGCTCATGGCGGAAACGACCACAACGACTTGGTCGCCCTGGGCGTGGTATTTGGCCACGCGGGCGGCGACGTTCTTGATGCGGTCGGTGTTGCCCACCGAAGTGCCGCCATACTTTTGAACAATCAATGCCATACAATGCGATTTCCCTGCGCCACGCCGGCAAGACCTGCCGGGTGGCTGGAGCGGGACGGGGAGTATATCAAAGGTCCGGCGTTTGAAAAGTGCGGAGTTGCCGCGCGTAGCGGCGGGCATCCGGCCGACCGGTTCCTTTGGAGCGCGGCTGTGTCGTAAGACCAGCCGCAGCAACGTCCGATACACGACAGGCTCAGGCAATTCGCCAGGGCGGCTGGTTGGCCAAGTTGCTGCGGCTGATGCTATCGCACACAGCCGCGCTCCGCCGGATGGCTGCGGCGGCCCGGTTACGGCTGGACAACACCAGGCAAACGGCGCAGGCTCGGTTTGGTAGAACCCGTTGGATCGGGTAAATACCCCAATCATTCATGAACACATTTCTGCGCTTCCGGTCCGTCTTTTTACAGGACACCTGCCAGCGGAGTGCGCTGTTTCGCTATGGTTTCCTGGGGATTGTCCTTATGCTGTTTGTGTTCCATGCGGGTCATGCCGGACCGCACTATCTGCGCGGGTTCATTGTTCCCACCATGCTGCTGCTGAACCATCTGGCCTATCAATTCCGCTGGCCGGTGCCGATGACCTTCGCCCTGCGTCTGGCGGCGTGGATCTGGATTGCGGTGGGGGTGGCTCTGCTGATTTGGGGTAGTTGAATTTCAGGGAACTGCCGGATGCCTGCATCTGGCCGAGTGCTGGTGGGGGGCGTCACTCCGTGCGCGCCGTTGCCTGCCAACCACAGGGATCAAATTACCCAAAGCGGCATTGGTTACGCCAAAGCTCGCTTCCAAAACCGCGAATATACTTATAGTTAAAGTCTCCTGACGTCGTCTCCTACTTCTAAATGCGGTGTCAGGGTACCACCACCCGGTTGGTGCTGAAGATGGTTCCGGGGGCGGAGACGAATCCCATTTGGTGAATGGAGCTTTGTACCGAGCCATCAGCAAAACCCACGTTGCCAGTCGCCCCATGGCGGCCTTTGGTCCAGGCGGCCGGGCTGGTGGCTAGATTTACCATGCCCGCCGGCGTGGGCCGGCCGTTGACGATCAGATTCGCGTCACCGGAAAGGACGGCTTGCGGCTGGCTGTCATCGGCATCCAGTCCGGCAAAATAGCTTAGGTTCCGGGCCGAGAAATCCACCAGAAAATTGGTGGCGGCGAAGTGGTCGGCATCGGCGGGGCAGGCCAGTATTTTGGGCGTGCTCAATTCATTGGACATGCACTGAAAGACAGCCACGACATTGCCGGTGGCCACCAGTTCCATAGCACCGCCGTTGGTCACGGAGACAGCGATTGGATAACGGTCGTTGTTGTCGCCTTCCCAAATCCGGTAAGCAAGACCGACCTGTTTCAGATTATTGACACAGCCAATCCTATCCGACTCCTGTCGGCCCATGAAATGCCAGCCGCCACGGGCGGTGCCAATAAAAAACACCAGCCCCAGCAAGGCCAGGATGAAGATCACGATCAGCACTTCTTCCATCATCAGAGCCCGGGTGCGGTGGCGGCGGTGGTGCAGTTTCATAAAATGGGGATGAGGGTTGTGGTGTCGGTTTAGGGAATGGCCAGCCGGTTGGTTTCAATCGCTGCTCCAGTTGCGGGGTAAAATCCGATTTGGCGGATATTGGCTGCAGAGCCATCGCTCAAAGCAACATTCCCGCCGAATTGATGCCGATCTTTGGTCCAAGTGAAAATGTTTGTGCCCAGATTCACTACTCCCGATGGCACTGGCTGGCCATTGACGGTCAGGTTGGCATCACCGGTCAGAGCATTTTGCGGATCGTGGTCATTGGCATCCAGCCCGGCGAAATAGCTGATACTCTTGGCCGTGAAACCAACCAGAAAATTAGTGGCAGGATGATGGCCCGCATCGTTCGGACAGACCAGAATTCTTGGCGTGCTCAATTCGTTGGACATGCATTGGTACAGGGCCAAGACGTTGCCGGTGGCCATCCATTCCATGGCACCACCGTTGGTCGCTGAGACTTGGGCCGGGTATTTATCATTGTTATCGCCCGACCAGATTTTGTAGTCCAGGCCAACTTCTTGGAGGTTTTGCATACACCCAATTCGGCTGCTTTTAGGTTTCAGATATGCCAGTACAGGAAGCAAAATCGCCGCCAGCAGAAGCACCACAAACACCGCGACGATTACTTCCGTCAGCGTCATGGCGCGGATACTTTGATTATGGCTGCCCTGCAATTTCATACGTCGCTTAATGTCGAAAAGGGTCACACCGGCTCATGGCAGCCGGCTT
Organism: uncultured Verrucomicrobia subdivision 3 bacterium; assembly: GCA_903820285.1. Classification (GTDB taxonomy): domain Bacteria; phylum Verrucomicrobiota; class Verrucomicrobiia; order Limisphaerales; family UBA11358; genus UBA11358. The sequence goes on along the minus strand of CAIJGS010000337.1, from coordinate 4,498 downwards.
GACCAACCAAGCGCTGGTAGGGCGCGTCACTCCGTGCGCGCCGTTGCCTGCCAACCGCATTAACATTTCTCACCAAAGCGGCATTGGCCACGCCAAGGCTCTCTTCCAAAAAATCCCATTGGTTCGCCATGATGGCGCGCACGGAGTGACGCGCCCTACCCGCCGCAATGGGTGCCATGGCATAAACACTATTCTGACTGGCGCTGTCGGCCACGCGTTCGGATTTTCCACGGTAACCGGCTGTCTTGTTTCAGCGTAGACCTGCCGGGCCGCCGCGCAATCCAAAAGGAAGGCGGGTTGGTTGTTTCGCAAATGCCTTACCGAGTCAGCGTCGGATCCAGCCACAGCGCCCAGTTGCCGCCGTTTTGGTCCTGCGCTTTTTCCACGATCAGCTCCAGCGTCTGGACACCGGCCAGATTCACTTCGTAATGAACCTGCTTGGATCCGCGGATGGCGTCGGAGCGGAAGACTTCCTTGCCGTCGGCTTTGATCACAAAGATGACGCCGTTGGCATATGGTTGAAACGACGTGTGCAGGCCCGCGTCGCCGCGCAGCGTTTTCCATTTGTCACCCAAGGCGTACTCGTAGCGCGAGGGGGCATGGGCGAACAGGCCGGTGGCATGAATGGTTCCTGCGTCGAGCAGGGGAGAATCAACCTGGTCGTTCAGCGGAATGCGATTGGCCGACGGCTTGAGCCAGCCCACTTCGGCGGTTTCCGCGCGGGCATCACCCAATGGCAGTGTCTTCACTCTGGGAGCGGCTTCCACCGGAGCGGGCCGGGCTTTTTTATCCAAAGTGGCCGTCAGCGAACGCGCGATGGTTTTGGTCAGGGCCGGTGCCTGGCTATGTTCGATACGGCGTAATTCTTGGCGCGCTGCGGTCGCATCCTCCCGCCCCACGGCCAGCACCAGATCATCCAAAGCGGCCAGCCGCGTGGTGGTCAGACCGGCATCGGTCAGGGGACCCACGGAACGGCGCTGGAGATACAGCGTATGCCCGGGAAAATCCATTGTTACCAGATGCCGGGCCAGAAAGTGCAGGCCGATGCCATCGGACTCCACTTTCTCCGCCTGCACGGAAACAAACGGATACGTTTCGCCGCCAAACCGGCCATCGCTCTCACGGGCTTCCCCCGGGCCGGGCGCAATGGTCTGGTTCGTCCATTGCTCAAAATAATTCGGCATCAGCCAGCCATCGAAATTGCAGCCGGAATCAATCAGCGAATGCGGCCCCGTCAATCCCAGCAGATTTTGGGCGACCGCCGGCCGGTCATCCTGATCATTCAGCGCCACGATGGGGTAGGCCCGGCCCCACGCTTTTTTGTCCGCGTGCCGGTCATCCAAAAAACGAACCTTGCCGGCGGCGAAATCCAGTTGCAGACAATAGTTCTTCAGCACATCCATGCCGATGATGCCCATCGCCGGATGCTCCCGCTGGCCAGAGGAATCCTGGACCGGACAGGTAAACGTCTGGCTGCCGGCCTGGAGCAGGACCCCGCCCAGATAGAATTTAGGCATGGTATACACATTTACCGTGGTCAGCACCCCCCAGCTTTTCATGGTGGTTGTGCCCACGGGCGTTCCCAGCTTGGGTTCCATCGCCTTGTCGAACATCGTACTGGTGGTGCCGGAATCCACCATCATGGGAAGCTCTTCGCCGCTGGCCAGCCGCACATTCACAATCACCAGCCCGCCGCGTCCGGCATCGGGATTCAGATCCGTTTCCGCCGGCCGGTTGGTGACTTGCGCATTTACTGGTGCAGCCAGGCATAGCAGTAGGGCGCCCAATCGCGTTCTTGTGGGAAATGTTTGCCGGCGGGGATTCATGATCATGTGGTTGACATCCCTTTTTCTCGGGGAAGCTTTCCGATTCTTATACACCCCGCCTCCGGACAGTGAAAGGGAATTTGTCTGAGCCTTGGCTGCCCCGCTGGCCACCTGTGAACCGGCGCAAAAAAACCGCCCCGGTTTGACCCGGGACGGTTGAAAGAAAAAATGCCGGTTACTTGCGGCGGCGAAAAAGTGCTAGCGCAGATACGCCGCCGCCGAGCAGAGCCAGCGTGGCCGGCTCCGGTGTGGGCACGGGGGCGCCAATGGCGAAGTTGGCGAAGCTGGTGTCGCGCACCACCACCAGGCTGCCGATATCCAGGTTGTTCTGCAAATAAAAGCCCACACTGGGGTTTCCCGGAACCGTGCTGCCGTCAAACGTATACGTTGAGGTGCTGGTATCCCAGTTCCAGCCCGGCATGTCTGAAGGTGAACCCACGCCTGCCTGGCCAAGGGTGGAGTCGAGCCACGCGGCAGTGATGAGGGTGTGGCTCGTATCGTAAGCCTGGAACGTAAACTGTTCCAGTCCGGAGCCGGCATCGAGATCACTGAAGACAAACGGGGAGGTGGCGGGCAGAACCCCGTTGGCCAGTCCGCTGAAATCAAAGGTGCTGGTGCCGTTGGGGCCGCCGCCGGCGGCGATCGGCCCGGTCAGGGTCACGCTGCCCACCCAGTTTGGCTCCGGGGTGGAGGTCCACACGCCGGTAAAGGTGCCATTGTGATTGTCGGTGTAACTCAGCCCGACAATATTGGGGTCCGGATAGGCGCCCGCCCCGGTGGGCAGATGGCTGCCGCTGCCGGTCAGGGCTTGGGCCGATGCCAGGTTGGCGGCACCGATCGCCAGGGTCAGGATCGCCCCGGTGCTGATTTTGCGAAGGTTGATTTTCATGGTTTGGTTATTTTTTGTGTTTGGTTGACTGCCGACTCCCTGGTAAGGCGTCGAGTTGCTGGTAAAATAGTTGAGCCATAAATGAATGGCTGGTGGCTTGGGCGGTTGGAGAAATTTTTCCAACGATTCTGCTGCTGGTGTCATCGACCGCCAACAGTGGGAATGTGATAGGTTGTATGATTAAACTATTTTATCCATACTGTTAATTGTCTTAAATTCCATATAAAGAGCAATGTTTTTTAACAACCATTATCAGTCTGCTCCCTGTTGGCGCTATTACCGCCAGCCCGTCCTTGTTGAAGTGTCCTGCTTTGCCCCCTGCTTACTTTAGCCTTCGGCCGTCACTTCAAAACCCTTGAAAACCCAGCCAAATCAAATCAAGGCTCTTGGGGTATGCATGAATTGCCAAGTAGGTCATTCACCTCCGGGATAACAAATTGGCCCTTGGCCTATGGAAATTGAAAATAACGCCGCCCCATTGGATCTTGGGCGTTCGAGGTTGGTTGTTGGATGTTTTCCCCAATTTGTGAGTGGAAAACCGCCTAAAACGGGCGTCTTGAAGAAAGGTGGGGTGATCGACGGGACTCGAACCCGCAACATCCAGAACCACAATCTGGGGCTCTACCATTGAGCTACGACCACCAAACGGACGGTAATAATAGTTTTTTGCCGGACGATAGTCAAGTTTCTCTCGGTTCTGCCGTTGCCAAACCGCCCCAATCACTCTACGATTTCCAGCCGTTTCATGTCGGAATATAAAGTACAGTTCGAGGTCTTTGAAGGACCGCTCGATTTGCTCCTTTACCTCATCAGGAAGGAGGAGGTCGATATTTATGAGGTCAACCTCACCAAACTGGCCAGCCAGTTTGTGGAGTACATCGACCTTATGCGCCAGTTTGACCTCGAAGTGGCGGGCGAATTTCTGGTGATGGCCTCCACGCTCATGTACATCAAGAGCCGCGAGTTGCTGCCGGTGGAGAAGCAGGTGCAGGCCGAGGAGGAGGACGAAGGCGAGGATCCGCGCTGGGAACTGATCCGGCAGCTCGTCGAGTACAAGAAGTTCAAGGATGCGGCGGCGTCGTTGCAGAATCTGGAAATCCAGCAGGAAGCCATTTTTCCGCGCCAGCCGGTTAAAATCCAATTTGATAGCGAGGAAACGGCCAAGAAGCCGGAGACGGGTCTGTTTGACCTGCTGAACGCGGTGAACGCGGTGCTAAAACGGTTTCAGGAAAAGCAGGCCAGCACGCGGCAGATTTACGAGGAACAGTGGAGTGTTTCCGGGAAGATGGAATTTGTGATTGGCGTGATCACCGAGCGCGGCACGGTGAAATTTACCGAGCTGTTTGCCACGGCGGCCACGCGGTCCGAAGTGGTGTGCACGTTTCTGGCGCTGCTGGAGTTGATCCGCCTCAAGCAGCTGGCCTGCGTGCAACCGGAGCCGTTCGACGAAATTCAAATCACCAAGGCCATCCCGCCGCCGGTGCTGCCGGATCCGGCGACCGAAGAATTGCCGGTCCGCGATCCCGCCGCCGCCGCCCTGGCGGACGAAGTGCTTGAAGAAGCGGAACCCGAGGCATTGGAAAATATCATTGTCCCCGAAATCGCCATTGAGCCGGAAGCCAAGCCGGAGGAATCCGAAACGGAAGCCGAAGCAGAAGAGTCTGAAGAAGACTCCGATGACGACGATGACGACGATGACGACGATGACGACGATGACGACGATGACGACGATGACGACGATGACGACGATGACGACGATGACGACGATGACGACGATGAGGCG
>CAIJGS010000336.1 GCA_903820285.1 uncultured Verrucomicrobia subdivision 3 bacterium | reverse complement strand
GGCGTGCATTTTGAAGTTTTTGGTATCAAGGACGGACTGCCCAGCATGCAAATCCGTGGTTTGCTGGAGGATCGTACCGGTGCGTTGTGGGTCGGGACAGCCAACGGGGTGTGCCGTTATGTGAACGGGCGCTTTACGAGTTTGGACAAACAAGCGGGGTTGCCCGGTGAATCCATCATTAATCTGGTGGAGGATCGGGCGGGCAGCGTTTGGATTGCTTCGGATTTGGGTTTAAGCCGGTGGCGGACGGGGCGGTTGGAGCAAATGGGGGGGCAGGTCGGCCTAACCAATGTGGATGTGCGCGCGATGATTACAGATCGGAAGGGGAATATATGGGTTTCGCTGGTCAACCAGGGATTGATGCGATACGACGGCCAGCGGTTTGTGCCGGCGGTCACGGACACTGAATTCCAAACTTTGCGGCCTTACCGGCTGTTGCGGGATCAGCAAGGAAATATCTGGGCGGGAACAGTCGGGCAAATTTATTGCATCGGGGAAACCAATTGGACGAAATATGCGGCTGAGGCCGGGTTGCCGGAGGTTTTGATCACGTGCCTGGCACAGAGCCAAAATGGTACGCTCTGGGCGGGTACCAGTGATCAGGGATTGTTGTATCTTCGCGATAACCGGTTTCATCCGGTGCGCCGGACAGACGGATTGTCCAGTGATGCGGTGCGGGCCATCATGCAAGATGCCGAGGGGAATATGTGGGTGGGAACCCGCGGCGCCGGTTTGAACCGGTTACAACCCCGCAAGCTGCTTACCCGGCGGCTGTTTGATGGCGGTACGGAGGTGCAACCGGTATCCTTGGCGGAAACCGCCGATGGAGTATTATGGATTGGCACCATTGGCCATGGACTTTACCGTTTCAAGGAGGAGCAATACGAAGTTTTGCTACGCGAGCAGTTATTGCCCTGGAATTTGCAGGTGAGCGCGCTGCTGGCAGCGGAGGATGGCAGTCTTTGGGGAGTGGGTGGCAGTAGCTTATTCCATTGGAAAAACGGGGTGATCAACCTGGTTTGTCCGGTGGATGGAGTGCATTGTTTGTGTGAGGGGCGAGATCATTCCATCTGGCTGGGCAATGACAAGGGGGTTTTGCAGAGATTTACCCGAGGCAAATTGGAAAAGTACACAAACGAACTCCGTGGTTCGGAAATCACCGCCATGGTCCAAGCGGCGGATGGAACGTTGTGGGTGGCTTCCTACAGTCACGGCTTGGGCCGTCTGGCCAACGGTGAATTCAAACTGTATGGCCGGGCTGACGGCCTGCAAAGCGATTTGCTCCGGGCGTTATGCCTGGACAAAGACAGGGCGCTGTGGATTGGTACGGAAGGCGGCGGTCTAAGCCGGATGGAAGCCGGGAAAATTGTCAGCTGGGGGAATGCTCAGGGCATTCCGGACGAGACGATTCTACAAATTCTCGAAGACGATCATGGCATGCTTTGGCTGGGAACGCAGCATGGCATCGTCCGGGTTGCCAAAACAGAACTGGATGAAGTTGCAACCGGCAAAAGATCGCGGGTTTATCCGCGCGTGTTTGGGCAGTCCGACGGAATGCTTACCGAGCAATGTTCAGGAGACCCGGAAACCTGTTTGCAAACGCGCCGGGGATTGCTTTGTTTTTCCACTGGTCGAGGGCTAGTGGTAATTGACCCGCAATTGCAGAGGGATAAAAATACTCCGCCGGTGGTTCGCCTGGAGCAGGTGGTGGTGGATGGCAAGCCATTGGTATTGCCCGGGGAGGTCCCGTCGCCGCCATTGCGAATTTTGCCAGGCAATCAACGGGTGGAATTCTCGTTCACGGGTTTGTTTTATTCGGCGCCGGAGCGGGTCTCGTTCCGGTACCGGTTGGAGGGTTTGGATCGCGACTGGAATGAGGCCGGCGTCCAGCGGAGCGTTTATTATACCCATCTGCCGGCGGGGGATTACCGGTTTGTGGTCGCGGCCCATAACGGGAGTGGTAACTGGAGCAGCGAGGTGGCGTCGGTAGCGCTGACGGTGGAACCCTTTTTTTGGGAGCGACGGCTATTCCTGATTACGGCCGGACTTCTACTTGCCGGGTTAATTGCGGGAAGCGTCCGGTATGTGGAGAAGCGCAAGGCTCAGGCCCGGTTAAAAAAACTGGAAATGGCGCATGCGATGGAAACGGAGCGGGCGCGCATTGCCCGCGATATTCATGATGATATCGGTGCGGGACTTACGGAAATCGGCCTGACAAGCGAGTTGTTTGAGGATCCGAAGCTTTCGTCACAGGAAGTTCGCCAATTTGCGCGGGAAATAAGCGTGCGTTCGCGCGAATTGGTGTCCGGCATGGATGAGATTGTCTGGGCGATCAATCCGCGCAATGACAATTTGAAATCTTCCGTGGCGTATTTCAGCCAATACGCGGATCGTTTCTTCAAGCCGGCGGGCATTAGTTGCCGCATGGAAGTGCAGCCGGACCTGACCGAATTTCCGCTGAGTTCGGAGCAGCGGCATAATTTCTTTCTTGGTTTCAAGGAGGCGCTGAACAATATTCTCAAACACGCGGCGGCGCATGAGGTGCGGATGACCGCCCGCATGGAAGGAAATATTTTTGTGTTCAGCGTGGCCGATGACGGCATTGGTTTTCTGGAAAAACCTAATGACGGAACCCATGACGGGCTGATCAATTTGCGGGAGCGACTGGCAAAAATTGGCGGTGAATGTGAAATTAGTAGTGAGGTTGGCCGCGGAACCAAAATTGTTTTCCGCCTGCCACTGCAGGAACCACCTTGAATTTATTATAATGATCAAAGTCAGTAAACGGCCGGCGGGCAGGGGGGCGGAAGCAATTCCAGCCGCTGGCGAGGCGCTGGCGCAAAATACCCAGCCGGCGACTGGGGCCAAGGCGGCCACGGTAGCTATTATTGAGGATAATCCCGGTCTGCGCCGCAGCCTGGTGCGGATTGTCAGCCGGTCACCGGAATTGAAATTCATTGGCGACTGGCCGGACGGGGAATCTGCCCTGCCCGCCATGGGAAAGCTGCGTCCCCAGATTGTTTTGATGGATATCAATCTACCGGGGATGTCGGGCATTGAATGCACGGCGGCCTTAAAGCGCGCGAGCCCGGAATCGCAGGTGATCATTGTGACGGTCTATGAGGATACGGACAGCATCTTCCGGGCGCTACGGGTGGGGGCTTGCGGCTATCTTTTAAAGCGGGCGTACTCGGCGGAAATTCTGGAGGCCATTGCCGAAGTTCGGTCGGGCGGCGCGCCGATGACCAGCGAGATTGCGCGGCGGCTGGTGGAAGCGTTTCGTGAACCGCCGCCGGAACCCTCGCCCAAATCGGAACTTTCCGCCCGTGAAAAAGAAATTCTGAACCTGGTGGCCTTGGGGTTTGCCAACAAGGAAATCGGCTCCAAATTGAACATTTCCTACCTCACGGTTCGGGTGCATTTGCGGCGGATTTATGAGCGTTTGCATGTGCGTTCGCGGACGGAGGCATTGCTCAAATATTTGCAGGAGCAAGGCTCGCCTCTGCCCGGGAACCCGCCGAAGCTGCCCGAGGGGAAAACCCCGCTCCGTTAACTTTGCACGCATTAGGCGGCGGTCGCGGCGGGGCGGGCGTTACTCCAATTGAGGTATATCTATAATTTCCATCCCCTGATATTTTCTTCATTGTTCGGATTGAAAGTTGGTCCGGGCCAGCCGATATAAGGAAATTAACCATCAGAACACAGCCCTGATATTTATCTGGGCTGGAGGAGACATTGCCGTTGCCAGCATGACAAAACAGACTTGATCCGGATGTGGCGCAGACTTCCGCCATAAGCCGGAACTACCCGATTAATCCAACAAATTAAAAACATTCAGACCAAGTACCAAAAACCCATGAAAATAAAACAACCAATGAAATTACTGGCGGGACTCATGACCGCCGGCGTGATGTCGCACGGTGCGAGTGCGGCTTCTTTGATTTTGACGAACTCGGATATTGCCACCCCCGGTGCCGGCGGATTGTGGTCTAACAGCGCCAACTGGCTGGGGGGTGTGGCCCCTGGCGCGGCGGACATTGTGGTATTGTCCAACTCGGTGCCCTCGCTAGCGGGGGTGACCTCTGCCTCCAATGGCGGTTATTACACCTATATCAAAGGGTTGGCCCCCGATGCCGGCGTGACCAATGTTTTTGACGGCACCATGCCCGTAACGTCCATTGTGGATGCCTATACGATTGGCGGATTGTGGGTAAATCAAACCAATGCTTTCAATAACTGGGCGGTGGGTAATCAGATGTCGGAAGGCGCGCACAACCTATATATCACCAATCAGTTGAACATCGTCAGCAGTACGCCGCGCTATCTTTACCAGATTTATTCCAACACCGTGGCCATCGGCACGGGTTTCGACAACACGAACTCGCTGGTTTACGCTACTATTCAAGGGCCGGGCAGTCTGAATGTGACCAATCCGGTTGGCTGTATGTGGGTAGGGCAGGGATCGCAGACGGCCGGGGTGGCCGCCATCACGCACGCGGCCGTGCTGGACATGAGCGGATTGAATACGTTCAACTGCGTGCTTTCCAATATCTGCATTGCGACGGATTTTAACCCGACCAATTCCGCTTCAAATCCTTACACCATCGGTTATGCCCGGCCGCAAGGGATGTTGATTTTGGCGCAGACTAATTACATCACCCTGTTGGACACGAATTCTCCGGCGTTGATCTTGGGTTTTGAGAATAATAACAACGGCACTTCCTTCTGCGTTTCCAACCTATTGGGCAAAGTCAATTATATGAACTTTGACCAGATGGTCATTGGCGGACCGAAAACATCATCCTCCACGGCGGGGATGTATTTTACGCCTATTCTCTACGGGGCTAGCTCGCTGCCTGGCAGCGGAACCCCGGCTCTTACCGACGGCTATGCCAAGTTCCGTAACATTGACGGCGTGAGCCGCCAGTCGGCATGGGTGATTGGCGACGACGCGCTGTCGCTCGGCACCACCACTACGGCTTACGGCACGGTGAACTTTAACCGCGGCGCGGTGGACGCGCTGGTGGACACCATCTATCTGGCTCGCGGCGGCGTGCCGACGGTCACCACGGCGACAGCGGTGGGCACGCTCGTTTATGGCGCGGGCACAACCAACCAGAGCATCATTGATGTCAACCAAGTGGAAATGGCGGACATGCTGAATCTCACGGCTCCAGGGCAGGGCAACTTGACGTTGTATAGCAACGCCACGATGAACGTGAACAATTATCTGCGGATGATCAACGTGGTGGCGGGCGGCACCTTGGGCACTTGCCGCGCGATCGTCTCGGTTTACGGTGGCAATCTGAACATTGCGGGCAGTATTTTGAACAACCCGGTTTTGGGTTCCGGCGGCGGTAATTCCACGCTTTTTATCAATTACGGCGGCAAGGTGGACATGCGGCCGAATCCGGCCAAGCCGGCGGGCAACATCACGCTCATGACCTTGAGCCTGAACAACGGTATTCTGACTAATTTTACGACGTTGTCGGTCAGTAACCTGGTGGTGAATCCGCCGTACACGACCTTTGCGCTCGGCTCCGGGCAGGCGCTCTCACCTGCCGGCACCTATTTCGCGGATGCGTTGACTATTGGTTATACCAATACCACGCCGGGCACGAACATCGCCCAGTTGGACGGCACCTCGCTCGTGAACAACGGCAACGGTCTGGTGGGTCTCTCCTTGAACAACAGCGCGCTGATAATGGATATCGGTACGAGTAGCGACTCGATCAATGTCAACGGCGGCATCACGCTGGCGGGGGTGAACCAAATTTATGTCAATCCGGTCGCGGGCTTTGGCCCGGGCACTTATTCGATCCTGACCTATAACACCAACACCGCCTTCGTGGATTACAGCGGCAACCCCAACTACGGCTTAACCGGTAATGTGGCTTCGCAACTGGTGGCCGGTGGCCCCATAACCAACAGTTCTTACAACGTCAGCTTTGATGCGAGCACCCCCGGGGTGATCAAAATGATTGTCTCCGCGAGTGCTCCCACCAGCCTAAACTGGGTTGGTGATGGCAGCGCGAACGCCTGGGACGTGGTCGGCGCGAACAACTGGAACAACGGCAGCGGGGTTTCCAAATTCTATCAATTCGACACAGTCAACTTCACCGACTCCGGTTCGGCGACTCCGGCGGTTAATTTGAACACGACGGTTTACCCGGCGGCGGTCAACATGAGCTCCAGCCAAAATTATACCCTCAGTGGTCTCGGCCAGATCACCGGCATTGCTGCTCTGACCAAGAGCGGCACTGGCACGCTGACGGTGCTTTCGACCAATTCATTTACCGGTGGAACCACCATTAGCGGCGGTACGGTCAAATTGGGCAATGGTGTTTCGACGATGGGCACGATTGGCAGCGGGGCAATCAGCGCTGGCGGCACGCTGGCGGTGGATGTGCTTACCAACCAGATTCAAATCCTTACGAACAACATTTCCGGCACCGGTTCGATTACCGCCGAAGGGCCTGGCGAAGTGATGCTGGCCGGCGCCAACACGTCGTTCACGGGAACGGTCAAGGTGACGGGTGGAACCCTGGCTCCGGTTTCGTTGCCGGCGCTCAGCTATGGTGCGACGCCTTCGGCCAAACTGATCTATGTGACGAACAGCGGCACCCTGGATATTAACGGTCTGGCCCTGTCGAACAATATCATCATCTCTGGTGCGGGTGTGAACGGTGCGGGTGCCCTGGTTAACAACGGCGCGTCGCAATCCGGCGCGAACATGCAGGTCACCATGACGGGCGATGCTGCCATTGGGGGCAATTTCCGCATGGATATCAATAACATTGTCACCAACGCGCCAGGCAACCTAACGGGTAATGGTTATAACCTGACAAAAGTCGGCACCAACTGCGTGTCGCTGTACAACTCGGCGACCAATCTTTGGACCAATGGTTTGGGCAATATCACGGTAAACGCCGGTGTGTTGCGTTTGCAAAATGGCACGGTGCTGGGTGTAAATCCTGCCAAAACGCTGACGGTTGCCTCCAACGCGACCTTTGAGTTGAACAACGTCTGGCTGGCGGCCCCCGTAAAATTATCCGGGATCCTTCAAGACGGTTCCTGCCTATATGGCACGGGCGGCGTTAGCACTAACATTTACGGTCCATTCAGTTATGTGCAGGGCAACGTCTATTCTGGATCCGTCAGCCTGAATGGGACTGATGTATTCGATACCTCCACGAATTCGGTGCTGGTGGTTAACGGCGTCGTTTCCGGCGGAGGCAATCTGGTGAAGGGTATTGGTTACCATCCCACCAGCGCGACGACGGCGTTTAGCACGGGCACGGGCACGCTGGTCTTGGGCGCTCCGGAAACGTTTACGGGCAACTTGGTAGTGCAGACGGGCACGGTGGTTCTAACCAACACGGCGTCAGTGAAGTCGGCCGCGAGCATCGCCCTGGCGGGCGGCGTGGTGAACGCGGCGCTCCGTACGGATGGCACGCTGACCATTAGCTCCAACCAGACGATCAGTGGCGTCGGTTCCGTGGTGGGCAACTTGGTGGTGCCGACCAATGGCATCATCGCGCCGGGCAATCCGACCGGTTTGCTGACCAACTTGGGCAGCACGACCTTGCTGGGCACGAACAATATGACGATCAGCAAGACCAATGGCATTATTAGTTACTCGCAGCTCGGTGCCTCCGGCACGTTGAGCCTTGGCGGGACTTTGAACGTGAACTACACCGGCACCGGTCTGACCAATGGGGATACGTTCCAATTGTTCTCCGCACCGACCATCACGGGTGCCTTTACCACGGTGAACCTGCCGACGGGAGCCACTTGGACCAACCGGACGGCGATTGACGGGACGATTGTGGTGCTCAGTGTTTCCACCGAGCCATCGACCCCGCCGACGCTGGCGACGGTTCTCACCGGCAACAGCCTGAGCTTGTCCTGGCCGACGACTTACTCCAGCTATGTGCTCCAAGCGCAGACCAACTCGGTCAGTGTGGGTCTGAGCACCAACTGGGTGACGGTTCCCACCTCGGGCAATACCATCACGGTGCCGATCAATCCGAACAATGGCAGCGTGTTCTACCGTTTGAAGAAGTAATACGGGCGAATCCATCCGTGGCGGCACCCCGGCGGTGCGGGTGCCTCCACGGAATTTAAAAATCTAAAGTAAAAAATGAAAAAAAATCGCGGGTTTACCCTGATTGAATTGCTAGTGGTCATTGCGATCATTGCCATTTTGGCGGCTATGTTACTGCCGGCTTTGTCCAAGGCCAAAGCCAAGGCGCAGGGCATCAAGTGCGCCGGCAATATGAAAAACTGGGGGCTGGCGCTGGTCATGTACCAGGGCGATTGCCAGGATACTTTGCCCTTTTTTGCGGTGTGCGAATACCCCAGTGATCCGACGGCGAAAAACGTGATTTTTGACTTTTTGTATCCTTATATCAATCCGAGCAAGGCCAACAGCGGTGCCTTGGGAATTTCCCTGTGGCTGGATGACCCGATCCGTACTTGCCCCGGCGGTTCCTATGGCGCTCCGGCGTTCTACCAGGCAGGCGGTCGTGGGGTGGCATCGGCTTGGGGAGCGACGAACTGGAACTGCCATGTGGGGGTGAATTTTGGGCTCTGGGACACGACCAAATATTCCAAGCTGAACGCGCCCTTCTACTATGGCCACATCAATGAGTCCGATCCGATGAATCCTCCCGTGAAAGCCAATATGATTTCCCACTCCTCCACCGCATTGATGTTCATGGATGTGGAGGCGTATTATGTCTATTCCCCGCTATACAACGCTTGGGACACGGATGCCAATGGTGACGGCACTCCGGACAGCAATTCCTACTATAAACCCTTCAATAACGGACGGCCGACGGTGCACAACAACGGCGCTAACATTACTTGCTTGGACGGCCACGTGGAACGCCAGGCATTCCGCGATTTATGGGCGGCCGACGCTAGTGGTAATCCGAAGAGTCAATATTGGGTGATGCAAGAATGATTTGTTGGGGAAATGACGCCGGTCTCGCTAGGCAATGTCCAGGAGGCGCTATTGCTTGACGGTCGGTGGAATCGTGCCTGCCGGCCGGGGAAAAACGGCCGAGAAGAAGTGAAAGTTCGATTTTTTATTCAACATATATCTACCATTATTGATGAATATCAATGCGTTTGAAACCAGTACGGAGCTGGGCATGGCGGCTGCTGCGGCGGCGGCGCAGGTGCTGAAAAAATGTCTGGCTGAACGCGGCGCGGCGCGCATTATTGCGGCTACGGGGGCTTCCCAATTCAAATTTCTGGAGGCCTTGGTGGCCACGCCCGGAATTGACTGGTCCAAAGTAGAATTGTTTCACTTGGATGAATACGTCGGCCTACCGATAACGCATCCGGCCAGCTTTCGGAGCTATTTGCTACAGCGGTTGATCATGCCGGCGGGGATCAAGCAGTACCATTTACTGGATGGCGATGAGGATGCCGCTGGCGTATGTCAGCGAACGGGCGAATTGCTGGCCCAGGCGCCGATTGATGTCGCCTTTGTTGGGATTGGTGAAAATGGCCATCTGGCCTTTAACGATCCCCCGGCGGATTTCGAAACCGAAACGCCCTATCTGATTGTGCAATTGGACGAAGCCTGCCGGCGGCAACAGGTAGGCGAGGGGTGGTTCAAAAGCCTGGCCGAGGTTCCGCGCCAGGCCATTTCGATGTCCATTCGCCAGATCCTCAAAGCGAAAAAAATTCTTTGCATTGTCCCTGACCTGCGCAAGGCGGAGGCAGTCAAGGCCTGCCTGCACGGTCCGGTTAATCCATTCGCACCGGCATCCATTCTACAGACCCACGCGGATGTGACCGTGTTTTTAGACACCGGCTCAGCCGCGCTGCTGGCCTGTCCAATACCCAACTAAATGCAGGTAGAATTTCCAGGATTGTTTGATTTGCAAGTCAACGGCTTTGCCGGCGTGGACTTCAATGACGGCAAGACGACAACGTCCGATGTGCTATTGGCGATTGGCCGGTTACGGCAGACGGGGGTAACGCGGTTTTTGCCGACGCTGATCACCTCATCGTTGGAACAGTTTGCGACTTGTGCCCGTACGCTGCTGAAGGTAAGGCATGAAGCCATTGCCGGCTTGCACATGGAAGGGCCTTACATCTCGCCGGAGGACGGTGCCCGCGGCACGCATGCTCGGCAATATGTTGGAGCCGCCAGCGTAGATGATTTTCTGCGACGGCAAGAGTTAGCGGAAGGCCAGATCCGCATCGTAACGCTGGCTCCTGAAGTGCCGGGTGCCATCCCCTTGATCGAGTATCTAGTCGAGACAAAGGTGCGGGTAGCCATTGGGCACACCGCCGCCACGGCCAGCAAGATTCGTGATGCCGTAATGGCCGGGGCGACGCTTTCAACCCATTTGGGAAATGGCTGTGATTTGATCATGCCGCGCCATCCCAATCTCATCTGGGATCAACTGGCGAATGATGGTTTGCATGCCTCATTAATTGCGGATGGGCATCATCTTCCCGCCGCGACTGTGAAAGCTATGGTGCGTGCCAAGCAGCCGGAACGAATCATTTTGGTAACGGATGCCACGGCCGCCGCCGGCTGCGGTCCCGGGGTATATTCCTTGGCCGGCGAAACGGTGGTGGTGGATGAGTCAGGCCGGGTCGCGGCTCCCGGAAAGCCTTGGCTGGCGGGATCGGCATTGACGATGGATCGGGCGGTAGCGCAAATGGTGGCGTTTACGGGACTGCCCTTGGCGACAGTTTGGGATATGGCCTCGGTCCGGCCGGCCGAATATTTGGGACTAAAAGCGGCCGGTAGAGTGACCGCGAAATGGGATGACCGGACCCACCAATTATCGGGAATTAAAGTGGTTGATGCGCCGTCGTCATGAGTCTGGCCACCATAAAAAATTTGCGCTGGTACATCGCCGGGCTGTTGTGTCTGGCCTCGGCTTTGAATTACTTGGACCGGCAGACCCTGTCGGTGCTGATTGGTACGATCAAAGACGAACTGCACCTGACCAATGCCAGCTATGGGTCCATCAATGCTTGGTTTCTGGTCAGCTACGGGGTGATGTATGCGGTCAGCGGGCGGGTGATCGATGTCATCGGCACGCGTCGCGGTTTCATGGTGTTTGTAGCGGGGTGGTCGGTGGCGAACATGCTGCACATGTTTGCGGGCACGGTGGGCCAGTTTTCATTTTTCCGGCTGCTGCTGGGCGTGTTTGAGCCGGGCAGTTTTACGGGCGGGGTGCGGGCGGTGAGCGAATGGTTTCCGGTGCAGGACCGGGCGCTGGCGATTGGCATTTTTAATGCGGGCACGGCCATCGGCTCCATGGTTTCGGCGCCGGTGGTTACCTTGATCGCGGTGCATTACGGCTGGCGATCGGCCTTTCTCACCACAGGTTTGCTTGGGTTCGGCTGGCTGGCGTTGTGGTGGTATTTTTACCGGCTGCCGGGGCAGCATCCCCGTTTGGGTGCGGAAGAGCAGAAGTTGATTGAAACGGGGCGTCCGCAACTGAAGCAGGCGGCGGCACCTTTGGGGCGGCTCCTGCGGATGCGGGAAACGTGGGGTTGCGTTCTGGTGCGGGCCCTGACGGATCCAATCAGCTATTTCCTGCTGTTCTGGGTGCCGTTGTATTTTCAACGTCGCCATGGCTTTGTGCTTGCGCAAATTGGGCTGTTTGTCTGGATTCCGTTTGCGGCGGCAGCCCTAGGCAGTGTGATGAGCGGCGTGGTGCCGCGGGTGCTGGTGGCGCGAGGCTGGTCACTGGATAAGGCGCGGAAAACGACGATGACGTTAATGACGGCGGGAATATTTGTTTGCGCGATCAGCGCCACGCAGGTGGCGCATGCCGGTCCGGCGCTGGCGCTGGTGGCGAGCATGACCTTCTGCCATGCGGGTTGGGGCAACATCACGCTGCCGGCGGAGATTTTTCCGAGCAACGCGGTGGCGACGGTTACAGGGTTAGGCGGCACGTTGGGTTCGTGGGCGGGCGCGCTGTCGCAATTGTACATTGGCCGGGTGGTGGATGCCTATGGATTCACCCCGATTTTTGTGGCGTGCGCCGGGCTTTACCCGGTGGCGCTGGTGATGGTGTTTTGCCTGATTGGCCGGCTGGGAACCATCCGGACGGTCGAAGCCTGATAATATTTAAAACTATTTATGAAACGTGGATTGACATTTTTGGCGGGCTGGCTGCTCGCGCTTGGCGTGCATGCGGCGGAATTGCGCATGGGGATTATCGGGACGGACACTTCGCATGTGCCGGTGTTCGCCGAGACGTTTAATAATCCGCAAGCCAAGCTCTATGTGCCCGGCGGCAAAGTGGTGGGCGCCTTCAAGGGGGGCAGCCCGGATTTTCCGCAAAGCGCGAGCCGCGTGGACGGTTATGCGAAGACGCTCCAGGACAAGTACGGTATCAAACTGTATGACACGATTCCGGAGCTGTGCTCGAACGTGGACGTGATTATGCTGGAGAGCGTGGACGGCCGGTCCCATTTGCAACAGGCCGAGCAGGTGATCGCTGCTCACAAGCCTTTGTACATTGATAAACCCATGGCGGCTTCATTGGCGGATGTCCTGACGATTTTTCGCTTGGCCAAGGAAGCGAATGTTCCGATCTGGAGCGCGTCGAGTTTACGCTTTGCCAAGGATACACAGGCGGTGCGGGCGGGCAAAATTGGCACTGTCAATTACGCCGAGACCTACAGTCCCTGTGAAATTGGCGAGCATCACCCCGAGTTGTTCTGGTATGGAGTCCACGGGGTGGAGTCGCTCTACACGGTCATGGGCACTGGCTGCGAAAGCGTGCAACGCACTTTGTCCACCAATGGGGCGATTGAAGTCGTGGGGATTTGGCAGGGTGGTCGTAAAGGTGTCTATCATCAGGATTTGGCCAAAAAATATCATGGCATCGCCAAGGGCGACAAAGGAGAGTCCCCGGTGGGATCGTATGACGGCTATCTGCCGCTCGCCGAACAGATCATGAAATTTTTCCAGTCGGGCCAGCCGCCGGTGAAGCCGGAGGAGACCATTGAGCTGTTTGCGTTCATGACGGCAGCCCAGGAGAGCAAGGACAAGGGTGGCACGCCGGTGCGCCTTAGTGACGTGATGTCGGAAGTGAATGGGAAGCTCCATCAATAAGGGGAAATGAAATCCAACCGGACTTTTAATTGGGCAGTCGTGGTGGCCTGCGCCTATTTGGTGCTGGCCAGCACCGCCCGTGCCGAAGCCGGGTGGAAAGCGGGCACGGCCAAAGCCTGTGTTACGCCAACGGAAAAGCTCTGGATGGCGGGGTTTTCCAATCGCACCAATCCGGCCAGCGGTGGCAAGCTGACGGATTTGTGGATCAAGGCGCTGGCCTTGGAGGACGCCAATGGGCACCGGGCGGTGATACTGACCAGTGATCTGCTGGGGATTCCGCAAAATATTTACCAGCGTACGACGGCGGCGATTCGCGAGAAATACGGTCTGCAACCGGATCAGATTTTGCTGAGTTCTTCGCATACTCATTGCGGTCCGGTGTTGCGTAACGCCCTTTACGATATTTATCCGCTGGATGAGGCGCAGCAAGGATTAATAGATCAATATTCTACCAAGCTGGAAGGCCAGATGGTGGAAACGGTCGGTCGGGCGCTGGCGGCTCTAGCCCCTTCCCGGGTGGTGTCGGGGCAGGGGATCACGGGGTTTGCGGTCAACCGGCGAACCAATCATGAAACGGAGGTTCCGCAAGATTTGCTCGCGGGCACTTTGCAAGGACCGGTGGATCACGCCGTGCCAGTCTTGGCGGTTTACCAACCGGAGGGACAACTATCGGCGGTGCTGTTTGGTTACGCCTGTCATAACACCACGTTACAGGTGTATGAATGGTCAGGTGATTATGCGGGATTTGCCCAGATCGAATTGGAGAAAAGTCATCCGGGCGCGCAGGCGATGTTTTTCATGGGCTGTGGGGGAGATCAAAATCCGCTGCCGCGGCATGATCCGGTACTGGCCGAGCGTTATGGAAATATGCTGGCGGCGGCCGTCGAAGAAGTCCTGATTCGTCCGCCGCATCATCTGGCCCCGGAATTGGTCACTCGCATGCAGATGCTCACGCTGCCCTTGGGTGCACCGCTGACGGTCGAAGAATTACAGATCCTGAAGACGGATCGCGAGGCGCCGACGCGCCGGTGGGCGGCACGCTGGCTCGCTAATTTACAGTCGGGTATGGTTCCGGTGCGGGATTATTCGTATCCCGTGCAAGCCTGGCGGCTGGGTGGCGAGCAATTGCTAATCACGCTGGGTGGGGAGCCTGTAGTCGATTACGCTAACAAGTTTAAGCAAGCTTTCGGTGCCGGTACTTGGGTGGCGGGCTATTGCAATGATGTCATGGCTTACATGCCCTCGCGTCGGGTTTTGGATGAAGATCGGGTATCCAAGCCGGGTGTGCGCTGGGGCTATGAGGGGAGCTATAACTTTGTGGTTTACGGGCTGCCGGCCAAGCGCTGGGCCGACAATGTGGAAGACCTGATCATGGCAGGTGTCCAGCAAGTGGTGGCGGAGACCCAAACGGCCGCCAAAACTGGAACGCACTAAGTTATTTAAACCAAAACAACTGATGTCTTCTTTTAATCAACTCATTACCAAGATCAGTCAAGGTATGCTCATCGCGCTGACGTTGGTCCTAGCCGGTTGCGCCACTGGCGGCCATGGCGCCAACAAGGCGGCGCTGCGGGCCCAACCGTTGATGGGTATCTTTGGTACCTACGCGGCGGAGCCGCGCACCAAGGGCCGGGTTGACACCGACCGACTGGTGACCGAATTGTTGAAGGCAAGGGTGAATACTTATAATTTCTTGGTGCACCATCAGCCCACGGATTGGGATGATTTGCTCATTTTCCTGCCTAAGGCTCAGGCGAAGGGAATCAAAGTTTGGGTAACCCTTGTGCCCCCAAGCGAACCGCCGCTTTCGGTGCCGTTTGGGAGCGATTATCAGCGGTGGGCCGTGGAACTGGCCAAGCTCAGTCTGGCAGAAACCAATCTGGTGGCGTGGAGCATTGATGATTTTTTCTACAACGAAAAACTCTTCACCCCCGATTATATCCAGCACATGGTGGCCGGTTCGCATGCCATCAATCCGCAATTCGCCTTTGTGCCGTGCTTGTATTACCGCCAGGTGACGCCGGTGCGGCTGGCCAATTATGCGCGTTACTTTGACGGCGTGTTGTTTCCCTATCGCCATGAAATGGGCAAGGAGAACCTGAGCGATTGGGACACCCTGCCGGTGGAAATCGCCGCCTTCCACCGGTGGTTTGGCCCCTCGGTGCCGGTGATTGTGGACGTATATGCCACCAAACATTCCAAACTCAATGAAAGCTCCCCGGAATATGTGCGACAGGTGATGGAAATCAGCCGGCAGCAGGCCGAGGGAGTGCTGATTTTCTGCCATCAATACGAAGATAAAAATCCGGAGAAATATCACGTCATCCAGAATCTATTTAGCGAATGGTCCAAGAACGATACGGGCCGCTGACCAACCATCAAAATACCAAACATTCCACCAATGAAAAAAATACTGAATCGTCGTCAATTTTTGCAAACCGCCACCCAGGCCGGAGCCGGAGCCATGGCTTTTCGCTACGCCGCGCTGGCGGGGATGTTGGGTTCCGCCACCGTGCCCAACCTGCTGGCGGCGGAAACCGACAAGCCCGTAAAACTCGGAGGCAAACCCGTGCGCAAGGCGGCATTCCCGGTCTGGCCGGTTTATGACGAATCGGAGGAGCAGGCGCTGCTGGAGGTGTTGCACAGCAAGAAATGGTTTCGCGGCGAAGGCCAGTATGTGAACCATTTTGAGGACGCCTATATCCAAAAAACCGGTGCCAAACATTGTGTGGCCACGGCCAACGGTACGAGCGCCGTGCTGGCGGCGCTGGGCGTATTAGATGTCGGGCCGGGTGATGAAGTGATTGTTCCGCCTTACACGTTTGTGGCGACAATCAATGCCGTGCTCATGCACCACGCCTTGCCGGTTTTTGTGGACACTGATATTGACACCTTCCAGATCGACGCGACCAAGATGGAAGCGGCCATCTCCGACCGGACCGTGGCGATGCTGCCGGTGCATCTGGGTGGCGGCGTGTCTAATCTGGACACCATTCTGGACATTTCCAAACGCCGCAACCTTCCGGTGGTGGAAGATGCCTGTCAGGCTCATCTGGCCGAGTGGCGGGGCAAAAAGGTGGGCAACTACGGAGTTATGGGCTGCTTCAGTTTCCAAGCGAGCAAGAACTTGACGGCGGGCGAAGGCGGCGCGGTACTCACCAACGACGATGAGATTGCGGAAAAGCTCTACGCGTTTCACAACAACTGCCGGGCGCGCAAGACGGCGAGTTTCAACTTTACTTATCGCGGCACGCGCGGCGCCAACCTCCGGTTGTGCGAGTTTCAAGCCGGCATTCTGCTGGCGCAAATGGCGCGACTGGACCAGCAATATGAGACGCGCGAAGCCAATGCGACTTATCTGAACCAAGTGCTGTCGCAGATTCCGGGGATCAAAGTGGCGAAAAATTACGAGGGCTGCACCCGCAACGCCCATCATCTTTACATGTTCCGTTTCGACAAGGAACAGTTTGGCGGTCTGCCGCGGGCCAAGTTTCTGAGCGCGATGGCAGCGGAAGGTGTTCCGTGTTCCGGCGGTTATTCGCCGCTCAATACCGAGACCTTCATCAAGGACGCCCTTAAGTCCAAGGCTTATCAGCGCATTTATCCGGCCGACGTGCTGGCGAACTGGGCGGAACGCACGCATTGCCCGGTGAACGACCAGCTTTGCAATGAAGCCGTCTGGTTTACCCAGTCCATGCTGCTCGGCACGCGGGCGGATATGGATGACATCGTGGCCGCGATCACCAAAATCCGGGCGTATGGCGCCGATCTGGCGAAAGCATAATCAACGGACGCCGTATGGGTCTGAAATCAATTGGCGGTTGCGCCACGGTTTGCCTGATGACGATGGGTGCTTGGGCTGATCAGGCGGTGACACCAGCGGATCAGCCGATCCATTTGATGACGCTGGAGCCCGGGCATTTTCATGCGGCCCTCATCCAGAAAGTCATGCAGCCCGACGTGGCTGAACGCGTGGATGTGTACGCTTCCGCCGGCCCGGACTGGCAGGCGCATCTGGCGCGCATTGCGCAGTTCAACACCCGCACCAACCAGCCGACCCACTGGCTGGAGGTGTTGCATACCAATTACAATCCGCTGGCCCAGATGCTGGCGGAACGGCCGGGAAATGTCGTGGTGGTCTCGGGCAACAATCAGGGCAAGATTGACCGGTTGCAGGCAATTGTGAACCACGGTCTTTCGGTGCTGGCGGACAAGCCGTGGATTATTCAGGCGGATGACTTTTCCAAGCTGGCCGCCACCTTGGAGGCGGCGGACCAGCGGGGAGTGATTGCTTACGACGCGATGACGCAACGGTTTGAAGTCACCTGCCAGCTCCCGCATGAACTGGTGAACGAACCGGCTATTTTTGGCCGCTTCGCACCCGGTACCGCAGCGGAGCCGGCGGTGGAGATGGAGAGTGTTCATTACCTGCTGAAGGAAGTGGCGGGCGTGCCGTTGTTGCGGCCGGCGTGGTTCTTTGACATCAACCAGCAAGGGGAAGCGCTGGCCGATGTGGGCACGCATCTGGTGGATCTGGTGCAATGGACGCTGTATCCCGAGCAGGCGCTTGATTACCAACAAGACATTCAGTTGCGGTCAGCCAAGCGGTGGCCGACCGTCATTTCACAAGCGCAATTCGCCCGGGTGACCGGCACCCCGGAATTCCCACCATATTTGCGTCCGGCCATTCATGATGGCGCGCTTGACTATTTCGCCAATAATTCGGTTTTGTACCAACTTCGGGGAAATTACATCCGCCTGAAGATCACGTGGGGCTTCGAGCCGCCAGCCGGCAGCAAGGATTCTGAGCTGGCGATCTTTCGCGGCACCAAGGCGCGGATCGAAGTTCGGCAAGGGCCGGAGGAAAAATATATTTCCCAAGTTTATGTCATTCCCGCCCGGCCGGAGTTGCATGACGAAGTGCTGGCGGCGCTGAAGACCAAAATTGCGGTGCTACAGAAAAATTATCCTGGACTGGCGGTGGCGGAAAATGCGGGTCGTATTCAGCTGCTTATACCCGATAATCTCCGCATTGGTCACGAGGATCATTTTGGTTTGCTCACGCGGCGTTTTCTGGACTATGTCCGAAATCCCAAGACGCTGCCGGCTTGGGAGAAACCCAACATGCTGGCCAAATATTTTGTCACGACCGGCGGGGTGAAACTCGCCCGGCAATCCGCTCAGAACTGAAACGACTGATTCAAATATACCTATGAAACACGCCTTAATTTCCCTTACCACCACCTGCCTTGCGTTGGCCGGAATGACCGCCAATCTGGCGACGGCTCAGGATGCCTTTCAGCCCAAGCACAAGCTGGTCGGCATACCCCACGACTCCGGATTTCCTGACGGCCATGATCCGTACAACAGCATGGGCTGCGCCAGTGACGGGAAGATTTATTATGTGCTGAGCGCGGACAAATATGACGTCGGGGCGCGGATGTTTTGCTACGACCCGCAGACGGACGCCATAAAGTTTATCAGCGGTCTTACCGAAGCCTGCGGCGAGGCAGGCAAGAATTCCATCGTGCAGGGCAAGAGTCACGTGAACTTTGTGGAATCCGCCGGCAAGCTGTTTTTTGCGTCGCATCTCGGCTATTACAGCAGTTTCGACGGCATGGAAAAAATGGGCATACCGCCGGCGGGGTGGACGGGTTATCCGGGCGGTCATCTGCTGTCGTATGACATGGCCAGCGGAAAGTTTGAGGATTTCGGCATCGCGCCGGATCGCGAAGGGATTATTAGCTTTAACATGGACACCAATCACGGGCGTGCCTTTGGCATCACCTGGCCGAGCGGCATCTTCTTCCGTTTCAATTATGCCACGCATGGCATGAAAGTGTTTGGCAAGACCTGCGCCCTCGGTGAGGCCGGCAAAGGCCCGGATTACCGCACGGTCTGCCGCTCCATTGCGGTCAATCCGGTGGACGGTTCGGCTTGGTACTCCACCTCCGAGGGTAACATTTTCCATTATCGCGCGGATACCGACAGCGTGGAATTGGTGAAGGGCGACAATTTGAAGAAGGATTATTTTGGCATCTATGATCCCACCTCGCCCGGGCACATGGGATATAACTGGCGCCAGACGGTGTTTCGCGCCGCCGACCAGATGATCTATGGTGTGCATGGCAACTCCGGTTATCTTTTCCGGTTTGATCCCCGCCAAGAGCAAATCGAAGTCATCGATCGCATCACCTCCGAACCCTCCAAGGCGAGCGGCATGTTTGACCAGTTCAGCTATGGCTATCTCGGCTTTGCCCTGGCGCATGACGGCAAGACCATTTACTACCTGACGGGCGGACCGATTTATCAAAACGGCCGCCGCGTGGCCGGCAAGGCCAGCACGGCCATGGGTGAGGCGAAGGGCTTGGAAGATTTGCACCTAATCACCTACGACCTGGAGCAGCGCGTTTATCAGGATCATGGTGCGATTTATTATCCCAACGGCCAGCGGCCGCTGTATGTGAATTCCTTGACGATTGGTCTGGATGGCACGGCTTACTTCCTGGCGCGCATCACCGAAAACGGGCATACCCGTTCGGATTTGATTAGCGTCAAACCCTGATTGTTTTAAGACCCCGTGATAACCAACCGACCCGTTTGCAGGTGGTAGCACAGGTTTACATGCGGATGCGCCTGGCTATGAGGCTGGCGAAGGGTTTGTTGGTCACGGGTGGATTGCTCGCGGCGGGACTTTGCCCGGCCATGGTCACTTTGCCATGGTCGGACGATTTTTCCGATACCAAGTTAAAAGCACCGTGGGTGGTTCATTTGTCGGCCGGCAGCCAGCTGGAGGTAACCAACCGTACGCTGATTTTTACCGGTCCGGCCAATGCCATGGCGGCGGCCGAATATCCGCTACCGGTGCAACAAGCCCGGGTGCAGTGCCAACTCAAAGGATCCTCCGGCGAGGTGGTGACCGATCTGGTGCTAACTTGGGATAATTCCAATTATCTCCAGTTTGGTCTCAATCATCGGGGGGATGGGCATCTTAATCTTCGGGAGGTGCTCGGAACATATCCGCATGACTTTGACTTGGGGCCGATGGATGTCACCCAATGGCACACTTTGGCGGTGGAGTTGGGGCAAGACTGCGTGCGTTATCTGGTCAGCACGGATGAGGTGACGTTCGCCTGTGTCCATGTCAGTCCGCGGCCGGCGCGGATTGCCGGAGCCCTTACCAACGTGTCACTAGCCCGGAAAGTGGAGCGCAAGATTTTTGCCCGGCCGGTGCCTTGGACCATTCCGCCCACCGTCGCCCCAACCTCAGTCGTTGCCTTCCAACACTTGCAAATAACAGCCTTGTCGGCCACTGCCGCCCATCGCTCGTCCCGCGAGGAGTCCATGCTTCGCGAAGTGGGTCAAGATGCCGCCGGAAATAAGGAGTTGGCCGGAAAAGAAGATCCCAGCTTTGATTCCGTGTCCCACCATTTTCCCAGGATGAAATGGTCGCGCGAAATTGTCGGGGTTAAAGATCATCCCGGAACCATTGGGGTCGCCCCGGACGGTTCCTTGGAATTCGGGGATGACCTCGCCAATTATACCAAGGCCACCGCTTTTTTTCGCTTGGGGGATTATCGTTTTGGCACCGGCACGAATGGTTGCGCTAAAAGGTTGTTAAATGGTTGGGTGCCAGTGGTAACCGCGCAAGCGAATCATGGCGGGCTGCAACTGGAGCAGACGGTTTTTGGCTGGAGTGAGGATTTTTCTCCCGACCAACCAATGTATGGTTATGTGCTGTTCCGGGCAAAGAATTGGACGGCGGGTTGGCGAGAGGTGTCTTTACAGTTGGCGGGTCCCAGCGTCACCAATAAAAATTCCGCGCTGCGCTGGCATCTGGAAATTCCTGCCGGCGGGTCGCAGATGGTGGCCGTGCGGCTGTCTTCCGAATACCCCAAGGGCGGCGTCAGTGAAATTCCGGCCGATGAGTTTGCGGCCAAATTGAATTCGGTTGCCGATTATTGGAGCCAGTTAATCGGCCAAGGCGGTCATTTTGAAATTCCCGAACTGCGCGTCCAGAATGCGTTCCGAGCCTGGCAGACCTATAATTATCTGAATGTGGCCAAGCGCGATGGCCGTTTCGATGTGTGCGACGGCTCCGGTTTTTATGGCCGGGTTTACGGTTACAGCGCGGCGCTCTATTGCCATGCCTTGGATTTGCTCGGAGAACCTGATCAGGCGGCGATCTACTGCGATTCCTTGCTGACCTATGTTCACACCAACGGGCTGCTGGCCGTAAACTTCGGGGACACAGACACCGGCACGACGTTGTGGATGATGGCGGAACATTACCGGCTAACCCGGGATCGGACTTGGTTGCTGGCTCATGCGGCCAAGATGCAACTGATGTGCCAGTGGATTGTGGCGCAGCGCCACGCGGCGCTCAAAAACGTGGCCCAAGAACCGTTGGTCACGCGCGGTTTGATTCGTTATCGGCCTTACGCCGACTTGCTGCATCCCGCCGCCGATTATTTTTCCAATGTGAATCTTTGGCACGGGTTGGACGCCACCGCTAACGTGTTTGCCGAGGTTGGCCTGGAAGTCCCGGCGGCGGAATTACGTCGCGAAGCTGCGAGTTATGCGGCGGATATTCAGGCATCCATGAAGGCGGCGATTTTTAAGGATGGCGACATGAAAATTCTGCCCATGATTCCCGAAAATCATGAATTGTGGCGAGAGTCCGACGGCAGTGCCGACGGCTATTATGGCATCATTGCGTCCTGCCTCTTGGATGCGGGCCTGCCGGCCGGCGATGATCCCAAAGCGAAGCTCATAGTTAAGGCGCTAGAAACGCGCGGCGGTCTGGTGGCCGGAGTGAGCCAGTTCCATCAAATGGCGGACCACGCCTACGCCTTTGGCTATTGGAATAACTGCCTGCAAAGGGATGACGTGCGGCGCGCCATTCTCGGCCTGTATGGTTCGCTGGCCTACGGGATGTCCCGCGATACCTATGCAGCCGTGGAATGTACTGCCATCCGCACCGGGGAAAACTACTGGATGCTGCCGCACACGTTTTCCAACACCCAGCAGATTCGCTTGCTCCGGAACATGCTGGTGCGGGAGGGTGGCAATACCCTTTGGCTGGGGCAGGCGATTCCGCGTGACTGGCTGGCGGCCGGCAAGCACGTGGCTGTGCTGGACGCGCCCACCGTATTTGGCCCCGTCAGCTATCGGATCGAACCGCAGGCGGATGGTTCCATGCGGGTTCAGCTAACGCCGCCGGTACGAGAGCCGCCGAAGGAAATCAGGCTGCGTCTGCGCGATCCCAGTCACCGGCGCATAGCGCACGTCACGGCGAACGGCCCGGTGGCAATTAATTTTTCCAGTGACACCTTGCGGTTGACCCATTGCGGGCAGCCGGTGGTGTTTGCGGTCACTTTTAAATAAAGCGCCAACCCAATTTTATCCCGATATGAACCTCATTGACTGGCTGGTAGTGGCGGCGTCTTGCGGACTGGTGTTTTCCGTGGGCCTGCTGTTTGCAAGGCGCTCGGCCAAAAAGGGCGCGGCGGGTTATTTTGCGGGCGACCGGGATGTTCCTTGGTGGGCCATCGGGCTCTCGAATACGGCGACCTACAGTTCCGGCACGGGGGCCTTTGTGATGCTCGTGCTGGTGTTTGGTTTATCTGGTAACTGGCTCTGGTGGGCGAGTTGGATTGTTTGGATGCCGCTGGTGGCCATTGTCTGGGCCCGGTTATGGCGGCGGATGCAGATTGTCACCACGGCCGAATTGATTTCCCTGCGCTACGGCGGCAAGCCGGCGGTGGTGGCGCGAAAACTTTATGCGTTCGTTTGCTGTTTTGGCTTTGCGGTATTAATTATCGCTTACATCACCGGTTTTTTCGCGAAGACCATTGCTCCGCTCTGCCCGCTGGCCACGTGGCAGGTGCTGCTTATCTTTGGAGGCATTACGGTGGTCTATACCATGTTTGGCGGCCTGCTCGGGGTGGTGTACGCGGACGTGGTGCAGTTTGCCATCATGATTACCGGGTGTACGGTGTTTTTTGTGCTCGCGGTTTCGCACCATGGCGGCTGGCATAACATTGTGGCGCATGTCCAACAAATCCGTCCGACGGGACTGGTGCAGACCCCGCCGAGCAGTTCGATTGATTTGTACACGCTGATTGCGCTGTTCATCCAGGGCTGGTTCTTTGCGGGTTCCCCGACGGCGGGGGAAGGCATGACCGCGCAGCGTTTCATGGCGGCCCGCGATGAACGGCACGCGGTGGGCGGCCAACTGTTCAACGCCTTTCTCGCGCTTTCTTTTCGCACGTTGCCTTTGATTGGTTTGGGCGTGGTGGCGATGTCCCTGTTCTGGACCGAGGATCTGCAGAAGAAGCTGGGCGCGTTGCCGGAAAGTTCAACGATGCTCAAAGATCCCGCCTACGCCTGGGGGCAACTGATCAAGATCTCGCATTTGCCGCATGGATTTATTGGCTTGCTGGTTGCGGCGGAAGTGGCGGCCTTCATGGGGTCGCTGAGTTCGCTGATCAACTGGGGCGGCAGTTTTGTGGTGAATGACCTTCTCCCCGAGCGCATTGCAAAAGAGGAGGGGAAGGTCTGGGTGAGCCGCCTTACTACGCTACTCCTATTTCTTTTTGCGGCCACGGTGACAATCTTGTTTGTGGACAACATGGTAAGCTGGTTTCTGTTCATCAATTCGGCGATGGTGATTTTCCTACTGCCCCTGTCCTGGTTCCGATTCTTTTGGTGGCGCTTTAATGTCTGGGGCGAATTGGCGGCAGTCATTCTCGGGTTACCTTTGGCCATCGTCGTTTGGTTTGGTTTGGATTTCCAAAGCAAACCCATGTGGCAGGGGCTTGGCCTGTTGTTCGGCTTGAGTCTCGTGGTGCTGTTCACGGTCACGCTGCTGACTCCGCCGGAGTCCAAGGAAACCCTCAAACGTTTTTACGCGCGCTGCCGACCGCCGGGTTTTTGGAAACCTATCCGGGACGAAGTCGACCTGCCCGACACGGGTGAGCCGACGGCCACTGAAATGCTGGTGGATTCGTTGTTGGGCATGATTGCGTCGCTGGGTCTGGTGGTTGCCACCAACGCTGTTTTCGTCGGCGACTGGCCCCGATTTTTTATGAGCCTCATCACTTGTATCCTGACTGGCGCCTGGTTGCTCCGGCGCATTCTCCTGAAGTCCCGGCAGGCCGACCGCGTGCCCCTGGCCAAAGCGGAGGTGACCCCGTGAAACTTGGAACTTTAATTCTGCTCTTAC
This sequence comes from uncultured Verrucomicrobia subdivision 3 bacterium, assembly GCA_903820285.1. Classification (GTDB taxonomy): domain Bacteria; phylum Verrucomicrobiota; class Verrucomicrobiia; order Limisphaerales; family UBA11358; genus UBA11358. Next base: position 3,383 of record CAIJGS010000336.1, on the reverse strand, counting down.
TGGGCCTGGCGGCAGGCGGTCGGTCAGCCGACAGTTTCGTGCCGGATCGCTCCGGTAACTTTCAGGTCACGCTCGCGACCGAAGCCCGGGCCTTTCCTGAACCGCTGGCTCCCGGCACGGCCTCGGGATTTAAAATTCGCGGCACCAAAGGCTGGGCTTGGACGCCGGAGCAGTATCTCGCGGAAATTCCCCATCTGGCCGAGTACAAGCTGAATTTCCTAATGAATTGCTACTTATCCATGTTCGATATCGAGCACTATGCGAAATGGAATGATCCGGATGCGAACCGCTGGTGGGAAGATTTGCCGCCCGCCAAAAAGGCAGCTTATGAACAGGTGGTTCGCTCAGCACAGGCGCATGGCCTGGAGTTTTGTTTTAGCATGAACCCCAATCTGTTCAGCCGTCGTACCATCAATGAAGAATCCGCCGGCAGTATTGAATTGCTCTTCAAACATTATGCCTGGATGCAGGGCCTGGGCGTCAAATGGTTCAACCTGTCGTTGGATGACGCCACCAACGGGGTCAATGCCGCTACGCAGGCAAAGGTGTGTAATGCACTGTTTCATCGGCTGCGGGCGCACGATCCGGCCGCCCAAATGATCTTCTGCCCTACTTATTATTGGGGGGATGGTACTCGTCCAAAACAGCAGGCCTATTTGGAAGAACTGGCAGCCAAACTAGATCCGGACGTTTACGTGTTTTGGACCGGCGATGCCGTGGTGGGTAAGATTACCCGGCGCGCGGCGGAAAAATTCCGTGCGCTCGTGGGCCACCGCTTGTTTCTTTGGGACAACTATCCGGTGAATGACGGTCATCCCACCATGCACCTTGGTCCGGTAACCGATCGCGACCCGGACCTATGCGAGGTGATTGACGGTTATATGAGCAATCCGCTACGGGAGCAAAACGAAATCAATCGAATCCCGCTGGCCACCTGCGCCGATTATGCCTACAACCCGCACGGTTATGATCCCGCCCGTTCGATTGGCCAGGCCATTCGCTTGCAGGCGGCGAAAGGTTCCCAGCAAAAAGTTTTGGCCGACTTGGTGGCGACCTATCCCGGGATGCTTTTGGAACCGGCCTCCGGCCACAAAACGGCGTTTAATCCGGTGCGCAGCCAGGTGGATCGGCTGCTCGCCCAACCGCAGACCCGGCCCGCCGCCGCCGGCTATGTGGAGCGTTTACAACACTTGGCCGATGCCCTGAACCGGGAATTCCCCGGCCGTTATGCGCCCGAGAAGAAAATTCTCGCGGACGACCTCAACTACGCCGAACAAAAACTCGCCGCCAATCTCCCTGAATAACCAAGAAAACCTATGAGTGAAACCCTCGCATTAACGGGTGGCAGTAAAGTTCGCAGCCAGCCATTTACCAGTTGGCCGGTCTTTGATGATTCGGATGAACAACGCTTGGTACGCGCTTTGCGTAGCGGCAAATGGGGCAAATTAAACGGCGAAGAAGTGGCCGAATTTGAACGTCGTTTTGCTGCCCTGCACGACTGCAAACACGCCATCGGCGTCGTGAACGGTACCGTTTCCCTGCGCATTGCCCTCATGGCCGCCGGTATCAAGGCCGAAGCGGAAGTGATTGTTCCGCCGTATACCTTTCTCGCCACGGCCACGGCCGTGGTGGAGGCGAATTCCGTGCCGGTGTTTGCCGACATTAATCTCAAAACCTACAACTTGGATCCGGCGGCGGTGGCAGCGGCCATCACTTCCAAGACCCGGGCCATCATTCCGGTCCACATGGCCGGGCAACCGGCGGAAATGGATGAGCTCATGGCCATTGCCAAAAAACATAACCTGACAGTGATCGAAGATGCCGCCCACGCGCACGGGGCGTCTTATCGGGGACGTGGCGTGGGTTCGATTGGGCATTTGGGGTCGTTCTCTTTTCAGTCCAGCAAGAACTTAACCTGCGGCGAAGGCGGTATTATTACCACGAACGATGACAAATTAGCCGAGGCGTGTCGTTCCATTCACAACTGTGGTCGCATCAGCGGCGGAGTGTGGTACGAACATCACGTTATGTCCGCCAATTACCGGCTGGGTGAATTTCAAGGGGCGGTGCTCAATACTCAGCTTGACCGCCTGACGGCTCAGACCGAAACGCGCGATCGCAACGGTCAGTATTTGGCGGCGCGGTTGAAAGCCATTCCTGGCATTTATCCGCAAGAACGTACGGCGGCGACGATGCGTCACAGCTATCATTTATTTTTGTTCCGGATTAACGCCCATGAATTTGGCGCCAGCCGCGCCATGATCCTGAAAGCCTTGGCGGCCGAGGGGATTCCGGTGAGCGGTGGCTATGCCATTCCGCTTTATCGTCAGCCGCTCTTCCTCAACAAGGCCTTTGGACCTTATCTACCGCAGGCTGCGCAGACGCTGGATTTCAGCCAAGTCAGCTGTCCGAATTGCGAGATCATCTGCGGTGAGCAGGGGGCGTGGTTGGAGCAAAGCCTCTTTTTGGGGAGCCAGGCGGATATGGACGATATTGCCACGGCCTTTGAAAAAGTATACCGGCACCGCGCCGAACTCGGCGCCCTCAGCTAATGAATCTCGGAACCAGCCAGATTCATATCACGCCCGCTCCGGGCGGGGAACTATCCGGGTTCGCCGCCCGCATCCAGCCATCCAGTGGTGTCTTGGATCGGCTTTACGCCAAGACGTTGTACTTGGAATGCGACGGCACCCGCCTGTTATGGCTGCATTGTGACTTGGTTGGATTTGACCGTTCCATTGTGCAGGCGTTCCGTGACTGGGCTCGGGAGAAGTTTGATTTGGCCCCGGGGCAGGTGATGCTTTCGGCCACGCACACTCATGCCGGTCCGGGTACGGTGCACTTGCGTGAGGCGGGTGAGTATGACCCGGCCTATGTGCAGTTTTTGCAGTCACGCATTCGTGAGGCGGCGGAAGCCGCCATCTCCCAAACGGAACCGGTAGGGTTGACGGTGGTGGAGGGGCACCTGTCACTGGCGGTGGATCGTCGCAAGGCGGCTACCGCCCATACCGATCCCCGGGTGGCGGGTATTGGGTTTCGCCGGGCGGATGGCAGTTTTGCCACCGTGCTCGTGAATTATGCCATCCACCCCGTGGCCTTGGGATCTACCAACCGCTGCGTGAGCACGGATTTGTTTGGCGAAGCCGCCCTGCGATTGGCCGCCCAACTGCCCGGTCATCCGGTGGTATTCATGACGAACGGTGCTTGCGCAAATCTGAATCCACCGGCTGAAAATGTTTCATGGGAGCAGGTGAAACTGTGGGGGCGACAGATTGCGGACGCGGTGCAGCCGTTGCTGGCTGACGCTCCAGTGCAACCGCAGCCTCGTTTGCAGTTGCTGAACCAGATTGTCCCGCTGCCCCTGGATACCATGGATGCTCAGG
>CAIJGS010000335.1 GCA_903820285.1 uncultured Verrucomicrobia subdivision 3 bacterium | reverse complement strand
GCATCTTGCAACAGGGGATGCGCCCATGCCGGTAGCAGGCCCAGTAACAAAACCAAACAGATTTTGCTTAACCGGTACATGTTGGGGAATAGGCAAGTGCCATGGATTCCGGATTAATGTTTGAGAATTTCAAACGAGTCCGCCACCGGGCTGTCCGGCGCGGATTTTACGTAACTCACCACCGCCTTGCCGGCGGACACCTCCACGCGCACATGACCGGAATTGCCCCGAAACACGCCTTGTTGGTAGCCGTAATTTTGGAGATCGCGAATGTGGTCATCGCCCGCAAAACTCGGCTGCGGCACCATCAGATACAAAATGCCATCGAGCTGTTGGCGAGCGTAAAAATTATCATGGGCCTTGAAGACGGCGGCCACGTGGTTGCGTAGCAGTAATTGATGCACCGGCAATTCCCAGCCGGGCCGATGCGGCGCAAACCCGTCCGTACCGTCCCTGTTTTTGCCGCCCCATTCGTTGAACCCGGCGATTTCAACGCCACCGCGCGACGCCTGATCGCCGCAGAGCAGGTTGTGGAGGAAGACAAATTTGAATCCCGCCCGGCTGTGGGCCAGCGTTTGCGCCAGCCATTGGTATTGCGTTTGGCCGAGCGACCACGCCCAGCCATCGCCGCCGGCCCGCTGGGACAGCGAGTAGCGGTAGGGATCCAATACCACAAACAACGCGTCACCCCATTCCCAGGCATAATAATTTTGCAGCGGCTGGCCGGATTCTGTGGCTGGCCGATTACCGGTGTAGAAACGATCCGGTAACGGATTTGGAAAATAGCGGGTGCGCAGGTTGTTCGACCAGTCGGCCAGGCTGTCCGGTGATCCGTCATCGTACCGGCTGCTCTCGCCATCATGCACCCCCAGCGCCAGCATGACTGGCACGCTGACGCCGATTTCGCCCAGATAATAGCGTTGCGCCAGATATTGCCGGGCGGCTTCCGCGCGGGTGGCGTGCTTGTCCGTCATGAACAGGTTGCCGAGATCAATATGAAAATCCGGCTGCCCCGCGCGGATGTTCGTGAGCGTTTGGTCATAAACTTCGGCGCTGGTGTGGTCATCCAGATGTGCGTCGGCGGTAAGGGTGAACGCAAAGCGACTGCCCGGCGGACGCGCCGTGTGAAACGCATATTCCGGGCTGACCGTAAACGTGGTTGCCCCCGGCACCCGCCAATGAAATTGGTAATGATACGTCGCATCCGCCGCCAGCGCGCCGATGACCAGTTGCCCTGGCATGCCTGCCGGGAACCGTGTCAATCCGGTCGGCCGGTCGGGGACATCGTTCGTGGTCGTATAAGTGACGTATCCTTCAAGGTCGTGATACGCCAAAACACTTAGCGTCACCTGATCTTTCTCCGGCCGGGCGAGGATGAGATCATACGGATGCTCGGGCACGGACACATGGAAAACGTTCGCCCCGGAGGTGCTGTGATGGCCGCGCGGTTTGTCCGGACTCGCATCCCCCGGGGCGGCGACCGCCGCCACAGCCAGGCCGCAACCCAACCATACACCGCTCATCCAAACCCTACGCATGTTCCCCCCGCGCTTTGATGATGTAGCTATGGGCGAGGTCCCCGGTCTTATTCTGCGCCGTTTCATCCTTGGGCAGGAAGCTGCGGATGTAATCCACTTTTACGTGTTCCGGCGAGACGGTCACGCGCAGGTAGCCGGAGTTGGGCAGCTTCACGCCGGACTCGTAGCGTTCCTCATTGTAGGTCATATAGCCCTGATCCGCCGGCATGGGCACCTCCTGATAAACGATACCATCTGCCGATTGCTGGCAGTAGAGATGATCATGGCCTTGGAAGAAAATGGTGACGCCGTGTTTCACCATGAGCTGATGCACCGGCATTTCCCAGCCGGGGCGACGCTCGTTGAATTCCCAGTCGCCGCGCTTGTTCCGGCCGCCCCATTCGAAGAAGGCGCACTCATCCACGCCCCCGCGGCCGGAGCCGAGCACATGATGGGCGAAGACAAATTTATATTTTGCGCGGCTTTGTTCCAGCGTTCGTTTGAACCAATGATATTGCGTGTCCCCCAGCGTTAGCGACCACCAGTCGCGATCCCGACGGCCAGTTTTGCCGCCGCCCCCGCCGCCTTCCTCTTCATGGAAGCCGGTGTCCACCTGCACCGGTGAATGCCAATAGTTGTCCAGAATCACAAACAGCGCATCTCCCCACGTCCACGCGCAGTAATCTTTCCGCAGCCCGATGTCCTTCAACGGTTCCGTGTCGCCGCCATAAAAACCATCCGGCGCGGGCGTGGGATAAAACCGGTTCCGCGCCGTCTGGGCCAGCACGGCCACCGTATGACGCTCATCCGCTTGATTGAAATTAAAGAGCGATGCCTGCTCATGATTGCCATTGAGCAGAAAGACCGGGGCCGATTGCGCGATCAATCCCAGGAACGGACGTTGCAGGGTGTAACGTTCCGTCACCGAGGCGTAATTCACTTCGCGCACCGGGGCCACGCTAAAATCATCGCCCATGCAGATGTGGAAATCCGGCTTGCCGGCGGCCACTTGCAACAGCGTGCGCGCGTACAAATCGGGATCGCTCATCTGCGGCCGTTCCGGATGCGAATCGCCCTGTATCGTAAACATGAACGAGCTGCCGCTGGCACGTTGCGTATGAAACCGGCACTCCGTCCGCGTCTTGAAACTCGTTTCACCGGGCGTACGATGATGAAACTGGTAGAAATATTGCGTGTCCGGTTGCAGTCCCGCCAAGACTGTCTCCACCGGGTGGCCGGCGGGAAACTCTGCCAAGGGTGTTCGATTGGGATAATTGCCAGATGCCGTTCCGTATTCAAAATAACCTTCCAGCGCGGTGCGGGCCACGGAACTTACGGTCACGGAACGGTCACTCACCCGCCCGAGGACCAGCGACAGCAAACTGAATACGGCCAGTTCCGGCGGCAGCACATAATCCCGTGCGTCCCGGCGGCCGCGCCCGCCCGGCCCGTCACGCTTGCGCGGTCGATTCGGCGGATCGTTTTGCGCCCAGAGAGGGGTGAATAGCCAACCCGTAGCTGCGGTGGTCAGCGTCAGAAATTTTCGGCGGGTCGTTAAAAATTTCATGGGGTCACATTCAATCGGCCGTATTGCGGACCAGCCGGACGTAGTTGCAGATTCGGATGACATCCCCCTGCGGACCGCGTCCGTGCGGGAACCACGCCGGATCGCCGGTCTTGGGATCGCTGCGCTGGGCGCCCGCGCCATGCACGTCCACATAGTGATAATCCACCGGCGCATCCTCGCCCGGCCCGAAATCCGGCGGCGGGCCATCGCCACCCGGTCCGGGGCCAAAGCCGCCGCGCCGTTCCGGCGGCCCGCCCGACATTGTGCGCGGGGACATCCAGCCACCCGCCCGGCCAAAGGCCACGTACATCGCCGCGCCGCCGCCCAGGAAGCCCGCGTGCGTGGTTGCCGTCCAATAAAACGCATAATCCGCCTGCCGGACTTCATTGGTGATGACCGCGCAGGTGAACATGGGGTCAATCGCCGGCGTATGGCTCGTGTCCGGCGACCGGGAATAATCCACGATGCTTTGCAGCTCTTTCACGCTCGGCAGTCGCCAGTCGTTGTGGCCGAGAAAGTTAGTCGCATTCTGTTGTTGAACCCACGCCAAGGCCGCCGGCCAGTTCAGGCCGCGACCGCTGTCGCCTTGCGACCACATCAGCCTGGTGGCGCGATCCGAAACGGTGCCGTCGCCGTTGCTCTGAAAATCATTCGTGCCATACGCCGGATTGCCCCGCACACAGATCACAAAAAACGTCTTTTGCACGTCGCCTCCCGGCATGAACAGGTCGTAACCCTTGATGCGTCCATCCGCAAAATTCACGCCGAACAACTTGCCGAAGCCGCGCACCGACTTGCCGACATACTTCGTGCTGGAGGCGTATTGTGAATCAATTACCCGCTCGCCGGTGCGCGGATCGCCGTAGGCAAATTTGAAATAGTTGGTATCAATGAACGGGCGCAGCTTGGAGATATTCTGTCCGCCGGGACCACTGGGGTCGGTGCCGCGCGCATCGAAGAGTGAATACAGTTCCTTGATGGACGGCAGTCGCCAGTCGCTGAAGCCGCCGAATTTTGCGGTGTTGAGTTTGGCGGGCAGCGCCTGCGCCTGACTTAAGGTCAGCTTGTCCCGGCGCGTGAGGACGCCATCGCCGTCCGTGTCGGGACCGCGCTGCCAGGTGAGCCCGGTGTTCTTGTCGAGCACCGTCAACCCGTCTGCGCTCAGGGTGTAACTGGATGGATGATGATGAAACTGCGCGTCCTGCCCATAAAACGGCTGGCCCGCCGCCGGCGCGGTAATCGGGCTGCGGTTGTCGTAACACGTGGCCTGCCCCGTGTCCACAATCGTATAAGTCGTGCCGGCGCAAAGACGCGTTGCCAGCGTCAGTGTCAGCAAACAACCGCAGCAATAAATGTTCGGTTTCATAAAGATATAAAGGTTCAACGAGGTGGCGGGTTTTCGCCCGGGTTACCGGGCGGTGTGGCTTTGTAACCCGGGGGCAGGACGGTCTCATCCGGCGTGAGCTTGCCATCATGGTTCAGATCGCTCTTGTCGAACATTCGCCTGGCTTCCTTCATCAGGGACACCCTGGTGATCACGCCGGTTTCATCCAGCAGTTCACGGTAATGCTGTTTAATGTATCCGCCCATGGCCGACCGCACCGGCGGACCGCCATATTCATCCGCCGTGAGCTTGCCGTCCTGATTCTGATCATAGGCGGCAAACACGCGGTTTACCTCGGCAATAAATTCGTCGCGCGTCAGGATGCCGTCATGGTTCGCATCCATTTCCTTCGCGTGAACTTTGAGCCACGGCTGGCGATTTGGATCGCGCGGCGGCTGGTTGCCCTCCGGGCGGTCACGGGGCGGCGGATTCTCATTCTGTCCCCCGCCGTGAAAACCCGTGCCATAATGCCGCGTCACCGTCCGGCCCGAGGTGTCGGTGAAATCAAAGTCCACCGCTTCCGCATTTTTTGAATAATGCACCACGGCCTTTTTTCCGCCAATCTCATACGTTAGCGTGTAACTTTTGCCATCCGGTTCCGCTGTGAAACCCGTGATGGTTGCGCCAGGTAGCGGGTAGGTAGAGGGACGCAGCGGTTGGGCGCGCGGCTGGGGATCCGCCTGGCCGCCGCGCTCCGTCACCACGCCATGAAACCCGCCATTGAGATAGGGGTATGTTTTTGTCGCGTGATAGTGATAGCCCAGTTCCGGCGTGGTATGGCCGTTGCATTCATCCAGTCCGGTGGCCGGCACACCATCCGGTTCCGTCAGTCCGTAAATGGGATAACCATCCAGCGCGAACGCCACCGGATTGTTGGAGCCCACATACTGCTGCAAATGCAAAGGCGCAATGTGGTAGTGGTAATCATCCGCCCGTCCCGAATGCCCGCCATAATTGTCCAGTTCGCCGCCGAGAAAGGTGTCGGTGATGCCGTCGTTTTTGATGGGATTAAAAATCGGCACCCCGTTCACGGCAATGGCGATGGCTCCGCGAAAGAAATGGGTCCTGGCCGAAATGGGTTGCGCCGCCACCTGCGGCTGCAATGGCAATCGCCACGCATTCTCGCCCGTATATTTTTGCGGCAAAGGTACCTGCTGCTGCCAGGCCGTGATGCCTACCATTAGCGGATGCGCCGGCATACCGTCGGATTCAATGTAAAAAACCCGGTCGTCCCAATGGGTTTTGACTTGAGGCGCAAAGGGTTCAAACAGCGTGGCCATGGCCGTCCCGTGATTGGTGGCGCTTGACGTGGCATAGCTAAAATTAACCAGGATGTTCGTCGGCGGTCGGGCGCTACGATCATAGTTTGTTCCGGCGGGGTCGCCCGAGAGATCATGCGCCGATAATGAAAGCGCATGGCCCGGCAACATCAGCGAAGCCAGCCCGCAAAGCCATCGCATCGGCTGCATTTCAAAATTCCCTTTCATGCCGCCACTGTAGGTAAACGTAGATTAACAGGACATTAAGGTTTCCACCTGTTGGGGAAAATCTTAAAAAACTGTCCGCATTCATCTGCCATTAATGCAGGGTTCGTTAAGATTTCCCCGTGAATGCGTTTCAAACAGCGTGTCAAACCGCGCCCGACCTGTTACAACAGGCGCACGCGATGAGACTCCTGGTGGTGGAAGATGAACCCGACCTGCTGGCCGGCCTCGTAAGTGCCCTGCGCCGTCAGAGCTACGCCGTGGATGCGGCTACCGATGGCGAGGAGGGTCTGTATAAGGCCAAGTGCGCCGATTACGACGCCATTGTCTTGGATGTCATGCTGCCCCGCCTCGACGGCTGGGAATTGCTCGCCCGGTTGCGCGAAACCAAGGCCACGCCCGTGCTCATGCTCACGGCCCGCGACCGCAGCGCCGATCGCGTTCGGGGGCTCGATACGGGCGCGGATGATTATCTCGTCAAACCGTTCGACAATGCCGAGCTCTTTGCCCGCCTGCGGGCCATCATTCGCCGCAGCACCCGGCAGACCCGCAGCCTCCTGGTCATCGGCGAGGTGCAGCTGGATACCGCCGCGCGGACCGTCACTCGCGCCGGCCAGTCCGTCACCCTCACGGCTCGGGAATATATTGTCCTCGAATACCTCGCCCTGCACCGGGGCGAAGTCGTTACCCGCACCGACCTGCACGAACATCTCTTCGACGAAAACGGCGACACGCTTTCCAATGTGCTGGACGTGCATATTTTTAATCTGCGCAAAAAGCTCGGCCAGGATTTTATTCTTACCCGGCGCGGCCATGGCTATTCCATCGCATGAATTTTTTTGCCTCCATCCGCTGGCGATTGCAACTGTGGCATGGCCTGCTGTTGTTCACCGTGTTGTGCGGCTTTGGCATCGCGGTCTATCAGTTGGAAAACGGGCGGCAAGCCCGGCGCCTAGATGAGGAATTGCAGCAGCGTTTGCCCCTGCTCGTTGAATCCCAGCATCCCGTCCGGCCGGGCGAAGGCCAATTGCGTGCGTTTACCATATCCGCCCGGAATGCCGCGCTCTTTGATCAAGGTGGTGATGGTTCCTTCTATTACGTTGTATGGCTGCACCACAGCCAGACGCCGGTTATCTACTCGACCACCGCGCCGCCCGATGTGCCGCTGCCGCAGGCGGGCGCGCCGACCGTTCGCCAGCGCGGGCAGCTGCACGAAGCCTTCCTGTTTCCGGGTCCGAATGATTGCGTGCTCGCGGGCCGGTCCGTCGCCGCCGAAACCGCCGGGCTGCGCCAGCTCGCCTGGCGGCTCGCTGGCATTGGTTTGGCGGTACTGTTGCTGGGGCTGGCCATGGGGGCCTGGCTGGTGGCGCGGGCTTTGCGCCCGATTCATGAAATCAGTGTCACCGCCGGCAAAATCTCCACGGGCGATCTCACCCAGCGCATCCCGGTTGAAAATACTGGCAGCGAACTCAGCCGGCTGGCCGCCGTGTTGAACTCCACCTTCGCCCGGCTGGATGGCGCCTTTGCCCAGCAGGCACGGTTTACCGCTGATGCCGCGCACGAACTGCGCACACCGGTCAGCGTCATGCTCACGCATTTGCAAAACGGTCTCGCCAGTGGCTGCGAAAACCCGGAACATCGCGAAGCATTTGAAGCCGGCCAGCGTGCCGCCCAGCGCATGCGCCGGCTCATCGAATCCTTGCTTGAACTGGCCCGCCTCGATGCCGGCCAGGAATCGCTGCAACGCAACCCGTTGGATCTCGCGGAAACGGTGGCGGACGTTTTAAAACTTCTCCTCCCGCTGGCGGCTGGCCAGGTCATCACCATTAAATCGGATCTGGCCGCGACACCATGCCGTGCCGATGGCGACCGGCTCACGCTCGTCATCACCAACCTGGTGACCAATGCCATATATCACAACCATCGCGGCGGCGAAGTCTGGGTCAGCACGCGGCTGGCCGGCGGCATGGCTGTTTTAACCGTCAGCGATAATGGCCCGGGCATCGGGGCCGAGCATTTGCCGCATATTTTTGAGCGGTTTTATCGGGTGGATTCCGTGCGTACCAGCGGGCGGGGCCGCACTGGTTTGGGACTCGCCATTACGAAGGCCATTGTGCAAGCCCATGTCGGCACCATTGAAGTCGCCAGTGAAGCGGGTTGTGGCACCACTTTCACCGTTCGTCTGCCGGAATGAACCGGCGGGTCTAAGAGTTCAATACCCAATATTCGCGAGCGCTTGCGGACCCAGCCGATCGCGCAACTGGGCCAGATAAAGACTGGCCGGGGCCACGGGGTTTTCCGGTGAATCAATGATGCCGTTCGGCAGTTTTTTCTCCGGGCTGCCCGGTTGGGTGCCGCTTTCCAACCGGCCTTTGCAGCCGATGGCCCAGTTCATCGAACCTGGCGGTTGCTGGATCGTCAGGGTCTTGGCCGTGCAATTCCAGGCCACCGACCACCCAATGGTCCAGCCGTGGCCGGAACCCATGATGCCCCGGTCCATCAGGTCGATGCCGCTTTGCGGCACCTTGCAATTGTCCAGCAGCAGGCCGGTGCCCCAGCGCATGTGCGGCTGGATATGGCCGTTGCCGTAGAAGGTGCAGTTCAGCACCACCACCGGCCCCATCATCCGCGCGCCCGTGGAAAAATAAAACACATTGTTCCCCGTGGCGGAACAGCGGGTGATGAAGGTCTCTGTGCCGCCGGCCCAGAAATCCTCCGGTTTCGCCGCGCCGAGGCTCGCGGCGTCGTGACGGATATTCACCCGGTCCACCGTCAGGCGGCTGGTGTGTTCGCCAAAGTAAAAGCTGTTCACCGTGTTTTCCACCTCCAGATCACGCACCCAGGCATCCGAAACGCCGTCCATGTGCAACGCCTGGTTGTGCGCCTGATTGATCGTTACCGCCTGCGGCGGCGAGACAATGCGCAGGTTTTCCACGCCAATGTTCACCGGCCGGGCGGAAAGATCGCACTTCACCAACGTGCCGCCAGGCGGGTTCAGATACCGCGCATCAAACGAATCCGTCAGCGGCACGGTCAGCGTGACCGTATTGCCCGCCACGCGCTTGATCGTCCGCTCCGTGTGCATTTCGCCGGAGACCCAGTGCTCGGCCTTGCCGTTGCGCACCAGGGTGTCCATGCCCATGAACTTAACCCACGCCGGTGTGGCCGGGCGGTTGATCAGCACGCTGTCGCCGGCCGCAAAATTTTCCGGATCGCTCACGTGAAATGAATCTGTTCCCGCCGGCACATATGCATCCGTGATGGCCGCCGGTTTGCCGATGACCTTGGCAGTGCCATTACCTTTGATCGAAAAGCACAGATGCGGATCGCCCGTCATGGTAATCGTGGTGCCACCTTCCAAGGGACCGCTCCCGCGCAGCACCACGCCGCCGGTCTTGATTTCCAGCGGCTGGCGGCAATGGAAAACTCCCGGTGCCAGCAGCACCGTTCCGCGAAAGCCATCCGCCAGCGGCAGCTGTGATACCTGGTTGATCGCGGCTTGGATGGCCGCCGAATCATCACCGGTGCCCGGAGCAACTGTCAGTTTGACCGGCACCTCGGGAATTTTTACGCCGCCGCCCGCGTAACCGGCATAGGAAAAATCCAGGATGCGATCGCCGGCCGGCAAGGCCTGATAGGCGAGTTGCCCATCCGTGCCGGTGTGTGCCCAGCGGCTTTCCGCTGCGGCGGCCGGGCGAATTTGCCCGGCCAGACCGGCGGCCAGCAGCAACGTCAGCCAGCGGAGGGGGCGGGAAGGAAACATCGTCGTATTCATGCAAATGGTATGGGTTGAAACATCAGACGCCGGTTGTCTCCTTTAAGTTGCAGCGGACCCGCCGGAAGTCGAGCCAAACGGACTAGAACAAACGGACGATGGCCAACGGTTGCTGGTTCAGCGGAACCGGTCCGGCTCAAACGAGCGGCGTAACCGGATTATTCAAATTAGCCAATGGCGGCGAACTTATCTTTGCAGCCGGAAGAACATGGCGGCGTTCGTCGGAGGGATGGTCATCTGATAGTTTGTGCCAGTGATGGGTGGGGCCGGGGTCACCGGTGTCCAGACCGCTCCCGCACCCAAAACGGGACTCGCTGCCAAGGTCAGCCCGGCGGCGGCTTGCGGCCAGTTGATCGTCAGATTGGCGCCGCTTCTCAACGGGTTGAGCGCAACATTTGTCGTAAGGAGAACGTTCGGGCCGACAAGTTGCGCGGTGGCGATGTCGCCGGCTTGCAGCGCGCCATTATAAATGCGGAATTCATCCAGACTGGCATTGAAGTACGCATCGCCGCTGTAAAGCGAGCGCCCGATATAGCTGAACACGTTGCTGACGGCGTTCAGCGGTGTGGTGACGGACGTGTTCACCCCGGCCAGCACGCCATTGGTGTAGAGGCCCAGATAATTGGCGGCAGGATTGAAGATGGCCGTGAGATGCAGATTGGTATGGTAGCTGAAATCCATCCCGCTATACACATTCTGTTCGCCGAGGTAATTGGTGCTGGTGATGGCGATGCGGCCGCCCTGTGGCGCACAGAAAAGATAGTTATTGCCGCTGCCACTGATGGTATTGCCGAAGCCGAAGAACATGGTGTTCCAGGCGATCTGATTGGGGAAGGTCACCCAAGCCTCAATGGTCACGGCGGTGTCATTGCTGAGAATGCCCGCCGGCAGCTGGATGTATTGGGAGCTGGCGGAGTTCAGGGTCAATTGGCCGGCGCTGAAGGTGCCGCCATTGGGGAGGGTGCCGTTCCAGGCCGCGCCGCCAATCGAATCGCTGACATTGGTACCGCCGGTTTCGCTGAAGCTATATCGATGCACCAGCGACGGCAGCGGTGCGCCGTTGACCGGCAACCAGGCGACCTGTGCGGCGCTCATGGCGTAATTGGCTACCACGACCTCATCGAGTGCCCCGCGGAATAGCGGGTCGCCGGCATACTGGCTTTGGCCCAGATAATTGAGCGCCGGGTTGAACATGGCGGGATTCAGCGAAATGGGGCCACTGACGGCGAGAATGCCGTTGGTGTACAGGCAGCCATTGGTACCATTGCAGGTGAGGGCAACATGAACCCACTGGTTGGAGGCCAGCGGCGCGGTTTCAATGGTCTGCTCATTACCGCCTCCGTTGGCGGTGACGGCAAAACGAAGCGTCCCATTGCCGGAATCCGGGGTGAGAAACAGGTATTGCGTGGTGTCGTTACCAAAATCAAAGATGCGCTGCCAGGCGGCGCCACCGTTCCAATTTACCCAGGCGGCGAACGTGAAGTTAGTGGCACCGGCCAGCAGGCCGGCCGGCAACATCACATACTGGTTGGTGCCACTGAAGCCGAGGGCGGAGCCATACTTGCCGGCCACCAGGGCGGGCGAACCGTTGATGATAATCGGGTGGTTGGCGTTGCCGGAACTGTCATTGGCGGTGCCATCGAAGGTATAGTGGGCCATGATTGCCGGGGCACCGCTCGGGCGAGCATTCACTTGGGTGGAATTGACGGAGGCATTCAGGGAGCGATCCACGGCTTTGACGACATAATAATAGGTCTGGTGTAGATTTGCCGATTTGTCGGTGAAGGTGTTATTGGTCAGGCCGCGGGCGATGATGACATAGGGGCCGCCGTTGGTGGTGCTCCGCAGAACGGTGTAGCTGGCGAAGTCGGATTCACTGTTGGTTTTCCAGTTCAACTGGACGGAAACCGGGTTCGGAGTCACGCTGACCGACGTCGGAGCCGCCGGGGCCACGAAGTCGTAGTTGGTGACACCTGCGGGAAGCAGCCGCCACTGCTGGTCCAGCGTACCGGTGTCATCCCATTGCACGATCTGCGCGCCACTGCCGGTGGAGGCACCGGTGACGCCCATGATTTTGTTGCTCCAACGGCTGTGAATTTTGAAATAACCGTTCGTGACGTATTGGAAATACCATTGTTCCACGGTATTCGTACCGCCGTTCCATTGCTGTATGGCACCGCCATTCGCGTAAGAGTAATTATTCAAGTCCACGGTTACTCCATCATGCGCTGCCACAAGGGTAAAATAGCTGATGTCGCCGCCGAAAAAGGCCGGTAACGGATTGATATCCCACAGTTGATTGAGGCCGTTGGTGAAGGTGTTTTGATCCAGTTGGACACCGTTGTTCGTATTCGCTCCCGGCACTTCCAGCACTTTGCCGCTGTTGTGATTGACGACGAGGTATCGGCCACTGATGGCAGGTTGAATGTCCGCGCCCCAATTAATGTTCACGACTTTTTCCGCATCTGGCTGGTTCACCTGATAGCCGGTACCGCCGGGAACCGTTACGTCGTAATTACGCTGCGGGCCGTAGCCGTCATAAAAAACATCGCGATCCTTGGAAAAAAGCCGGTAGCTGGTGGTTGTCGCCATGCGTTCTGAACCGCCGAAGAAGGCCTGTATGGTGGTGTTGGTCCCGCGATAGACTGCGGCGGCGGTCCAATTATTCAAATTATCCGCGTAGCCAAGGCGTTGTCCCTGGCAGGCCTTCACAAAATTTCCGCGCGCCAGTTCGGCCGTGCCCCACCAGATGCCTCCCTTAAGTCCATAGTTTACCCCCATGATGGCTTCCATGACATTATGCAGCTCGGGATTGAAGGGCGTCGCATTGGCGGCCGCCACGGTTTGGATAAAATTCACATAACTGGCGGCTGTGCCGGCCAGACAATGGGTCGTTCCAATCGCGGCCCGGCCGGCAACGGTATTAAACCAGGAAACAGCCAAGTCGTCATTTAAGGTGCTTCCGCCCGCCAAAAGCGTGCCTGGAAAATTGGTCGAGGTCTGCAGGTAGCCGAAAATGTCATAAAGATTCTGGGCGGAACCTTCGTTATTGGAGGTGTAGTCGGGCTCATTGAATCCCTCGGTCATCCAAAGGCTGCGATTATAGTACCGCTGGCACGCCTCGATGGCCGCCGCCCAGCGATCGGGATACACCGTGTTGCCGCCGCTGATGTACCAGGCATTGACCGCGCTGTCCAAATTCATGTCCCACCGGGTCGCCGCCGTGGCCATGCTGGCGAGGCTGATGTCGGTTTGCAGGGCCGTCTTGTCGGCGGGCGTGACGTCATTGTTGGTCAGCGGTGAATCGACAAGAAACCCAACGCGGACAATGTTCACGTTATTTGTGCCCATATAGATGAGCCCGCGCTGCATGTTGTCGAAGTTCGGCCAGCATGTGTCCAAGCCCCAATTGGTGATGGCAAAACGCGTGCCCGGATCGATGGTGCTGAAGGTGACCAGCTGGTTCTGAGCCAAAACCGGACGCGCCAGGATCAACCCGAGCAGGGAGAAAAATAGCAGCTTCAAGTGGTTCGGATGAGGCCGAAGCAACGCGGAGAAAATCTGGAAATCAATCATGTGGCAAAAGGTGTCGTCTCGATTCAGGGGAAAATTAAACGATAGAACACACTCCCCTGGGTGGGATCCACCGGCAGAGCGACATTGTTGGTCAGGCGTGATCCCGTCACCTCCAGCCAGTTGGTTCCCAGACCGGAATTCAGGGAGTTCGTT
The DNA here is from genome assembly GCA_903820285.1 of uncultured Verrucomicrobia subdivision 3 bacterium. Lineage (GTDB taxonomy): Bacteria > Verrucomicrobiota > Verrucomicrobiia > Limisphaerales > UBA11358 > UBA11358. Next base: position 6,501 of record CAIJGS010000335.1, on the reverse strand, counting down.
TGCACCTGCAACCGCCAGCCAATGTAACCGGTCGGCCAGGAGAGGTTCAGGGCCGTGCCGGTGGTGTTCCAGACCAGATTGGTCGGCTGGGTTGATACCACACACACAACGCCGTTGGTCAGATTGGCCGTGTTCCAAGCCAATCCGGCGTTCAAGACCGGCAGGGAATTGGAGCTGAAGGATCCATTGAACGAGCCGGCATGGAATAATGTGAACTTGTCTCCGGCCGCCAGAATGCCACCAAGATTCGTCACCACCAGCGTACCGCCCAAGGTCAGGCTTGCGCTCACGACCAGTTGGTCATTGGTGGCCGCTGCCTTGCTGATTTCCAGGAACGTCGTGCCGCCGGGCTGAAGGTTGACGTTGCCCGTTGCATTTAGTGTGGTAAGTCCCCCCCCGGGAGCCAGCGTGCCGCCCGATTGGACCGTGAGTGCGCCACCAATGCTGCCACTGCCGCCCAAGGTGCCACCATTCGCCACCGTGACCGCGCCGCTGCCGATGGAACCATTTACCAGCAAGGTCCCGCCTTTCACCGTGGTTGACCCGCGATAGGTGTTCGCACCGGACAGGATGGTGGTGTTGCCGCCACTTTGGATCAGGCTCAACGCATTTACCGAGGATATATCTCCCAGGCTGCCGCTGAAGGTGGTGGTGCCCGTGCTGTTGGATACGGTCAGGGTGGCCGTCGCTCCGGTGTTTGTTACCACGCCATTCCCGGCGAGCGAAGCAATGGTCTGCGACACCCCGCCGACATCCAGCGCTGCACCGGCCGCCACGGTCACTGGCGTGGTGGTGGGCAGCACACTGCCGCTGTTGGTGAATACGATGTTGTTATTGTATAACGATTGGATTTCCGTCGCACTCAACGCGCGGTTATACATATACATTTCGTCAATCAAGCCGGTCATTTTTACCGCGCCATCACCGCCATCCGGCGAGCCGCCAATCCAAATCTGATTTGCGCCGCTCGCCAGCGGATTGGCCATAGTTGAGGTGACCGTGTCCAGACTGCCGTCCACGTAGATGGACTCCGTTCCGGCATTGTCCACCAAGGTTACAAAATGCCAGGCATTGTTGTTGAGTGCGGCGGTACCGGTCAGCCAGCCGCCCGCCCAGCGCACCGCGCCGGCATGCGTGCCGGAGGTGGTGCTGCTACTGTTCAAATAAAACATGGTCTGGCCACTGCTCGACCAGGTGCCATCGCCCTGATACATGATGACGGCTCCCGCCGTGCTGGTCTTGAGCCAATAGCCCACGGTCCAGGTGGCGGAGGCATCGGTTTTCAGGACGGAATTGGTGATGATCACGATGTTGTTGGAAGCGTTGCCGCCCGTGCCGTTCAGGCTCAGGGCGTTGCCGAATCGTCCGCCACTGGCGATGGTGGCGCCGCCGGTGCTGACAATGGCGCCGTTCATGGTCGTGCCGCCGGTGCCGATATTAGTTATCACCGTGCCATTACCGCTACCGGCCACGTTGTTGAAGGTCAGGTGTACCACCGAATCATCAGCCACAGGTGACAACTTCAAGGTGCCGCCGCTCACGGTCGTATTGCCATGGTAGGCATTAACCCCGGCGAGTATTGCGGTGCCCGCGCCATTCTTGACCAGATTTATTGGCGCGGCCGAGGAAGTGTCCCGGATGCTCCCGTTGAAGACCGTGGTGCCGCTCACATTGGAAACCATCAGCGTCGCCGGGCCGCCGGAATTGGTCACAGAACCGCCGCCGGAAAGGCCGCCCACCGTTTGCGAGGCACCTGCGAGATCCAGTACCGCGCCGGCGGAAACGGTCACCGGCGTGGTCACCGGCAATATGTTCACCGGGGCATTGGTGATGGCGTTGTTAACGTATAGCGACTGCACTTCGGACTGGCTCAACGCCCGGTTGAACAGGTACACCTCGTCAATCATGCCCGCCATTTTCGCCGCCCCATCGCCGCTGTCGGGCGTGCCGCCAATCCACAACTGATTGGCACCGCTGGCCAAGGCCAGTCCCATGCTGGAGGTCACGGTGTCCACATTGCCATCCACATAAATGGACTCGGTGCCGGCATTGTCGACAAGGGCGACAAAGTGCCAGGCACCATTGTTCAGCGTTGCCGTGCCGGTCAGCCAGCCACCCGCCCAGCGAACCGCCCCGGCATGCGTGCCAGCGGTGGTGCTGTTACTGTTCAAATAATACATTGTCTGGCCGCTGCTCGACCAGGTGCCATCGCCTTGATACATAATTACCGCGCCCGCCGTGGCAGTTTTAACCCAGTAGCCGACGGTCCAACTGCCGGACGCATCCGTGCTCAGCACCTTGTTGGGAATAAGGACGATATTGGTGGCCGCCGAACCACCGGTGCCAGTTAAATTGAGCGCGTTGCCAAACCGGCCGCCGGTGATAATGGTTGCCCCCGCACCTACGATGGTGCCATTCATCGTCGCGCCGCCGGTGCCGGTGTTGGTGATGACCGTGCCATTGCCGCTCCCCGCCACATTGTTAAAGGTCAGGTGCAACAGCGGAGAGGCCGCCGATTGCAACGCCAGCGTTCCCTGGCTGACCGTGGTGGAGCCGCCATAAGTGCTCCCCGCGCCAAAGTTCAGGATGCCGGTACCAGCCTTGTTGACGCTCATGGTGCCGGTGCCATTCACGACGGCACCGCTCAGATTCATGTTGCCGCCACCTAGGAAGGTGATGGTGTCTGCTCCGGTATCCGCTGCGCTGATGCTGCCGCCCAAGTTGAGCGTGCCGGCATCCACCTGCACCGCGTAGCTGCCACTGCCGTACACACTGAGACCGCCTGCCAGCGTGTTGGTGCCCGCCACACTCTCGACCGCCGGCACGGTGCTGCCGCGGCCGTTCACACTGACCGTCTGCGCCAGGGAAATGTTGTTGGTGGTGCCATCCAGTAACAACGAGGAACTGGCGCTGCCGGAATCGCGGATGTAAAGCGGCGAATGGGCATTGGCGAGCACGGAATTATTGACGACGCGTACCGTGCCATCGCTGCCGCTGGCGGCGCCGCTATCCACATACAGCATGCCATTGAATCCGCTGTTAGGACTGGCCAGAATCAGGCTGCCCGCCCCGCTCTTGTTTAGATTGCCCCCGGTGGCCCCGCCGGCAATGGTGGGGCTGAACAACTGGCAATCCAGCGTCAGCGTGGTGCCGGCGGCCACATTGAAACCGCCGCCGTTCACATCGAAAAGAATCGCCCGATTGGCATTGCTTAACGTCAGCGTCGCCATGGTGGTGAGCGTGCCGCGATTCATGGCCAGCTGGTTGTAGGTGAAGGCGGCCGGATTCGCACCGAGCCGGACTTCGGAATCAATCGTCAATCCGCCCGCCGATCCCGCGCCCAGGCCAATGATGGTCTGACCGGTAAAATTGGTGTTGTTGCCCGCCAGCGTCACTTGGTTGCCGGAGTAAGTCGTCGTGAGACCATAGATCGTGCCCTGATTGCCCACGTACGTTATTGAGCCGCTGCCGCCCAGATTCGCCGCCAAATTGACCGGGCCGTTCATGGCATTGACCACCACACTGTTCGATACCGTCAGGGCACCAGCGAGACTGAACGTTCCGGAACCACGGTTATGCACTTCTCCGTTATTCACCGTCAGGTTGGGCACTGATACGGTGCTGCTGGCGGTGCCACCCCAGTAAAGTCCGCCCGCTGTGACTGTCAGCGAGCTGCCGCCAAAGGTATAGCCGCTGGCCGTGGCCGGCGTCAGCAACCGGTAGTTGTAGGTCTGATAATTCTTGCCCGCCGCCGGGGCCGCGCCACTGCTCCACTGGCCGGCGGCATTGAAGGAGGTCGCGCCCCAGACATCGCTGTTGGTCATCGTGACGACGGCGCTGCCGGGATTGTAATTCGGTCCCAGTTCGTAATTGGCCAGCAACTGCCGTTGCGACAGGGCCACGTTACTGATGCGTACTTCGGCATAATCACTGTTGCCGTTGGCGTCGCCACTCCACAGGGAACGGCCCAGCCAGTTGTTCACGTCCGCAATGCTCGCCAGATGGAAATTCACATCCACCAAGCCCGCCGAATAACCGTCGCGATACCATTGCCAGCGGCCGCCCTGGTTGGTGTAGGTGCCGACGCCGTCGGTGAAGGTAATGGCATAATGATGCTGCACGCCTAGCGTGGTGGCGATGGCGGCATCGAAGGAATAATTTGTGCCCGTCAGCTTCGCTTCCAGCCGCTGCTGATTGTAGTTCGTACCCTCGGTGGCGCTCAGCATGATATCGCTATAGGAAGACGTGCTGCCGGGGGCCGGGTCCGTGGTGACCCCGGTGTATTCGCCCGCCGCCCCCAAGCCATCCCCTGCTTCCGTGCACCGGCCAAAATCCAGGATACGCGCCCAACTCGGCGCCGAAAGCGGCGTGGCCCAGATTTCAACCGTCACGTTTGTCTGCGCGGAAATGATTCCATTCGGCAAATCAATGTACGCGGACATTGCATTCATGGCCACGTTGCCCGTCGTGCCGCCCGGAATCCGCAATGCCTTGCCGGTATACGTTGCGCTATTGCCGCGCACCACCGCTGGCGCACTTGCAACCAAATCCAGATTGGTGGTGCCCGCGGGAGCCGATCCCGGAGCATTCGTGAAACTCCAGTGCAGCACCACGTTGTTCAACGCCGGGCCAATGGCAATATGATCCACCTGGTTCGCCATCCATTGCGCACTGTAGCTGGAATTGTCACCACCATTGGGCAGCCAGCCGTTGCTGCAATCATTTGCCAGGGTCGTCAGCATCTGGGTGCCATTCCACCAGATGTTTGGGTCCGTATAAAAATATGGCCAAGCCGCTCCGCCACCGCAATAGTTGTGCAGCATGATGGTCTTGGGCGTGACCATGCCATCATTGTGCGTGCGCCCGTAATTATGTCCGCCCGCCTCGTGCGCCATCACCACCAGCCACCACCACGTGCTGCTGATGCTCGCATACTGTCCGGGTTGATACGCATTGCCCGCCGCCCCGGTGCTGGCGTACGGTATAAAAATCACCTGATCTGCGCCAACGCTCGCCTTGTAATTCTGGACATCCAAAAAACTGGCATCGTTTGCCACCAGCCCCAGTGCAGCGTTGTTGTCCTGACCGGAGGAATCGGTCGCCGACATGATATAGCCGACGATATTAAAACCGGCTCCCGTTCCCGACTGGAGATTCAAGGCGTTGCTGCCCACCACCCCGTTGGCCAGGGTCACCTGCGTATTGGCCTCTCCGCCCCAGGCCGCCGCCGTGGATGGCGGATACGCGCACACAAGATCCGACATGATCTGCCCGCGGCCTGGCACCGCGGCAGACAGGGCCAGAATGGCCAAAGTGTTTTTGACGGAATGAAACTTGGAAATCTTCATGCAAAGTGTGACTTTATTTTCCGGCTGGCTTGGGAACAGATACATCAGCGGCGTCCTCCAGCGGCCCGACGCCATAGGTGTTTGGATCAATCGCCTTGACGATCACCTGCCCCGGCTCGTGCGGTTCACCCACAATGTATATGTAATCCTTGGGTGAAAGTACTGTGTAAGCCTCGCGACCATCCTGAAAGGCAAAGGTCACCAGCGAATCCGGGTTGCCTGCCAAGTGCCCGCTCATCATCCCTTGCCGGCTGGATCCCCGGGAATCATCCTTCGTGATTTCAAATGGCAACTCCTGGCCATCCAAGCCCGGCAGCGTCAATTGCCGCACCGGCAGGCCGGTCAGCTTGGCTTCCTCAAACACCGCCGCCGCCGTTTTTTTCAGGTACACCAGTTGCCGCCGGAAAATGCGGGGGTTTTCCTCCACCATCCGGGCGAACTCCAACGGATTATGGGCGAGCTGCCGGATGGTGTTGGTGTCTTTCCCATCCGCCGTGGTCCACTGATTATTGGTGCTTTCATAGCCGACGGAAAATGGGTGCTCCGGAAACCCAGTAGGAACCGTCTCTGGCATCGGGGTTACGGAGGGTGCACTTGCCAGATTGGTCGCAGTTGGATGGGTTGTGGTAGAGGATGGCGGCAGATGATCCGGCGGGACCGGGTTATGCCGGGTGAGAAACGCGATCAAAATCAGTACCAACGCCAATAGCGCCAGCCTTCCCCGCACCAATGCTACGGACGGCTTAGGCTTTGTCGGCGGTTTCATCGGATTTATCGGGCCAAGCCGCGACGGCCATCGGATCCATTCTGCAGGAATGAATTGCAGGGAGAACCGGCTCTGGGCGGGGTTGTCTGCAATGGTGGTGGCGATGTGGTTTGGACATATTGCGGGTTTCTACTGTTACTGCGCCGTAAAGGACTCATTTGCCGCCAAAAATATGGTCGGTCGCCTCAGAAATCGGATTGGCCAGGGGATTGCGACTAACCGGTGGGAGCAACCATTAAGGGGCGCAACGTGGGTTCTTGGAATGGCTGCGGCATAATATGACCCTCATCAAGTCGGTGATCGATGCGCCGCTGCGGGGAGTTTGTCCGCGGGCGCATCTCGACACTGCCCCCGATTAGTTGGTTTTCCAGAGTTCGTCCCAATGGT
>CAIJGS010000334.1 GCA_903820285.1 uncultured Verrucomicrobia subdivision 3 bacterium | reverse complement strand
TTCCGCCGGTTTCGCCGTCACGCTCTCCTCCACAATCACCCCGTCCTTCATGCGGATAATGCGCTTAGCATGCCGCGCCACATTTTCATCGTGGGTGACGAGGATGATGGTGATGCCTTCCTCCTCGTTCAGCTTTTGAAAAATCCGCAGCACATCCTCCGCCGTGCGCGAATCCAGATTGCCTGTAGGCTCATCCGCAAACAGCACCGGCGGCCGGTTGATCAGCGCGCGCGCAATGGCCACCCGCTGCTGCTGCCCGCCCGAAAGCTGCGAAGGCTGGTGATCCATCCGGTCGCCCAGTCCGACCAACTGCAGCATCGCCTCGCCGCGTTCCTTGGTCTCGTTTTCCGCCAAATGTTCCGCCGTGTAATTGAACGGCATCAGCACATTTTGTAGCGCCGAGGTCTGCGCCAGCAGATTGAAATTTTGAAAGACGAAGCCGATCTTGGCATTCCGCACCACCGCGCGATCCTCCGCCGACAACTCGGAAATATCTTGCCCATCCAGCCAGTATTTGCCACCCGTGGGCCGGTCCAGACAGCCCAGAATATTCATGAGCGTGCTCTTGCCTGACCCGCTGGAGCCCACCAGCGCGATCATTTCGCCGCGCTCCACCTTCAGCGAAACGTTCTGGAGTACGGGAATCTCCAGTTCGCCCCGGTAATAGGTCTTCTGGATGTTTTCGAGCCGGATGAGTTCCATGATCGGTCCCTCAACGCCGGATGATCTGCGGCACGAACGGATTCTTCGTGCCCGCCTGCGCCGCTTCCGTCGCCTCGCCCGTCACCACTTCCTGCCCCTCTTGCAAACTGTCCGCACTCACCGCCGTGTCCGTGCCATCCGAAGTCCCGGTCTTGACCTCCACCGGCCGCACATAGTCACCCTCTTTTATCCAGAGCACCCCGGCATGATCCTTCACGCCCTCCGCCGGCTTGGCGTCCCGGGCGGACGGCAAAATCTGCGCGGGCGAACCCGGCACCCACCGCAGCGCCGCATTCGGCACCAGCAGCACATTGGCTTCCTTTCGCACCACGAAATGCACATTGGCCGTCAGGTACGGCAGCAGCGTTTTGTCCGGGTTCTCCGTGTTCACTTCCACCGTGTACATCACCACGTTCTGCGTCATGGTCGCATTCAGCCGTACTTTGCCCACGTTGCCCGCAAACTGCCGGCCCGGAAAGGCATCGCACGTAAACGTCACCGGCGCGCCGGACACAATGCGCCCGATATCCGCCTCGTTCACCGCCACCCAGATCTGCATCTTCGTCAAATCCTTCGCAATCAGGAACAGGCTCGGCGCATTCAGACTCGCCACCACCGTCTGGCCGATGTTCACGCGCCGGTCAATGATCACTCCGGTGACCGGCGATTGGATCACGCAGAAATCCAGATTCCGCTGCGCCTTGTCCAATCCCGCCTGCGCCTGCACCGTGGCCGCGCGGGCCTGGGCCAGCGCCGCGCCCGCCACCGACACATTCGCCTTGGCCACCTCGTAATTCGCCTGGTCGGTATCGTAATCCACCCGCGCCAGCAGCTTGGATTCAAACAGCGACTGCGCCCGCTTCCATTCCGCCTCCGCCTGCGTCAGCTTCGCCTTCATCTGATCCTCCGTCGCCGCCGCGCTCAATTCCCCCGCCTTGCCCTGCTCCATCTGCGCCCGGGCCACCGCCAGATCCGCCGCATACACCGACTCATCAATCTTCGCCAGCACCGCGCCCTGGGTCACCACCGAACCGTAATCAATCTGCTTCCCAGCCTCATCCGTGCCAAAGCTCTTGATCAACCCCGCCACTTGCGCGCCCACATCCACCACTTCCTCCGGCTCAATCGTGCCGCTGGCGCTGATCGTGGAGGTCACCTCCCCGCGCTTCACCAGCGCCGTCTTGAGGGATATTTTGACATGCCCGCCCGCCAGTGACCACCAGGTCGCCAAGCCCGCGATCAATCCCGCACCCAGCAGCGCCAGCATCCGAGGTTTGAACAAAAATTTCATGTGAATTAATTTATAACACCCATATTACCCACTGCGAAAACCCGACCAACCCGGCCGCTGGATTTCCCCTAAACGCAACCGCCTCTTCTCCCTCTCCTCCCCCAAGGAGGAGAGGGCCGGGGTGAGGAGCCAACCATCGAATCCGCAAGGTTCCATTCATCCTGCGGCGCGCCCCGTTTCCAAGCCAAATGTTCTTCACCCGCACGCCGTCTCGCGCTTTTTCCCCTTCTCAAAGGGTGCGGGCGGGCGGTAAAACCAATCGGTTTTACCGCCTGCCCCATCCGTGTTAATCCGTATCCACCCGTGGTTAAAAACCCCTCACGGCGTCACCGTGAACGGCTGCGCGAAACATTGTTCGCCCTGGTGATACGCAATCCACACCGTATGCGTCGCCGGATCCACCGTGATGTCGCCCGTACCCGTCTCATCCGGCACCTCACCCAGCGCCGTCAACGACGCCGCGCCCACCGCAATCACCGAAATGCTCCCCTGCCGGCTTGCGCAAAACGCCTTGTGCAACGTCGCGTCATACGCAATCTCATCCACGCGACCGCCAATCGGCGCGCGCGCCACCACTTTGCCGGTCGCGCAGTCAAACAGCAGCAGATTTTTCGCGCAGGCCACCAGCAACCCGTTGCTGTCCGGCACATACGCCACCCCATGCACACCCTTGT
>CAIJGS010000333.1 GCA_903820285.1 uncultured Verrucomicrobia subdivision 3 bacterium | reverse complement strand
TTATCGTGCCTCATCAAGGCAAACGCTTAAAATTTGTTCCATCCTCCACGTCTTTGCCTTAAACCCGAAAACCAAAATTGAGGTTCGCCGATTTTCGTATCATCCCCCGCCACAAACAACTTATCTGAAAAAAAGCTCGCCGCCTGCTGGCGGGCTTTGTAATCATCCGTATTATGCCAAAGCGCAACGCTCATCAAATCAATCGGCGCAAGTTCATTCAGGCGGCGGCCCTGACCACCGGTGCGGTGGCCTTCGGCGTCCCGACCCTCTTGCGGGCTCAAAATCTCAACAGCAAGCTGAACATCGCGGCGATTGGCGCCGGCGGCAAAGGCGCCAGCGATACGGATTGTTGCAACAGCGAAAACATCGTGGCGTTGTGCGATGTGGACAGCTCCCATTGCGCCGGACAAATCAAAAAATACCCCGAGGCCAAGTTTTACCAGGATTACCGCAAATTGCTCGATGAAATGGGCAAGGGCATTGACGCCGTGACGGTTTCCACCCCCGACCATTTTCACGCCATCGCCGCCTCGGCCGCCATGCGCCTGGGCAAACACGTGTATTGCCAGAAGCCGCTCACCCAGACGATTTACGAAGCGCGCTATCTGCGCAACCTCGCCCACGACTCCGGCGTAGTCACCCAGATGGGCAATCAGGGCAGTTCGGCCGACGGTTTGCGCCGCGCCGTGGAAATCATCCAGAGCGGCGTCATCGGTCAGGTCAGCCAGGTGCATATCTGGACCAACCGGCCGATCTGGCCGCAGGGCATGGGCCGTCCCGAAGGCGAGGATGAAGTGCCATCCACGCTCGATTGGAATCAATGGCTGGGACCGGCCAAGGTGCGGCCTTACAAGAAGGGGGCGTACAATCCTTTCGTCTGGCGCGGCTGGCTGGATTACGGCACCGGCGCCCTCGGCGACATGGCGTGCCATACGGTCAACATGCCCTTCCGCGGCCTGGCCCTCGGCTATCCCACGGAAATCGAGGCGCAATCGCTGTTCCCGATGAACCAGGAGTCCTATCCCATAGGTTCCAAGATCCGGTTCGAATTCCCCGCCCGTACGCTTCAAATTCCGGCGGCCAGTCCCTTCCTGTTTCACCGGCACGATACGGTGTCTTTCGCGCCCACCACCCTCTGGTGGTATGACGGCGGCCAGCCGCTCGCCGACAATCCGACGAGCCATGACGGCAGCAACAAGCCGCCGCGTGACCTCACGGCAGACATCGAAGAAATGCTCGGCGAAGTGCCCGGCAGCGCGTGTCTGCTGATCGGCGACAAGGGTAAGATCTTTTCTCCGGACGACTACGGCGAACAATTTTTCATCAAGCTTAATGGGGAGAAGAAATTCACCCATTACACCAAGCATCCGGCCGTGGCGACCGTCCGCCAATGGGTGCCGCGCAATCCGTTCAGCACCGTCAAGATGGATGCCGACCGCCGTCACCACCAGGAATGGATCAAGGCCATCAAGGAAAACAAGCTGGAGAACTGCTACTCCCGCATTGCCGTGGGCGCGCAGCTCACCGAAATCATGCTGCTCGGCTGCGTCTCCCTGCGCGTGGGCAAGAAGCTGGAATGGGACGGTCCGAACATGGTGGCCACCAACGCCCCCGAAGCCGCCCAATTCATCAAGCGCGATAACCGCAGCGGCTTCGCGCTGTCCTGAACATGAAGGCCGATTTGTCCCGTCGCGAATTCATCGCGGCTGCCGGGGTGGCCACCCTGGCGGCCGCCGCCTTGCCGGCGTGGGCGCAGGACGCGAAGAAAATCACGGTCGCCTTCGTGGGCGTGGCCCACATTCACACGCCCGGCTACCTCGACATCTGCAAGAAACACCCGGATGTCGTCGTCAAATATGTCTGGGATAATGACGCCGAACACGCCGCCCGCCGGGCCAAGGAAGTCAACGCCCAGCCGGTGTCTGATCTGAATGTGATTTGGTCCGACCCGGAAGTCGCCGCCATTGTGGTGCTTTCCGAGACCACCCGGCACCATGAGTTGGTGCTCGCCGCCGCGAAAGCCGGCAAGCACATGTTCGTGGAAAAGCCGCTCGGCATCACCAGTCACGAAAGCGTGGCGATGGCCGCCGCCATTGAGAAGTCCGGCCTACTGTTCACCACCGGTTATTTCTCCCGGGTGGACCCGAAGAATATTTTCCTGAAGAACGAAATCGCCGCCGGCAATTTCGGCACCATCACGCGCGTCCGCGCCTCCAACTGCCACAACGGTTCCCTCGGCGGCTGGTTCGACACCGAATGGCGCTGGATGGCCGACCCGAAAATTTCTGGCGTCGGCGCCTTCGGTGACCTCGGCACTCACAAGCTCGATATCCTCATGTGGATGCTGGGCGACATTGACTCCGTAACCGCCGCTATCCAGCCCGTGACGCATCGTTACGGCGACTGCGACGAGACCGGCGAAGCCTTGATCAAATTCAAGAGCGGCATCATTGGCACCCTCGCCGCCGGCTGGGTGGACATTGACGATCCCGTGAAACTGCTCATCAGCGGTACGCAAGGCCATGCCGTGGTCTATAACGACCAATTGTATTATCGCAGCGAAAAGGTGGAGGCCAGTGACAGCCGCAAACCGGTCAAAAACCTACCCGCCGCGCCCAAATTGCCGATGAACCAGTTTCTGGACTCCGTCGCCGGCGCCAAAGGCGAACCGCTGGTAACCCCGCGCGAAGCCGCCGCCCGTGTGACCGCCATGCAGGCCATCTACGAAGGCGCCAAGGCCAACAAGTGGGTAAAGGTGGGCTGAAAACCGACGGTTGCTTTAACCCAAAAATCTAAGAGAGCCGGCAGGTAAACACGTAGCGCAGGCTTTCCAGCCTGCGAGTTAGG
>CAIJGS010000332.1 GCA_903820285.1 uncultured Verrucomicrobia subdivision 3 bacterium | reverse complement strand
CGCAAGCCGATGCGCCAATGGATGCTTCGCATCACCGCCTACGCCGAGAAACTGCTCGCCGATCTCGACACCATTGACTGGAGCGATTCGCTCAAGGAAATGCAGCGGAACTGGATTGGAAAAAGTGAAGGCGCGGAAGTTGTATTTGAAATTGATGGAACAAGAATTCGAGCAGAAGAAGAATATGAGAAAGTAACCGTCTTTACGACTCGGCCAGACACACTTTTTGGTGCGACTTACATGGTCCTTTCGCCAGAACACAAACTAGTTAGAAGCATCACAACGCAAGCCCAACGTGCAGCGATCGAAGAATATCAAAAAATAACTGCCAGCAAGAGCGACTTGGAACGTACTGAATTGGCAAAGGAAAAAACCGGCGTTTTCACTGGCTCTTTTGCAATTAACCCGGTCAATCGCGAACGCATTCCAATTTGGATTGCCGACTATGTTCTAGCCAGCTACGGCACTGGTGCAATCATGGCCGTTCCGGCACATGACACGCGTGATTTTGAGTTTGCCCAAAAGTTCAACCTGCCCGTCGTTCAAGTTGTTGAACCGCCCGCCGGTAAAGATTGGCAAGGTTTCACGGATGATGGTGTAGCAGTAAATTCCGATTTCATTTCTGGTCTGCCTACCCAGGAAGCTAAGAAGAAAATCACGAAATGGCTTACTGATCGCAAGCTCGGCAAGAAAACGATCAATTACAAGCTTCGCGACTGGTTGTTTAGCCGTCAACGTTACTGGGGCGAACCGTTCCCCATCATCTGGAAAAAGGATGCCGCCGGGAATCTTTATCACGAGGCGTTGCCGGAAAGCTCGCTGCCGTTGCTGCCGCCCACGCTGGAAGATTATAAGCCCACCGCCGACGGCCAGCCGCCGCTCGCCCGCGCGACGGACTGGCTGCACCTGCCCGACGGCTCCCTCCGCGAAACCAACACCATGCCCCAATGGGCCGGCTCCTGCTGGTATTATCTCCGCTATCTCGATGCGCGAAATACCGGTGCCTTCGTCGGCAAGGACGTGGAAGCTTACTGGATGGGCAAAAGCGAGGTGACCAAACCCGGCGTGGACCTCTACGTCGGCGGCACGGAACATGCCGTATTACACCTGCTCTACGCGCGTTTCTGGCACAAAGTGCTGTTCGATCTCGGCCAGGTTTCCACCGCCGAACCCTTTTACAAGCTCGTCAACCAAGGGCTCATCCTCGGTGAAGACGGCCAGAAGATGTCCAAGTCCCGCGGCAACGTGGTGAATCCCGACGACATCCTTGTGGAATACGGCGCGGACGCCTTCCGCCTGTATGAAATGTTCATGGGTCCGTTGCAGGATTCCAAGCCTTGGAACACCAAGGGCGTGGAAGGCGTGTACCGCTTCCTCGGCCGCGTCTGGCGGCTGTTTGTGGATGAAACCTCCGAAACCGAATTTGAACAGGCCGAAACCACGGCCACCGACAAGGCCAACGTCAAACTGCTCGCCCTGATTGCGCTGAACGCATCCATCAAAGATGTGCCGGCCTCGCCCGGGCAATTGAAGCCACTGCATACGTGCATCAAGAAGGTCACCGAAGACCTCGACGCCATGCGTTTCAACACCGCCATCTCCGCGATGATGGTGTTCATCAGCGAAGCCATGAAGTGGGAAATCCAGCCGGTTTCCGTGCTGGCCACTTTCCTGCAATTGCTCCAGCCCTTTGCCCCGCATCTCGCGGAAGAATTGTGGTCCAAGCTCCAAGCCCTCCAGGCCGGTGCGCCCGCCACCTCCCTGCCCTACACAGCCTGGCCTAAATACGATGCCGCCCTGCTCGTGGAAGCCGTCATTGAAATCCCCGTGCAAGTGAACGGCAAGCTGCGCGACGTTATCAAAGTGGCCATCACCGCCACCGCCGCCGAACTGGAAGCGTTGGCCTTGAAGAACGAAAACGTCCAGCCCTACCTCGCCGGCAAGACCGTGAAAAAGGTCATCGTCCTGCCCAAAAAACTGGTCAACATCGTAGCGGTATAATCGGCGGCGTGCCTAGCAAAGTTGCGGCGGCTCACGGAGCCGCGCTCCGTCATAGCCGCAAATGGCCATACTCATTCCGGAATCGAGCACTACTCCAAGGCCAGGCCTTGGGATTGAGCATCAGCCGGGCATTTGCCGGATTATTCTCGATATAGTGTACCGTCTCGCGCTCATGCTCGGCATTGCGCATGAACGTATCAAAATAATCTTCCGCCCAAAAAGCGCCCTGTATTCCGAGCAACTGGTTCGCGAGTCTTCCCGTATGTTTTTTCCAGGCGCCAACTGTTTTGGACATCGAAACGGATCCCACTTTGAAGAGAATGTGGGCATGATTTGGCATAATCACCCAGGCTCTTAAATCATAGCACTCGCCAGCATACATGCGAAAATTGCTCTCAACAAGTTGAGCAACGTTATCTCGTCGCAAATAACATTGGCCGCGCCCTTTGTCCAAATATGCCTCCAATTCCATTTTCCGTTCGTAGTCATCCTCGATCTTTATAAGCTGTTCTCACTCGGAACGGAGTGTTTCTGGGAAGCTATCGTTTAGCCGGAAGGTCACGAATTGGATCAAGCCGGGTTCGTCCCGATGCGGCAGATAACCGCGCTCATTCCACCCTCGAAAACCGCGCTTGGCGTCTTCCGGGTTTGGAGGCGAGGACCAACGCCTTTTTTGACTTGAACCAATTCACGTACGCCAGGATTTCGGGGAGGCCCGGGCTTGCTCGGCTTAATCGGCTTAATCACAAGGAGATTCAGACGGATTTTAACGGCGATTGCAAGTCTTCTGAGCGCCAGTCTGCGCCGCACAGTATTATTCATTCGCCAGGTCGCGTGGATTATGCGAAATCGCTCGTTATTCGGTCATTGCTGCGGGTCACAGACCCGCGCTCCGCCGCAATTTCCACCCTTTCGGGTAGTTGATTTGCCGGCCGGCGCACATGATTGTACAATGACCAAAATCACGTGCGCCGTTTCATCACCATTCTTGTTTTTGTCTCGCTGATTTTACTATCCATTTTGCGCGGCCGCAGCCAGACCGTCACGAATGTCATCGACTCCTTCAACACGAATACTTACCCCAACGGCAGCATCACCAACCAGTGGTCAAACTGGTTTGGCGGCGCGTTTCAGACGCTCTCTTTGGACTCCAGCAGCGATGCCCGCGGGAATCCAGCTTCCGGTTCCTTGAAGATCACGGCCAATTTCCCGGCCAACGACCAGTTCATGGTGTGGAATGGCATCACCGGCATCACGCCGACCCTGAGCGGCCTCCAGTTCACCAATTTCCAATGTGATGTCCGGTTTGCTGCCGGCTCCGCCACGCAGGTGATTGGCGGCACGAACACCTTTGGTCCGTTGCAATTTGGCATGGGTACACCCAGCTACGGGCAGGATTATTTTCTTAATGGCACCGTCACCGTGGCTGCCGCCAACACGAACTGGGTACACGTCAGCATTCCGTTGAACGTGAATACGGACACCAATCTCTATGCGCTGGCGAACATCTTCATCCACATCTGGAGCGGCTCATCGCTTTCCGGGCCCAGCACGTTGTGGGTGGATAACATCCAGTTTGTGGGCATGGCCACGAACACGGGAGCGGTGACCATAAATTACACCAACACCCAGCAACGCATTGACGGCTTCGGCGCCTCGTCCGCCTGGATGAGCGGGTCGCTGGCCACCAACGTGGCCGATCTGCTGTTTAACACGAATACCGGCGCGGGGCTGTCGCTGCTGCGCACGCATATTTATCCCGATGGTTCGACCACCGAAGGCACTATCGCCCAGCAGGCACAAGCGCGCGGGGCCCGCATCTGGAGCACGCCCTGGAGCGCCAACCCCATTTACAAGAGCACCAACAGCGCGAACGGCGGCAGCTTTGTTTCTTCCACCACCAACTATCAGGGCTATGCCAGCCAGCTGGCCAAAAATGTGGCCCTGATGAAAAACACCTACGGCATCAACCTGTACGCCCTGTCCCTCCAGAACGAACCCGATGCCGTCGTCACCTACGAATCCTGCTCCTGGACCTCCCAGCAATTTCACGACTTCATCCCCTACCTCGCCGCCGCGCTCACCGCCAGCAACGTGGCCGCCACCAAAATCATGCTGCCCGAAGACGAACACTGGCAGTGGAACCTGGCCACCAATTCGATGAGCGACGCCACGGTCTCGAATCTGGTGGGCATTCTCGGCGGACATAACTACGGCAGTTCCGCCGCCCCGGTCACCCAGTTCGGCAACCCCTGCCCCAAGCCATTGTGGGAAACGGAACATTACATTGGTACTGGCACGGATGACAGCATCACCAACGGTCTGGCGCTGGCGCAGGAAATACATTCCTTCCTGACCCTGGCGCAGGTGAATGCCTACCATTATTGGTGGCTTACTGGCAGCGGCACGGGGTCCATTGCCGACAATACCACCAATCCCGCTAAACGGCTGTATATCATGGGCAACTACAGCAAATTTGTGCGCCCGAACTTCTACCGCATCGGGGCCACCAATACCTCCGCCGCGCTCATCAGCGCCTATAAGGACACGAACTCCGCCAACTACGTCATTGTCGCCGCCAACCCTAGCGCCTACCCGGTGAACCAGACCTTTACGCTCACGAATTTTCCAGTCCTTGGCACGCTCACCCAATGGGTCACCTCCGCCACGCTCTCGCTCTCCAATCAGGGGCCGGTGAGCGTCACCAACCGGAGTTTTAATTACGTGCTGCCGCCGTGGACAGTCGTCAGCTTCAGCTACCTGCAACCCGCCCAGCCGCCGGTGATCAATTCGTGGCAATTGACCGCCACCAACCTGATCTTGCGCGGCACCAACGGCGGCGCGGCCGGCAGCCCGTTCTACACGCTGACCGGCACGAACCTGCTGACCCCGCTCACCAATTGGACCCTGGTGGCCACCAACCAGTTCGGCCCCGGCGGCGGTTTTGCCATCACCAACGCCCGCCCCGCCGGCGCGCCCAGGTATTTCATCCTGCGGCTGCCATAGGGTATTGACTCTTCCGACGGAGCGCGGCTGTGTCGAAGACCAGCCGCAGCAATATGGCCAACCAAAAGGTTTGTCACTTTTTCTAAGCCTGCCGCATATCAAACGTTACTGCGGCTGGCTTTCAGCACAACCGCGCTCCGTAAAATTTCAAATCCGAACGCCACCGGCCGCAGCCCTCGCTTCCCTTCGCCCTCCAGTCATGGCACGATATGGCCTCCGATGTTTACCGTCGCCCACATTTCATCCTTTGATGCGCCCGAACTCGCGCCGTACCGCACCTTGCGCCGCGCGGCCGAGCACACCGCCCAAGGCATCTTTGTGGCCGAAGGCGACAAGGTGGTGGAACGGCTGCTGACCAGCGAATTTCCAGTCCTCTCCGTGGTGTTGCCCGAACACCGGCTGGAAGAGTTTCGACCGCTGCTCGCCGCCCGCACGGATGACTTCGCCGTGTATCTGGCGGACAAGAAATTTCTGGAAACGCTCGTCGGCTTCAACATGTTTCAAGGCGTGCTGGCCGTGGGACGCATTCCGGTCACGCTGTCGCTCGAACAATTGCTGGCACAAAGTCCCTCACCCCGGCTGCTCGCCGCCGTGGATGGCCTGACCAGCGCCGAAAACGTGGGCCTGCTCGTGCGCAATTGCGCCGCCTTCCGCGTGCAGGGCCTGATCATTGGCGAGACCAGCAGCAGCCCCTATCTGCGCCGCGCCGTGCGTAATTCGATGGGCACCATTTTCGACCTGGCCATCTTCGAGTCCGCCAACTTGGTCCAAACGCTGCAACAACTCCGCGCCGCCGGCATCCGGTCCATCGCCGCCCACCCGCACACGGATAAAAAAATGCTCTCGCAGGCGGATTTTAAAACCGATTGCTGCGTGGTCTTCGGCAGCGAAGGCAACGGCATCTCCGCCCCGGTGCTGGCCGCCTGCGGCGAAGCCGTGGCCATCCCCATGCCGCCGAATGTAGATTCCCTGAATGTGGGGGCGGCGGCGGCGGTGTTTCTTTATGAGGCTAACCGTCAGCGGGGACGGGCGTGAGCTAAGGATGACGGGCAGGAACGGGGAATAAACGCGGAGTCGCAGAGAGGGAGGAGGAACGCAAAGAAAGGAGGAGAAATAGGATTGTGTAGAAAATACAAACCCGATTACTTAGGCGACATCAGTGGATGTTTTTCTCAACCCACAAAACCGAGTATTTACTACAACTTACTAGGTTCGAATCACTGTCTCTCACCTGCATGCTATCGGGTGAAACGCTGACCAGACTGCCAGCCGCTCGGTTAACGCCGTGCATATAAACGGTCACTGCCGTACCCTGCGTCCACTGCAAATAATGTGAAAGGTCGCCCTCTGTTTGCTTCAACCACAACCAATTCTCATTTCGGCTCTGACCAAACCAATAAACTCGTAAATTATCAGGCGCATATTCTCGAACCTCATGCGCAGCGATCACCATTTCGGTGCCGTCTTCCAAATCATATCGAAGCCGATATTGGCCTCGATAGCCACGATCAGGTTGTCCAACGCGATTTGTGATGTCGTTGATCGACATCCATAGGTCCACGAATTTGAACTGGTTCACAGATCGCTTGGCATGTGGCTTGCAACCAGCCAAACCTAAACCCACAGTAACAATAAAAAGGACGAACAGATTTATGGCTTTCGCTCGCTGCGTACTCGAAAGACTGAATTGTCGCGACACAACAAAGTGAAGACGACACCACCGCCAATTCGCGGCGTGAACCGCGCCAGCAGAACTGACCGCGCTACCGGCGCTTGGCTCAGGCAACTTAGGCTTTAAGTGTCTGCGCATATTGGCGAAATAGTTGCTGCTGCTCGGCTGAGAATGCAGCCTTGGGTATCATCGATGCAATCCCATTATCCGAAAGATGAAGAAAGAAATATCCGGCATCCTCTGAAAAGCCGATGAATCTTGACCACGGAATCTCGGTCTTCCAGTCCGGGCCAGTAACCACAAGCTGGGATGGACCAAATTCCAATGTTTTCTGATCAGTCCACATACGGTCATTGCCGATGGCCTTCGCAATCGCCCGATACTGAGCAATTGGCATGAAAACTAGAAACATCAAAAATATCACGCCGACAAATGGGTCCTCTGGCCAAATGAAAAAGAACGAAACGCCTACAATCAGGACGAATGCTGAGAACAGTAGCCGACGGGGTCGAAGCATCGTGCGGCGCCACAAAATGCGAGTCAGCACAGTCGGGGTAACTTGATAGCTGACTTTCTGTGTGGTCGGTAATGGTGGTGCTTGCATATCCATTAATGTGGCCAAATTTATGAGTGCACTGCGAACTGGCAGCCTACTCCCGAGTTTTCGCCGGCAAACGCTTTCACTTGATCCGACCCTAGCAAAAGTGGTTTGGTATTGTCCACCATGGATTTCCACCTTGGCCAAGAATGAGGGTGAGGCGATTTCTTCCAGATGAGCAAAACGTCCCGAGCGCAGGTTTGAGTCGCGAAGCGACTTAGGAAATTAGCCAGCCACCTGGTGGCTGGTAAACCGCACCAACGGCCATCCGTCCTGGAGGGACGGTGGAATCTTGGTTAATCAAGATTCCTAGCGTCCTTTCAGGACGCAGGGCACTACGGCATTGAACCTGGCACCTTGTGCCAGGCTAATTTCCAGAGTCGCTTCGCGACCCATTTTTAGAGCCTCCTCACGTCGGCTCCTACGTCAGAATATTAACCCTCCCCAATTGCCTGCCGGATGGCCGCGAATAAATTCTTCCCGGATTCCTGCGCCACGGGCTGTTTGGATTTTGAGTCCGAGTGCTCCACCAGTTCCGGCGGCAGTTCGTTCAGGAACGGCGAGGGATGGCAGGGCAGGAGCTGGCCGTATTTTTTGCGGCCGGCGCAGTGAGTGATGGTGAGGGTCTGCATGGCGCGGGTGACGGCCACGTAAAACAGGCGGCGTTCCTCGTCCATGGTGCCTTCGGTCTTGGACCGGGTGTGCGGCAGCAGTCCGTCTTCGAGTCCCACCACGAAGACGTGCGGAAATTCCAGCCCCTTGCAAGAGTGCATGGTGATGAGCGTGACGGCGTCCTGGGTGTTTTCTTTTTCGTCCTGGTAATCGCTGTCGAGCGTGACGTTTTCCAGAAAATTCTCGAGCCGTTCGGCGGGGTGATTGCCGATGCCGTCCATGGTGGGCATGAGTTCGCGGAGATTGCGAATGCGGGTTTCGGCGGCCTCGGGATCTTTTTCCAGGCGCTTGAGTTCTTCCAAATAACCGGTCTCGGTCAGGAACGCTTCCGCCCAGTCTTTGAGCAGCAGGGAACCCGGCGCGGGCACGGTGTCGGTGGGCGCCTCGGGGGTGAGTTGCGCGCGGGTGCGTTCGATAAAATCCACGAAGCCTTCAATGTTCTTGCGGGTGGCGGGCTGGAAGGTAAATGTGACCAGCGGATTCTTCATCGCCTTGAAGACAGAGCACTTCAGGTCGTGACTCGCGCCCAGCAGGCGTTCCATCGTCACATCGCTCAGGCCTCGCGCGGGCACGTTGGCGATGCGCAGCAGGCTGATGTCGTCGTGCGGATTCAGAAACGTCTTGGTGTAGGCGAGGAAATCCTTGATCTCGCGCCGGTCAAAGAAGCTTTGGCCGCCGATGAGGTGATAGCGCACGCCGGCGGCGCGCAGGGCGGTTTCCAGCGGTCGCGCCTGCTGGTTGGTGCGGAAGAGAATGGCGCATTCCTTCCACGGGATGCGATGGGCAATGCGCTTGAACTCGATCTGGCCGATCACTTCGCGGGCTTCGTCCTCGTCGTTGTTATAGACCTGCAACTGAATCTTGCTGCCGGCGCCCTTGCTGGACCAGAGGGATTTGCCGCGTCGCCGGACGTTGTGTTTGATGATGGCGTTGGCGGCGTTAAGAATTGTGGTGGTGCTACGGTAATTCTGCTCGAGCTTTACGACCTTGACCTCGGGAAAATGTTTTTCCAGTTCAAGCAGGTTGGCAATTTCCGCGCCGCGCCAGCCGTAGATGCTCTGGTCGTCATCGCCTACGACGCAGAAATTCCGGTGCTCCTCGGTGAGGGAATGCACGAGTTGGAACTGCGCGGCGTTGGTGTCCTGATATTCGTCCACCATCACGTAGCGATATTTTTCGCGGCAGGCCGCGAGGGCGTCGGGATGTTCCCGGAAGAGGCGCAGCGTGAGGAGTATCAGGTCGTCGAAATCCACGGCATTGCAGGCGTGGAGGGCGGTTTCGTAACGCTTGGAGACATGCTGGGCCAGGGCGCGCACGGCGGGGTCGGCAAAGATCACGGCGCGTTCGCCGCCGTTCTTGAATTTGCTGAGCATGGCGAGGACTTCGCCGGGATCGACCTTTTCGCCCTTGTTGGAGATGCCGGAAAGAATCTTCTTCACGGCGGCCAACTGCTCGGAACTGTCGTAGATCACGAAGTTGCGCTTGTACCCGATCTTCTCGATGTGCTGGCGCAGGATGCGAACGCACAGGGAGTGAAAGGTGCAGATGGTCGGGCGGTTGTCCTTGGCGGAGGTGCCGTCCTCGCGTTTGCTGCTCTTGGGCGGCTTGGGCAGGAGTTTGGAGACACGCTCCGACATTTCGCGGGCGGCCTTGTTGGTAAAGGTCACGCCCAGGATTTTGCCGGGGGCGATCCCCTTGGCCACCATGTGGGCGATGCGGAAGGTGATTACCCGCGTTTTGCCCGTGCCGGCGCCGGCCAGAATGAGGACGGGGCCGGTAATGGTTTCAACGGCCTGGCGCTGCTGTGGATTGAGGGTGGATAAATTCACCATCGGGCGCGTGAGTTTAAATTGTGGCCGGGCCAGCGCAAGTCCGGGATGGCCCTTTTTACGGTCCGGACGCCAAAGTTTGATTGACGATTGGGCCTTCCCGGTGCATCTATTTGCCATGACGAGCCCTATCCCGTCCAATGAGGCAATGAGATTGGCCGCCCTGCAACGCTATCGGATCCTCGATACTGCCGCCGAGGCGGCATACGACGACATTGTCCGGATCGCGTCTTTCATTTGCGACACACCCATCGCGACCGTGACGTTCATTGATGAACACCGGCAATGGTTCAAGGCGCGAATCGGCTTGAACAGCTCCGAAACCAGCCGCGATCTGGCGTTTTGCGCCCACACCATTCTGCGGCAGGACACGATGATTGTAGAAGATGCCACCCAGGATGATCGTTTTGCCCAAAACCCGCTGGTAACCGGTGATCCGGGCATCAGATTTTACGCCGGCGCCCCGCTGGTCACACCTGATGGCCTTGGCCTCGGCTCTCTCTGTGTCATTGACAGACAAAAACGCACGCTGGGCGCAACCCAGATATCCGCCCTCGAATCCCTCGCCCGCATGGTGGTGGCCAATCTCGAACTTCGCCGGACCTCGGCTGAACTGGTCGAGGCCATGACCAGTGCCAAGACCCTCACCGGCCTGCTGCCCATCTGCATCCGGTGCAAAAATATTCGCAACGACACCGGCTATTGGCAGCGCGTGGAATCCTACGTGAAGGAACATTCCGAAGCCAAATTCACCATGGAACTCTGCCCCACCTGCTCCAGCAAGCATCTGCCGAAAACAGGGGAATAGGCGGGGGGACTAAACGCAGAGGCGCTGAGCAGGCAGAGTTGCGCGAAGAAAACGGTTGGGGAATTGAAGTTTTACCGTGGTGGTCTTTCCAACCGCCAAATTCCTCCTATGAGATTCTCCGCGCCTTCGGCGACCCAGCGTTTATTCCCGGCCCTCACCAATCCCAAATCCCCACGAAATTTGCTCGCCCGGACGGCCGGAAAACGCTTTAATTTCCGCCGCATGAAACAAAAAGCTTACGCCGCCGCCGGTGTGGACATTGATCTGGGTAACAAAGTCAAATCCACCCTGCCCCAATTGCTCGCCGCCACGCACCGCCGGGAAGTGCTCGGCAAGGTCGGCGGGTTCGGCGGCCTGTTCGCGCTGGACGTGAAAAAATACCGCGAACCGGTGCTCGTCTCCTCCGTGGATGGCGTGGGTACCAAGCTCAAGTTGGCCTTCGCGCTGGACAAGCACGACACCATCGGCGCCGACCTCGTGAACCATTGCGTGAACGACATCGCCGTGCTCGGCGCGGAACCGCTGTTCTTTCTCGATTACCTCGGCACCGGCAAACTGGAACCCCACGTCTTCACCGATGTCATCAAAGGCTTTGCCCGCGCCTGCGCGGAAAACAACTGCTCGCTCATTGGCGGCGAAACGGCGCAGATGCCCGGGTTCTACCAGAAGGGCGAATACGACGTCAGCGGCACGATCGTGGGCGTGGTGGAAAAGTCCAAGATGCTCAACGGCCAGAAGACCGTGAAGCGCGGCGACGTGGTGATCGGCATCGCCTCCAGCGGCCTGCATACGAACGGCTATTCCCTGGGTCGCAAAATTTTCTTCGAACAGCTCAAATTGAAACCGTCAAGCAAACTGCCGGGCATGAAAGGTACGCTGGGCGAAGAATTGCTCAAGGTGCATATCAGCTACGGTCCGTTGGTGCAAAAGCTGCTGAAAAAGTTTAACGGCAAGTCGGACCTCGTCCGCGCCTTCGCCCATATCACGGGCGGCGGTTTTGTGGACAATATCCCGCGCGTGCTGCCCAAGAATCTCGATGTGGTCATCCAGAAAGGTTCCTGGGAAATGCTGCCCATCTTCAAGGTCATTGTCGAAAAGAGCGGCGTTCCGGATGCAGAGCTGTATCAGGTTTTCAACATGGGCATTGGCATGGTGGCCATCGTGGCCGCCGACCAGATGGAAGCCGTGCTGAAGTTCATTCGCGCCCAGAAGCACCATGCCTGGATCATCGGCGACGTGGTGAAGGGCAAAGGCGTGGCGCGGGTGGAATGACCATGGGTCTATTCGACTCATTTTTCGGCAAAGCCAAACCGGCCCCTGCGGTTAATCCGATACGCGACACATTGTTTGGCGATATGCCTGTTGAATACTGGCCGCCCGTTGGCCCAGTTTCAATTGAAACACCGTGGAACATGTTTGAGGCGGCACGCTCAAACTTGGCCGCCGGCAATTCTGCAGCAGCGATTGAAGAATGGCGAAAAATTATTCAACAACCTAATCTGGAGTCTAGCAGCCTGTCGGACTTAGGATAAAGAGTAATGTCTT
>CAIJGS010000331.1 GCA_903820285.1 uncultured Verrucomicrobia subdivision 3 bacterium | reverse complement strand
AGGTAGCGCCAGATCGGGTAGGTGCCTTTGATGACGTTTTCCTCGGTCGGATCAATGGCCGGGGAGTTGTCATCTTTCTTGATGGAAAGATGTTTGGCACCCGCGCCATAGCCCGCACCACCGTAGCCGATGCCGCCCTTGTCCTTGGAGACGGCCTGAATGATGGCTGCCGTGCCAGGCATGGTCTGCGCGCTGGACGCGAAGTCCTGACCTTTCAGAACATTGGCCTTGAAAAACTCATAGGTTCCGGAGCTGTTTTCACGGCTGTACAGGGTAATGGGGAGGTCGGGACCTCCGATATCCTTCCAGTTCCGGATTTTGCCGGTGAAGATGTCACTGAGTTGCGGCAGGCTGAGTTCTTTGACCGGGCTTTCGGTATTCACATAAACCGAGAGTCCGTCCACCGCCACCTTGTATTCCGTCGGCCGGGCGTTGAAGGCCTTGATGCAGTTGGCAATTTCACCGGACTTGGCCTTGCGCGACGCATCGCACAAATCCGTGGTCTGGTTTTGCAGGGCCGCAAAGCCGATGCCGGAGCCGCCGCCAGTGACCTGGATCTTGGTGTCCGCGTGATTGCCCATGTAAACCTCGGCCCACTTCTGGGCAAGGATCAGGAGGGTATCGGAACCTTTGACCGTGATATTGCCGGCCAGGGCGCTGACCGTGGTCGCGGTGGCGAGAGCGGCAATGAATAACAATTTCTTCATGAGGATATATTGACTGATCTGTTTCAATTTGTTTGTTACGTTTCGGTAAAAATTAGAATTTCCACATGGCATCCACCATGAAGTGCATGGCGCTATTTTGCGGATCGTTGCCATGCTGGCTATTGATGAGGCTGTTGATGTAGCAGGAGACTGCCAGCGTGACCGAATCGGTCACGGAGTAATTTAACCGGACATAATGACCTTTGATATTGGTGCCACCTTGGTAGCCGACGGCGCTGCCGGAAACGGTCGAGGAACCGTTGGCGGCCAGTGGCTTGTTGAGGTAGTACCCGATATTGTCATCATCCACCAGCTGGTCATACCAGGCATCCGCGCCGAGGTATTCATAGCGGTAGGTCAGGTCCCAAGTGTGCTTGGTGCCGGACTTGCCGAAGGTGATGCCAGCCCAGTAGCCATTATTGGCCCGCGGGGCGCTGGTGTTATCCATGAATTCGACGGAGGCGGTGATGGGGAAGGTGCCGGTATAAAACGGAAACGTATCGGCCGTATAGGTGACACTGGCATCGGCGATTAGCGGGGTGTAGTTGTACACCAGATTGCCGAAGGCATCGCGGGTGTTGCCCTGGGTGGCCAGCGAGTAGCCAATATCGTTGATGCTCAGATTCTGATTGTTGACGGTGGCAAAGGCGCCGCCGCCGAGAGTGGTGGACCACTTGTCTGACCACTTGGCATTCCAGAGGAGCTGGGCACCGTACATGAACGGGATTTCAGAACTGCCAGTGACGGTGGACGAGGGACTGGCCAGATACGAATCGTTCAGCACGAACGCACCGCTGTTAAAGGCGAGCGACTGATTGTCATTGAAGGAATAGCCGGCTTGGAGGGCGGCACCTTCCGGTGTGATATCCGGGTCCAGAATCATCGGGGTGACTTTGAACGGGCTGTCCATTTTACCAATCGTGGTGGAGAGCATCCAGGGCCCGGCATTGAGGGCGGTCCATTTGCCGTAGGCGGCATCAATGTAAATGGGCTTCTTGGTGAAGTCCTGACTCAGGGTGGTATTGGCGGACAGCGGGGTGCCACCGTTGCCTTTGACGTCACCGCTGCCGAGGCGGAAGCCGGCTTCGAGATTGTCCTGCATGTTGACCGTAATGCCAAAGCGCAGGCGGTAGCGGAAGCGCAAGCGGTCCATGCCGGTGGTGGGCGTGGGCGCGGTGGAGGGCATGCCGGGATTGCCGGTGGTCATTTCATCGAAGCGGCCGCGAAAATCGCCGCCGATCTTGTAACCGGTCACCCAGTCGGGCATGCCGGTTTTGGCTTGGAAAGCGGTCTTGTAGTCCTTGTCGGCGTCGTCGCGCAAATCCTTGGCTTCATTTACCGTCAGAATGCCTTTATCCACGAGCTTGTCGATTAGCGCATCGGAAGATTGGGCATGAGCCGGGGGCGCCAGCGCAGCGAGGGTGGTGGCTCCGGCAATGAATGCCAGTTTCGTCTTTTTATGGTTTTTGATCATTGATGAGTTTTTGTTGTCAGGAACCGGGTGTAGAATGTGACACTTATGTGACAAAAATACGTCGCCAATGTTACAATCGTGTGACAACAATTCTTTTTCCACCTTGAAGATTGGGTGAAAAATTTGCAAAATCCGGGCGGTTTAATTCCAAAATTTGACGATCATCCATCCATATGTTTTCGCTGCAAAAGCTCCTCGGCAAAGAGGACATGTTTTTCGGTTTGTTGGAAGCCAGTGCCTTGGAAGCTCATAAAAGCGTTCAGGCACTGGTCACATTGACCAGGTCGCTGGACAAGCCGGTGGAGCTGGAAGCGTTTGCCCTCTCCCGGCGCAAAGACAAGGAGATCACTTCGCAGATCCGGAATGCGGTTTACACCACTTTTATCACGGCGTTGGAACGAGAGGATATCGAAGCGCTATCGCTGGCGCTGTACCGGATTCCCAAGACAGCGGAAAAGTTTGGCGAACGGGTTTTGCTGGCGCCGCATCTGACCCAGGGGGTGGATTTTTCCAAGCAGGTCGGGCTGATTGAGCAGGGCAGCGAATGTGTCCTGAATCTCGTGAAAAGCCTGCGCAAGGGGGCCAATCTGGATGAGGTCAAGAAGTGGAACGACCGTTTGCAACAGCTGGAAGGCGAGGCGGACAAGGCCATTATGGAACTGTACCGGGATCTGTTTAGCGGCCGCCACGAAGCTTTGAAAGTGATTGTTTTGAAGGATCTCTACGAGTTGCTGGAAAAGATCATTGACCGTTGCCGGGACGTGGGCAATGTCATTTCCCAAATTGTTCTGAAAAACTCCTGAGCGCATGTTTCTGGTCTTTACCGTCATTTTGGTGGCGTTGATTTTCACGTACACCAACGGCTTTCATGACACGGCCAATGCGATCGCCACCGTTGTGGGCACGAAGGTGCTCACGCCGCGGCAGGCCATTCTGCTGGCCACCATTACTAATCTGCTGGGTGCGATGGTGGGTGCCGCCGTGGCCAAGACGATTGCCTCCGGCATCGTCGATGCCGGGTTGATCCCACCCGGCATGGCTTCCCAGATGCTGATCTGCGCCTTGCTGGCGGCGATCTTTTGGAATCTGCTGACCTGGTATTTCGGGCTGCCCTCGAGTTCCAGCCATGCCCTCATTGGCGGATTGATGGGCTCCGCCTACGGGGCGGCGCATGGTAACTGGCACGCGATCATCTGGTGCAAGATGCCCGAAGCCGGCAAGCATTGGTGGACGGGTGGCGGCGTGTTGTTCAAGGTGGTGATTCCGATGGTCATTTCGCCAGTGCTGGGCTTTGTGATCGCCTTTGTGATCATGGCTCTGCTATACATCACGTTGCAAAAATGGCGGCCTCGGACGGTTTCGCGCACCTTTGGAATTTTGCAGCTTTTCAGTTCGGGGTATATGGGTTTCAGCCATGGCACCAACGATGCCCAGAAGACGATGGGCATCATTGCGCTGGCTCTGGTATCAGCTACCAAGGGCGGCGTGTTTGATACCTTGCCCGACTGGCTGGGTTTCCTGAAAACGGCTGAGCCGCTGCCAGGTAAAACCCTGGACATCGCTCTGTGGATCAAGATTCTTTGTGCGTTGACGATGGCGGCGGGCACCGCGCTGGGCGGCTGGCGGATCATCAAAACACTTGGGCACAAGATGGTGAAGCTTCAGCCGGTGCACGGTTTTGCGGCGGAAACGGCGGGCGCTTCCGTT
>CAIJGS010000330.1 GCA_903820285.1 uncultured Verrucomicrobia subdivision 3 bacterium | reverse complement strand
GCTGCCGGGATTTGACGAATGGCTGGCAGGCAATCCGGCGGAACGGGTGTAAAATAAAAAGCGGCCCGCAGTTGCCTGCGGGCCGTTTTGCGTTGAAGCAATGTCAGCAAACTCCACCCGGCCAGAGCTTACTTCGCCGACAACTCCAGTGTCGAGATCGAGTACGGCGGGAACGTGGACGTGAAATCCGTGCCCAAGCCCTTCACCTTTTCAGTCTTCGGTACAATCCGGCCCGGTTGGTCAATCGAGTTGGTGTCATCCGGCTTGTCCGCCTGCATCACCACTAGAGTGCCTTCGGGCGTCACTTCCGCCACCCCGCTCAACGTGATTCGCACCGGCTGCGGCGTGCTTTGGCGGTTCACCACTTTCACCGTGATCGTGCCCGTCTGGCTGTCACGGGTCGCATCGTAGAACAGGGCGGGAACTTCCTCCACTTTCGGCCGCGGTTGTTCCACGCCATTGCGGCGCTTGGCCGGGGGCTGCCAGGTGTAATGCGGAATGTTCGCTTCCACCACCGCCAGCACCGAGTCGCCGTGATGCCTGCTGAACATCTGCTGCGCGTAATAGGAGGGCGAACCGTAGCTCGTCAGCGCATCATAGCCGATCAGATCGGACTTCCATTGCATCGAGCCGCCTTTGGCGAGGTCGCTCACGTTTACAAACATCGGCGCGTAGCTGGAGATCAGCACGATGTCCGAATTGCGTTCCATGCCGGTCATCCAGGCCGCATCCCCGAGGGCACCCGCCATGTTCGGAGTGGGGGAACCCACCCGCGTGGCCCATTCGCCCACAAAAATCTTCGTCTTCGCGTCGCGGGAATAGGCGTCGTAATCATGCGCATGCGCTTCCATTTCCTCCTGCGAACGGTAGTAATGTTCGTCCAGCACGTCCGGCCTGCGGCTCTTCACCTTCGCGGTGGCGATGATTTGCAACTGCGGGTACTTGGCCTTGATGGCGTCATAAATCTGGGCGAACCGGCCCTCATAACTGCCGGAGCGATCGAACCAGTCTTCATTGCCCACTTCAATATAATGCAGCGGGAACGCGGCCGGATGGCCATCCTTGGCCCGTTGGGCGCCCCACGTGGTGCTGGTGTCGCCAATGAGATATTCGATTTCATCCAGATCATCCTGCACATACGGCTCCAGATCGGGGCCCGGCTTGATGTAATCATGATGCAACGCATAGCCCGCATACACCGCCAGGACCGGCTCCATGTGCAGATCTTCGCACCAGTGCAGATATTCCATCAGCCCAAACCCGTCGGTGGACCAGTAACCCCAGGCATCATTCATATGGCCGGGCCGGTGATCCACCTCGCCGATGGTGGTCTTCCAGTTAAAGCGCGTGGCAATCGTATTCCCTTCCAGATAATTCCCGCCCGGCAGCCGCAGAAATTTCGGCTGCATGTCCGCCAACAGTTGCATGATGTCCGGCCGGTTGCCGTTGGCGCGGTCCGCATAAGTGGGCGGAAAGAGCGACACCTGCTGCAGCCAGAGCGTGCCCGACGCCGTGGTGGTAATGACCAGCTGGTTGCCTTTCGATGGCTTTACCTTTTTGGTCGTGAGGGTCACTTCATATTTCTGCCAGTCGCCGGTAATGCCCTTTACTATGGCGCTCGCATAGGTCTTGCCGCCGTTGGTATCCACGATGGCCACGGTGAGCGGACCCGTGAAGCCCGGTGCCGCCTTCGCGTAGAACGAGGCGTGGTAGGTTGTTTTAGGGCGGACCGGAATGCCCCAGTACCCGCTGTTGGCAATCCCCGCCGGCGCGGCGGCGGTGGCCTGGCTGGCATCCAGTTTCAGACTCACATTCAACGCGTCATTCAACGGCGTGTTCGTATCCAGGGCAATCACGGCGCCGCCTACCGTGTTCCAAAAGCGCGGCGATTCTTTGGACGCCTTGAACGCCCGGTTCCGCACCAGTTCGCCATAAAGTCCGCCTTCGTACGAATAATTGATTTCCTCCGTCATCAAGCCATACAGCGTAGGGCTTACCTTCGCCGTCACCTGATCCGCCTTGATTTGCAGCACCGGGATGGGATTCGTCGGGTCGGCGCGCAGGGCGGGGGACAGTGCCCCGGTGCAAAACAATGTCGTAACCAGCAGCCGCGTGGGCATGGTTCCGGCCAGCACTGATTTAATTAGGTTCATAAAGTAATTATGCCGTTCCGCTGTGGCCAATGTCCATAACCCATTCTGGTGATACTCGTGTGCATCCCGTCAAAAGAAAGCCTTGTCCCTGCCGCCCTTCATGGTTTTATTGGCATGTGACCATGTCGCAAAATCCCGGCCCGCCCGCCGGAGCCCCGACCCCTCCCCGTTATCGCGGGCGCCTCGCCCCGTCGCCGACCGGTTACCTGCATCTCGGCCATGCGCGCACGTTTTGGACTGCCCACGAACGGGCGCGCCAAAATGGCGGCGTTTTGATTTTGCGAAACGAGGACCTGGACCGCACCCGCTGCCGGCCCGAATTCGTTGCCGCCATGATTGAAGACTTGCGCTGGTTCGGCTTGGACTGGCAGGAAGGCCCGGATTGTGGCGGACCCTTTGGCCCCTATCACCAAAGCGAACGAATTAATTCCTATCGCGCCACTTTGGAACACCTGCGCGCGGGCAATCGGATTTACCCCTGCACCTGCTCGCGCAAAGACATTCAGGCCGCCGTATCCGCCCCTCACGGCGATGATGAACCTGTGTACCCAGGCACGTGTCGCGGGCGGACCGTGCCGCCCGCCGGCGGAACTCAATATTCCTGGCGCTTCCGCGTCCCGGAGGGGCAGGGGATTGAATTTCACGATCAGCATCTCGGTCCCCAACGCTTCGTGGCCGGCCGGGACTTTGGCGATTTCGTGGTCTGGCGACCGGACGATGTCCCTGCGTACCAATTGGCGTGTGTCGCCGATGATGCCGCCATGGGCATAACCGAGGTCGTTCGTGGTGCCGATTTGCTGGTCAGCACCGCACGACAGCTGCTGCTGTATCGCGCGCTGAAACTGCCGCCCCCGGCCTTTTTTCACTGCGACCTGTTGGCCGATGAAACCGGCCGGAGGCTCGCCAAACGCCATGATTCATTGAGTTTACGCACGTTGCGGCAGCGCGGCGAAACGCCGTCATTACTGCGGCAACTGCAAATTGCGGGGTCTTTTGCAAAATAAGGCCGCCTTAATGAAAAAATTTTAAGAAAGTGCTTGTGAAAATTTTCACGATGAGGCATTTTCTGCGCCTCTGACGCCGAAAATGCTTTCGGTTGAATGCTTGTCGTCAGGTATCATTTTTTGTGAATCGTTTTGGAAAAATTGCCTTTAGTCTGATTTTTCTCGCCATTGCATTGATGGCAAAAATTCAGGCGCAACCCGCCGCCACTGATATGGCTGCGGCGACCAATGCCATTGTTGCCGCTGCCGCCGCGGCGCCCGCTCCGGTGGAAGCTCCCCTCGTCGCCGAGTCCGCCCCGGTTTTGTTTCATCTGTTTGGCAATGCCTCCCTGCCGATCACCAACTCCATGGTCTATGGCTGGGTGACGGTAATCGTAATTTGCCTCCTGGTCCAAATCGGCACCCGCCGGATGACCGAAGTGCCCACCGGCATTCAGAACGTGATTGAAGCATTGATTGAAGGTTGGGACTCCCTCTGCGGCGTGATTCTGGAACCCAAGGTTTCCCGCTGGGTTTTCCCGGTAGCCGTAACTTTCTTTGTCTTTGCCCTGGTGTCCAATCTGCTGGGCCTGCTGCCCGGCGTGGGCAGTATCGGTTACGGTGTCCCGGCCGCCCATGGGGCGCAGTTTTCATCCCTGCCGTTCGCCATTGAGCACGCCGAGCGCCCGCTGTTCCGTCCGCCGACCGCCGATGCCAACCTGACCGTCGTCATGGCGCTGATCTTCCTGGTCATGAGCTTTGTCTGGGGTGTGCGTTACAATGGTCCTCTGGGTCTGCTGAAGCATGTCTTCGGCGTGAAGGTGGATTCCAATAAATGGGTGTATCCGCTGCTCGTCCTCATGTTCCTGTTCGTCGGCGTGATGGAAACCCTCTCCATTGTGTTTGTCCGTCCGCTCGCGCTCGCCGTCCGTCTTTACGGTAACATCTATGCCGGCGAAAGCCTGCTGGCGATGATGATGGCCACCAAGCCGTTCATCCTGGGCCTGCTGATTTCCCTGCCGTTTTACTTCTTTGAATTGTTTGTGGCCATTGTTCAGGCCTTCGTATTTGCCATGCTGACGCTCGCGTTCGTGGGAACGCTGTGCAGTCACGCGGATGAGGAACACGGCCACTGAGACTGATTTAACAATTTGCGACCGGGAGACCTTTCGGCGAACGGTTGCGAGAAACTAAGAAACCAACAAGAGAAAAACATATGACGCTCGCAGAAACATTCGGAAATATTCACGTCGGTCTGGCCTTCGGTGGTGCAGCCATTGGTATCGGTATTGCCGCCGCTGGCGCCGCGATGGCGATCGGCCGCAATCCGGGCACGTTCGGCAAGATTTTCGCGATCATGATTCTTGGTATCGCCCTCGCTGAAGGCGCCGCCATTGTCGCGTTCGTGCTCGGCAAAGCTCACTAATCTGAGGCTCGCATGAACGAGACACTCGAAATGCTTGGCATCCAGTGGTCCAAGTTGATCATTCAGTTGATCAACTTCACCATTGTGCTGCTGGTATTGAAGCGGTTCGCCTACGCGCCGGTCTTCAAAATCCTGGACGCGCGCAAGGCGAAGATCGCCGAGGGTGTGGCCAATAGCGATAAGATCAAGACCCAACTCGCGCAGACCCAGGCTGATAGCCAGAAAATTCTGGCCGACGCCGGCGAACTGGCCAACAAGATCATTGCCGATGCCCGCGCCGCCGCCTCCCGCGTGACCGAACAGGAATCGCAGAAGGCCATCGCCGTCGCCGAGCAGATCATCGCCAAGGCTCGCGAAGCCGCCCAGCAGGAACGCGCTGCCACGCTCGCCGAACTGAAGCGTGAAGTCGGCCGGCTGGTGGTTCAGACCACCCTCACCGTCACCGGCAAGGTGCTCACTGCGGACGACCAGCGTCGCCTCGCGGAGGAGACCCAGAAGCAAATCGCCTAAGCAGATTCCACCGGGATGAAAATTACCAAGCAAGCCCAGCGCGATGCGCGTCAGCTCTTTCGGGGCTGTCTCGTGAACGGGGTTCTCGATGAGAGCCGCGTGCGCCAGACCGTTTCCCTGCTGCTGGAAAAGAAACCCCGCGGTTACGTGGGGATCCTGACCCGCCTGCACCGCCTGGTGAAGCTGGAACTCGCCCGCCGCAGTGTGCGGGTGGAAAACGCCGTGGATACCACCCCGGACCAGATGGCGGCCATCAAGGCCAGTCTGGAAAAACGGTACGGCGCGGGACTGGACATCCAGTACTGGCGGAACCCCGCCCTCATCGGCGGGTTGCGCATCCAGGTGGGCAGTGATCTTTATGATGGCAGCGTGAAAACGCGGCTGGAAAAATTGGAGCAGACTTTTTAATCGGATACTATGAGTAATTTGTTGCAAGAAATCGAAGCCCAGATCGCCGGTGTCAAGACCGCGACGGCCAAACAAAACGTCGGCACCGTTCGCGAAATCGGCGACGGTGTGGCCAAGATCGAAGGCCTCACCGACACGATGCTCAACGAGATGCTCGACTTCGGTAACGGCATCATCGGCCTCGCGCTGAACCTCGAAGAGACCGAAGTCGGCGCCATTATCCTGGGTGATTACACCTCGGTGAAAGAAGGCACCGAAGTCCGCACCACCGGCAAGCTGCTGCAGGTGCCGGTCGGCAAAGGTCTTTTGGGCCGCGTCGTCAACTCCCTTGGCCAGCCGCTCGATGGCAAGGGCCCCATCAAGGAAACCGCTTTCTATCCCGTCGAAAAAATCGCCCCCGGCATCGTCAAGCGCCGCGGTGTGAGCCAGCCCGTGCAAACCGGCATCATGGCCATCGACGCGATGATCCCGATCGGCCGCGGTCAGCGCGAACTGATCATTGGCGACCGTTCCACCGGCAAGACCACGATCGGCGTGGATACCATGATCAATCAGGCGCGCATCAACAAGGCTGCCGAAGCCGCCGGTGACGCCAGCTTCCGTCCCATCTACAATATTTACGTGGCCATCGGCCAGAAGCAGTCGAACATCGCCCGCGTGATTGGCGTGCTCGAAGAAGCCGGCGCATTGCCTTACACAGTCGTCGTCGTTGCCTCCGCCTCCGATTCCGCCGCCAACCAATATCTCGCTCCGTTCGTCGGTGCCGCCATTGGCGAATGGTTCATGGATAACGGCATGGATGCCCTCATCATTTATGATGATCTCTCCAAGCATGCCGTCGCCTACCGCCAGGTGTCCCTCGTTTTGAAGCGCCCGTCCGGCCGCGAAGCGTATCCCGGTGACGTGTTTTACCTGCACAGCCGCCTGCTCGAACGCAGCGCGCGCGTCGGTGAAAAATACGGCAACGGTTCGCTGACGGCTTTGCCGATCATCGAAACCCAGGCCGGCGACGTTTCCGCGTACATCCCGACCAACGTGATTTCGATCACGGACGGTCAGATTTATCTGGCAACCGACCTGTTCTACCAAGGCGTTCGTCCTGCGATTTCCGTCGGTCTCTCCGTCT
>CAIJGS010000329.1 GCA_903820285.1 uncultured Verrucomicrobia subdivision 3 bacterium | reverse complement strand
TTCGAGGAGTTCCTGGGTGGTGAGCCAGTCGAGGAAGCCGCCATTGTTCCATTCGGAGAGGTTTTGGGGGCTGATGGGGACGCCGTTGAAATGTTCGGCGAGGATGGCCTGGACTTCGGGGAGGCTGTTGAGCCATTGGATGAGGTCCACGCCGGGTTCACCGTTGTAGAGGCGCTGGTTGAGCTGGTTGCGGAGGTGGTGCGGGAGACGGGCGATTTTGCCGGTGCGTTTCATAAGATAAATGAGGATTGCGGGTGGAGGATTGAGGATGGATTTATTAGCGGTGCGATGGGTTTAATGATGCGGTTGTGGTTGATTCAGTGGTTGCTTGGGAAAGGGCTAAAGGGACAACAGGCACATGGATGAGGAAATATCCACCACCAAACAGTCCTTGCGGACGGTTGCCACGCCCAACATCCAATGGCAGAGGCGCGCGGTAAGGTAGCGGGCGTGGGGCTGGTGCCGATTAGCTGGGTCGGAATGCGTATTTTCACTGGGCTCATCATGGCCGGGCGGGATGGACATTGGCGGTCCATGGTTTCGCTTTGGCGGGAGTATGTAGATAACGCAAACGAACCACTGTGCTGGCATTGTGGATGGTTTGGTTAATCCAATTGCACCAAAGTTTCAGTTAAACCATTCGAGGGCTGCGAACCCAGATTCCAATTTGCGTTATCAACATACTCCCGCGCTTTGGTTGGTGGTAAATGGCCGGGTTGTTAATCAAAATAGCACAAAACTATTGACTGACCCCTTTGTCGTGAACGCAAATGTTAACTTCAGTGGGCGCACTTTGGTTTTTGCGATTTCGGCCTCCCCTTAGGAAGCGCGATTGATAATGCAAAAACTTTGGCAGAGAGCATTATCCGCTTGCTTTAATCCAGCTCATTTATATATTGCAAACGCTTTGCAATACACGAAGCGCCATTTAAGGGGTTGTTTACCGGGATGTTTATCGCCAGTCGTGGCTGCCATGCTGGTGCTGGTTGTCCTTGCGCTTAATCTGCTGGCGGCTTCCCCAACGTTGCATGAGCGGTTGCACTCCGATGCCCGCGAGGCTGGTCATCAATGCGCCATCACGCTCTTTGCCCACGGCCAGGTGGAGCATGCCGCCGTGGGCGTGGAACCGGCCCCGTTCGTCCCGGGCGGTCCGCTCGTCCTGCTCGTCCCCGTCACTGGCTTTGTTCCCACCTTCATCGTTCTGCCCGCCGATCGCGGTCCGCCGCTGCCTGCCGTCCTTTCCTGATATTCCGTTCGGTCGCCACTGTCCGTGGCGGCTGATTTCCGTTTGATTCCCTTGGCAATAACTCTGCCGTGCGTGTGCATGGCAGAGGGCGGCTCTGTGCAGATCCGCCCATTAACTTAACCATTATTGGATTTATTATGAAAAAATTGGCAACAAAGCAGCATAACGTCAGCAGCGGTAAATTTTATCGGTCGGTCATTTCGGCGGCGGCCCTGTCCTGCGGGACAGCGGCCTTCGCCCAGTCAAATAGCGTTACTTCCACAAACAACATCCCTGCCGGCGGCGTCACCAACGTCACTGATCTGGGCAATGTGACCGTGGTCGGTCAGTTGAACCAGGCGCGCAGCCAGATCGTGCCGTCGCTCGGCGCCTCGGCCTACACGATCAACCAGTCGCAGATCGAATCGGCTTCGCAGGGCGGCAATGCTCCCTTCAGTCAGATCATCCTCCGCGCGCCGGGCGTGGCGGAGGACTCCGCCCCGAACGGCGGGCTGCACGTGCGCGGCGAACATGCGAACCTGCAGTACCGCATCAACGATGTGCTCCTTCCCGAGGGCGTCACCGGCTTCGGCCAGGAACTGGACCCGCGCTTTGTGGATTCCATGCAGCTCATCACCGGCTCCCTGCCGGCGCAATACGGTTTCCGCACGGCCGGCGTGGTGGATATTCAGACCAAAAGCGGCGCCTTTGAAAACGGTGGCAGTGGCGAAGTCTATGGCGGGAGCTACAACACCTACCGCCCCAGCTTCGAATACGGCGGCTCGCAAGGGAAACTCAATTACTTCTTCGATGGCAGCTACGATCACAATGATCTGGGCATCGAGAATCCCACCGCCAGCCACAATGCCATCCATGACACCACCGGCCAGTACCGGGGATTTACCTATCTGTCCTATATTCTGGATGACACCAGCCGGATCAGCGTGATGGGCAGCGCCGACTATAGCGATTTTCAGATTCCGAACACACCCGGGCTGGACCCCGGCGCGCCCGGCGCCACCACGTCCAATCCCTCGCCCAATCCGTGGTGGACGGCCATGCCCGGCCAGTCGGCCACCAGCTTCAATTCCGCCAACCTCAATGAAAACCAGAACGAGCAGAATTATTACGGCGTCATTGCCTACCAGAAATCGGCCGGCGACCTGAACCTGCAGGTCTCCACCTTTGTCCGGAATAGCGATGTCCACTTCACCCCCGACCCCGTGGGGGACCTCTATTACAATGGCGTGGCCAGCGACGTCCAGCGCAACCTCTACTCCGGCGGCCTCCAGGCCGATGCCAGCTATGAGCTCGGCGATAAGCACACCCTGCGCGGCGGAGCCATGCTGATGAGCGAATCCACCGCCGTGGATACCTCCACCACCGCCTTCAATCTGGACCCGGTGTCCGGCAATCCCACCAGCCTCACCAACATCGTGGATAATTCCAACATCAAGGCGATGTTTGCCGGGGTTTATTTGCAGGATGAATGGAAACTCCTGCCGAAGGTCACCCTCAACTACGGCGCACGCTTCGATGTTTACAATTCGTCCTTCGACAACGAAAACCAGCTTAGCCCGCGCGTGAACCTCATTTATCAGCCCACCGATGCCACCACGCTGCATGCCGGGTATTCGCGTTACTTCACCCCGCCGCCAGCCGAGAGTGTTTCCGCCGGCAGCCTGACGAAATTTGACGGCACCTCCAACCAGTCCGCCACCGATCTGGACAGCAACGTCAAATCCGAGCGCGCCAATTATTATGACGTCGGCGTCAGCCAGAAACTTCTGCCCGGCTGGCAGGCCGGTCTCGACAGCTATTACAAGACCGCCCAAAACCAGTTGGATGACGGCCTCTTTGGGCAGAGCCTGATTCCGGCCGCGTTCAATTATTCCGTGGGCCGCATCTATGGTGTGGAATTCACCACCAGCTACGAGCACCACGGCTTTTCCGTTTACGCGAACGTCGCGTACTCCAAGGCCCAGGGCAAAGGCTGGAATTCCTCGCAGTTCCTGTTTGATCCCACGGACGCCGCCTACGTCCAGAACCACTGGATCTCCCTCGATCACGACCAGCGCTACACCGGCTCCTTCGGCATTGCCTACACCTGGAAGGAAGGCGACACCGGCCGCACGCGCGTTTTCATGGATGCCCTCTATGGCAGCGGCTTGCGCACCGATGGCACGGCCGCCGATGGCTCGAATATTCCCAACGGTGCCAGCGTGCCGGCCTATTACTCCATCAACGTCGGCATCGAACAGGGTTTCAACCTGCCGCACAAGCGGATGCTGAAAGCCCGGCTCGACGTGGTGAACCTGACGGACAACGTGTACGAACTGCGCGACGGTTCCGGCGTGGGTGTGAACGCCGCGCAATACGGCGAACGACTCGGATTCTTTGGTTCTCTCAGCTACGCATTCTGAAGCGCTTCGCCCGCATCCAAACATGAAATCAAACGAAGCCAGCCGGTTGAATCCCGGAGCCGGCTTGCAAGACGATCTGGCGCGCCTCTGTCTCCCCGGGGCTGACCGCGATCCCGAGCGCCCGCTCGCTTGGGTCAACTCGGTGTGCCTCGTCTTTTTGCTCATCGGCCTGTGCGGCGCCCGGCGCGGATCCGTGGATATCCGCGCTGTGGCGCCTCTGGATGAACCCGTCCCGGTGGTCGTCGAACCGGTCGTGATTCCGCCTACTGACAGCCAGCCGCAAAAACAGGAGCGTCCTGATCCCGCCGCCGAGGCCACGCCGGTGGCCGTTGTGATTCCGTCCCTGCCGAACATCCAGTTTTCGGTGCCCACGCTGGGCGGACTGGTCGTGCCCGCCTCGATGGCCGCCGCACCTCCGGCGGAACCCATGAGCGTCTCTGCCCGCATCCAGTCCGTGGCTGATACAGGCACCGGCGGGGACCGACCCTCGCCGTCCTACCCGCCCATCGCCAAGGAGCAAGGCGAGCAGGGGAGTGTGACCGTTACTCTGCAAGCGGATGCCGCCGGTAATGTCCTGTCCGTGGATCTGAAAAGCTCCTCCGGTTATCCCATTCTGGACCGCGCCACCGTGGATTTTATCCGCCGCCACTGGCACCTGCCGGGCGGAAACGGAAATCGCACCTTTCAAACCACCATCATTTATCGTCTCCAACTGAACTGATCCCGCAAACCAAACCATTCATTATGCTAGCCAACATCGTCATCGAATTCTTCCTCAAAGGCGGGCCCATCATGTGGCCCATTCTCATCAGTGCCATCGTGGCCATCGCGGTCGTTGGCGAACGAACGTTCTGGTGGCTGCGCGAGAGCCGCCGTCGTGAACCGCACAAGCTGGAGCAAATTCTGGCGGCCATTGAAAACCACGACGTCCCCGCCGCTACGAAAATCGCCGAGGATTCCGGCGACCCCATTGTTCGCATGATTTACCGCGGCTTGAACCACGTTCACACCTCACTTGAAGGTGCCCTGCAGCTCGCCGCCGGGATTGAGCTCCGGCGCGCCGGGCGATTTCTGACCATCATGGACACCCTTGTGACGCTCGCCCCGCTGCTCGGTTTGCTCGGCACGGTCACCGGTCTCATGCGCGCCTTCCTGAACATCGGCAGTGCGGAACTTTCGGTCTCGGCCGTTACTGGCGGCATTGGCGAGGCATTGATCGCCACGGCCTGCGGCCTTGGCATCGCGATCGTTTCACTCATTCCTTACAATATTTTTTCCGCCAAGGTCACCCAGTTGCAGTTTGAGCTGGAAACCGCCGCCACCAACATCGAGGTCATGGTCGGCGGCAAAAAAGATCAGCCACCCGCCGCCAAATAATCATTCCCGGTGAAAATAACCTCGCCCATTCCCCAGCGCCGGACGCGGATCGTGATCATTCCGTTGATCGACATCATGTTCTTTCTGCTCGCCGCCTTCATGATGGTGAGCCTGCAAATGAGCCGGAACGCCAACATTAAAGTTAATCTCCCACCCGCCGCGCAGGCGAAGCCCGACTACAAGCCGGATATGATCAATATCGCTGTGGATCAAGCCGGTCAGCCTTGGATTGAAAAGAGGCAGGTGTCGCTTGCGGAACTGTATCTCACGGTCAGCAATCGCTGCCACGCCGATACCAACCTGCCGGTGTATATCAGCGGCGACCGCAATACCGTGCAGGCCCATATGGTGGATGTCTATGAAGCTGTCCGCCGTGCCGGCGTGCAAAAAGTTGCCTTCATGGTTGCCAGTCCATCACCCGCCGCCACCATGCCATGAAAATTCGCAATCCATTGCCTGCTGCCAAGACCCGGCTGGAGATCATTCCGCTGATTGACATCATGTTCTTTTTGCTCGCCGCCTTCATGATGGTCAGCCTGCAGATGCAGATCGTCCGCACGCTCAAGGCCGGCCTGCCGACCGCCACGCTCGCCACCGCTGCGACCAAGCCGGATATCGTCAACCTCACCGTGGAGAAAGACGGCCAGATTTCGGTGGGTGACCGCGCGCTGAGCCTGCCGGATCTTTTTACCCTGCTCACGAATCGGCTGAGCCTGAACACCAATCTGCCCGTTTACATTACCGGCACCCGGGACACCACTCATGGCAATGTGATGTTTGCCCTGGACTTTGTTAAGCACGCCGGCGTCCAGCGCGTCGCCCTCGCCGTCAAAACCTTGCCCGGCCAGCCCTGAATCCTATGAAATATTTCCAACGCAACCTGCTCATCGTCCTGGCCATCGGCCTCTGCGGTCTCTGCCTTTATCAGTGGCACGATCAAATCGTACAGCGTAATGCCATCGGCGGGCTTAACCAACTTGTCTTTCAGCGGGACACTGCCATCCAGGGCTATACCAATTCCCTGGCCACGCTCAACCACCAAGTTGGCACGTTTGATGCCGAATTGACCACCCTCAAGGAGGCTGCGCAGGCCAATGAAGCTCTGATCACCACGCAGAAACGCGAACTCAACCGGATCAGCTTCCTGAACCAAAGCCTCACCAACCAAGTCGCCGAATATCAGACCGGCGTGGACGCTCTCGAAGCCAAGTTGAAAGAAGCCGCCACCGGCATCACCAAGCAGAACGCCGCGCTCGCGGAACTGGCCACCCAGCGCGACGAGCTCGTGACGAAATACAACGCCGCCATCAAAGACCGCAACGACATCGTCGCGAAATACAACGACCTGGTGAAACAGATTCAGAAAGCGCAGGCGGATGCGGCTGGTAAAAATTGACTTTGATATAAAAGAAAAAGACCCGGCGTTTTAAAGGCCGGGTCTTCGTTGAATCATTCGCGGGGCCGGTAGCCGTCCGCCGGGACCATCAGAACAGGTTGTTGGCCATAATGCCGAGCACGCTCAGCGGGCCCTGGTCTTCGAGGCCGTCGGCAGCTTTGTCGAGTTTCTGGAGGGAGAGCTTGGCGTTTTTGTAGAATTCCTGGTCGTTGACGAGTTTGCCGACGGTGCCGTTGCCACCGTTGATCTTGGACAGGATGCCGTTCAGGTTGGTCATGGAGGAGGTGGTGGCGCGGTAAAGGGTTTCATCGGTCAGCAATTTGCCGATGGTGCCCTGGCCGGAATTGACGTTGTCCACGACGAGCTTGGCGGAGGCCACGGTGTCCTGCAGATTGGTGACGGTGGTCATGGCGGAGGCGTACAGCGATTCGTCATAAATCAACTTGCCCACGGTGCCCTGGCCGGCGGCGATCTGGCTGGAAATGTTCTTTACGTTGGCAATGGTGGCGGTGATGGGGCCGCTGTTCTGCTTGAAGAAGTCGGTGAGCGGTCCGATGAGGTTGTCGATCTTGTCGCCGGTGAAGCTCTTGGTGAGGTTCTGGATGCCGCTGGCGGCGGTGTCGAGCTTGGCCATGATGGCGCTGAGATCGGGCTGCTCATAGGTTTCGAGCACGGCGCCATCGGCGGCTTTGGGGGCGGCGGCGGAGCCGAAGCCGACGGCGACAAAGTTCTGGCCCATGAGGCCGGTGAACTTGATGGCGGCCTTGCTGTCGGTGTGGACCACGGCGTCGCTCTTGAGCTTCATGGTAACAACCACCTTCTCATCGCTGAGGGAGATGTTGTCCACGCGGCCGATTTCGACGCCGGCCATTTTGACGCGGTCGCCGATCTTGAGGTCCTGCGCGTTGTCGAATTGCGCACTGATATGGTAGCCGTGGCTGAAGATATCGGCGCTGCCGAGGGTTTCAACGATGGCCCACGCGGCGAAGATGACGAGGACGACAAAGACGCCGAGCTTGGTTTCGAGGGAGTTTTTCATAGGCGGAATGGTTTATCTTTCACGTTTGAAATCAGCATGCAAAAATTGTTGCACGAGGGGGTGCTTGAACTGTTTGACTTCGTCCGGCGTACCGATCGTGAGGATGCGGCCTTCGGAAATGATGGCGATGCGGGTGGCCACGCCGAAGGCGAGGTCGCGATCGTGGGACACGACCAGGGAGGTCACGCCGGTGCGCCGGTTCAGCTCCAGGATTTCCTCGCCGATGACGATGGAGGAGAGCGGGTCCAACTCGCTGGTCGGTTCATCGTACAGAATGAGCTGCGGTTCGATGACGAGGGCGCGCGCGATGGCGGCGCGTTTCTTCATGCCGCCGGAAAGTTCGGAGGGCAGCTTGTGCATGACATCCTTGAGGCCGACGTCGGTCAGTTTTTCCGCGACGATGCGCTCGATTTCCTCCGGCGGTTTCAACCGGTGTTCGGCGAGGTAGAGACCGACGTTTTCGCCGACGGTCAGCGAGCTCAGCAGCGCGCCGGATTGGAACACGAGGGCCATACGATATTTCGCGGCGATCTCCGGGTTCGTGATGGGTTCGTTATTGATCAGGATGTCGCCGGCATCCGCCGGTTCGAGGCCGATGAGATGTTTGAGCAGCACACTTTTGCCGCTGCCGCTCGGCCCCATGATGACGAAGATTTCGCCGGGCTGGACCTCAAAATCAATGCCCTTGATCACTTCCTGGCCGTTAAAGCTCTTGCGCAGGCCGCGCACCACGAGGTTGACGCCACCTGCTTTGCCGTTGGAGTTGTTACCGTTGGAAGTATTCATCGGTGCGAGAAATGGGTGAGGACCAGGGTGAGGATGTAATCCATGAACACCACCAGCACAATGGAATTGACCACGGCCTTGGTCACGGAGCGGCCGATGCCGCGCGGGCCGCCAATGGTCGTGAGCCCCTGATGGCAGGAAATAATGCCGATGATCACCGAGAAAAAGAAGCTCTTGATCAGGCCGTGAACGACATCCTCGAGATGCACAATGTCTTTCAGGTCGGCAAAAAAGACCTGGAACGGAATGTCCATCAGGTGATTGAAATTGGCCACAACCGCGCCGCCGAACCAGCCGACGAGAATCGCGAATACCACCAGCATGGGCAACGCCAGCGAAATGGCCAGCACCCGGGGCAGCACCAGATAGGTGATGGGATTGATGTTCATGGTGCGCAGGGCGTCAATTTCCTGGTAGACGCGCATGGACCCGATTTCCGCCGCCATGGCGGAGCCGATGCGGCCGGCGATGAGGATGGCCATCATGACCGGCGCGAGTTCATTCGCAATCGCATAACCCACCACGCCGCCCACGGCGTTGCTGAGGCTGCGCTCCACCATCACCGGCCCCGTGACGAGGGCGATGGTCGCGCCAATGAAAAACGACAGCACACACACCATCAGGAGGCTGGCGTTGCCGATTTCGAAAAACTGATCAAACACCTTCTGCCGCTGGCGCCACGTCTGCGGCAAAGCCAGCACCGTGCGCCAGAACAGAAGGGCAATCTGTCCGATGTTATCAAACATAAATCAATGAGTGTTCACCGCCGGGCCAGGACTTGAATCCGGAGTGGCCGGCTTGCTTTCCCCGCCTGATTCATACCCAAAAAGGCCGAAGCAGAGCGAGACTTTTTTGTACCCGGGCCGGGTCTCGCAGCGGTAAAAATTCCAGAGCAATGACCGGCTGGTGGCCCCGGTATGCGCGTTCTTTTCGGCGCGCCAGAACGACCAGAACGGCGACCAGTTGCGCACAATGCC
This sequence comes from uncultured Verrucomicrobia subdivision 3 bacterium, assembly GCA_903820285.1. Taxonomy (GTDB): domain Bacteria; phylum Verrucomicrobiota; class Verrucomicrobiia; order Limisphaerales; family UBA11358; genus UBA11358. Next base: position 53,633 of record CAIJGS010000329.1, on the reverse strand, counting down.
GCGCTGGTCGGGGATGGCGGGTTCCACGGGGGCCAGAATTTGCAACCGCTCGTTGCCATTGAAATCCCGGTGCCAGGTGAAGAACGGCCATATATCCAGCCGGCGGCGTTCCCCGCCGGTGGCGAGATTCTTTTCCACCACGCTGACGTACAGATAAAAGCCAATGCGCGTCCGCCGGAAATCCAGATCCGCCGAATGCGTGCTCCGATACACATACGCCGGCCACAGGTACGAATCGCTCTCCTGCGAGGCATCATGCGACTGGCTGAACACCGGCCAGACGCGCGACGTGGTCTTGCCTTCGCCGCGCGTGAAAATGACAAACGGCCAGGGCCCCTGCCACTCGTGGTACTTTTTCCCGCGATCGTCGATCCAGTTGAAAATCAGGAGGGCGGAGGTGGCGTCCCGCAGCGGTGACCGCGAGTACGAGTAGAAGGGGAACGAAGTGCGGTTTTTCTCCGGATTATCCGTGCCCACGCCGTTGTCCTGCTTCAGATAAAACGGCCATATGAAAAAGGACCGGTCATGGCCGCCCACCACGATCGCCTCGCCAAACCCGTTGGTCTGGGTGGTCACGTCCTTGTGTTCGCGGCCGATGATGGGCCACACTTGCCAGCCGTGCATGCCATCGCCATGGCGGACATCCACAAAGGGGTACATGTAGTTTTTGATCACCACATCCCGTTTGCGGGTTTCCGCGTAAAACGGGAACATCACGAAATACATTTCGTCGTGAAACAAACGGTCCTTCAGGCGCCCGTAGAACGGCATGTAGGCCGTATAATTCAGATTCGTGTCGGCGGCGCGCTGCTTGAAGTAAAATGGAAACACGGTCACGCGCCGGGTGGTGCTGTCATCCGGTTCTCCACCGAGGGCAATGCTGTACAACTGGCCGAACTGCCAGCGATGCTCCTTGCCGTAATGAATGTCGGAAAACAGGGGATAAAGAATTTCCTTCTCACTGTATTCCACGGACGGATCGACGTAGTGCGAATAAAAGGGAATGAAGCCCCAATTATGTTCCTGTCCCTTGGTTTCCGAATAATAAAACGGGCCGGCGGCCTCGGTGCGAACGCCCTCTTCGAGCGTCAATTGGAAGCGCGCCAGCGCGGGACCGCGGTCGGGATTGGGCGTCGCCGCGGCCAATGGACGGGCAAAAACGCCTCCCAAGCTAATTATCACTGCGACTGCGATTTGGCGCTGAATCATTTTTTAAAGTTATCGTTACCGTATTCGGTTATTAGCCAATATGAGTCAATTTACCCATGCATTTTACATTGATATTGACTTTTGGCAAATTGTGACTTATTTTGGACTTAATTGAGGTTTTTTACCTCGGTTCCTCCTGAACCCGGTGTTGACGAGTCGTCAGCATCGGGTTTTTTATTGTCAATCAAGGGACGCCAGCGTCCGATCAAATTTAAAAAGGCCGGCAAAAACGTCAAGCCCGCCAGCATGCACATGGCAATGCCCACCGACATAATCACCCCCAGGCTGTGAATGCCGTTGTGCTGCGCCAGAATCAGACTGCCGAATCCGGCGATGGCCGTCAATCCTGAGACGAGCACCGCCTTGCCGGTGCTGCGCGACAATATACCCGGCGTACCTTCTTCCGCATAGCGATTTAGGATGTGGATGCCGTTGGTCACGCCAATGCCGATCACCAGGGGCAGCGTCATGATGTTGGAAAGATTCACCGGCATTTTCAGCCAGCCCATCAGGCCCACCAGCCACAGCGTGCCGATGCCGACCGGCAGCAGCGCCAGGATTACGGCGGTCAGGCTGCGGAAATGGATCAGCACCATCAGGGCGATCGCCGCGAGGGAATACCATGACGCCTGCACATAACTGTTTTTCAACAAGGATTCATATTCGTACAACTGCACGGGTGTGCCGGTCACATCCGGATCAATCGCCCGCAACGCGGCGATGAACCGTTCCTGTGGCGCACGTTCCCACACATCTTCCTTGGGGTAAATCTGGATGAGGAATTTGCCGGAGACGCCGATGAACTGGTTCTTCAGCGCCGGGGGCAGATCACTTACCTGCAGCGGGGCGCTATTGTCCTGGTGTTGCAGCAGATGAAACGTATCCGCGAGATCCGCAAAGAGCGCCTGCTGAAAATGGGCGAGCTTGTCGGCATGCTCGGCGAGCACCTTGGCATCGCCTTGCAAGGCCGTCTTGCGCAGGCTGCCAATGCCTTCCCGCAAACGGACGAGTTGGGCTGTGAGCTCGGCATCATTGGTGCCGACCGCCTCCAGGGCGTTGCCCAAATAACCGGACAAGCTGTACAGCGTGCTGGTGAGGGCATCGACATTCACGGGCCGGGGATCCGGCGGGGCGAAATCCATTGCCGCCACCTGTTGTTTGATCTGGCCGATCAGCCGCAGTTTTTCGGACTGGTTGGTATTGAGGAAATCCTTGTAGAACTCCGGTTCCGTGCCGGCCACGAGCGGCAGTTTTTCAATTTTCTGCTGCAGCGCCACCGCATTGGTTAGTGAATCAGTGATGACCGCTGCGTAGAGCAGCGACTTGTCCGCCGAGTTCATCAGCTTCTGTGCATAAACCACCGAGGGCAGGCGGGGGTTCTGCATCTTGAGCAGATTGTAATCGAAATACAGTTTGCGACCGGCTATCAAGGCCGCCACGCACAGGCTGGCGGTGATACCGGCCACAAGCCAGGGACGTTGCAGCCAGATGTTTTCGATGCGCGCACGGGTCTCATCTTCCCGGACCTTATGGTCGAGCACATTCTGCCGGCCCCGGAGCAGCAGCGCCGGCAGCATGGTCAGCATGGGAACGAGGCACAGCATCAGGCCGCCGCCGCAGATGATGCCCATTTCCTGGATGCCCTTGAAATTCGTAAAGGCCATGGCGCCAAACGCGCCGGCTGTGGTCAGGGCACCGGTGAAAATGCCCTGCCCGGTGAACACCATGGCCTTGGTCAACGCCTCGGCTTCGGTCCGGCCATGACGCAATTCCTCCTCGTAGCGCGTGATCAAATGCACGCCGAAATCAATCGCCAGCCCGATCAGCATGGGCACGAACGTGATGGTGAGAATGTTCAGGTGCCCGACCACCAACGTGGTAAAGCCCATCGTGTAGCCCAAGCCAATCACGAGGCAAATCGTCGCCTTGATGGGGCGGCCGGTTTCGTTGTAACCGTAAATAAAGATCAGCGCGCACAGCACGAGTGACACCATGCTCGCCAGGGTGGTGTCCTTCTGCGCCTGCATCATGGTGTCGTAATCCAGCACGGGCTCGCCGGTCAGGCCCACGTTCACGCCGGGCACTTCGGCCTCCGTTTGCTGCACCAGCACGCGCAGGCGTTCGATGGCATCGCCGGTCAGATCATCATTCGGCGCATGCGTTGTTACCAGAAACAGCCGGCCCTTCGCAAAGGTCAGGTAACTGGACAGCAGCGCATTTTCATCCCCGCTCAGCAGGGTGGTGACATTGGGCGAGGGGGGCACACCGGAGCGTTGCAGCGCCTGTTCGGCCTGCGACACGATGCGCGTGAGCGAGGGCAGCGATTTTACCAGCGACTTCGTCTCCGTGGTTTCTTCCTGCGGCGCGGTACGGAAAGTGGTGTTGATCTGCTCAAAGAGCGAAACGAGATTCGTCGTCTGCGTAAACTGGCGGATGAACGGCTGCGCCACGCGCAGCAGGTTTTGCATCTCCACCAGATCCTGGTCGGAGGCGTACAGCAGGGTTTTTTCCCGCATCACCGAGAGGTTTTGCTGGTAGAAGACATCGCGGAACAGGTTGGTTTCGGCCTGGATTTTGACGGCGATGCGTTCGACGAACTGGCGGTTTTTTTCCGGATTATCGCTCTCCACTGCCACCACCAACCGGTCGGGCTCGGGAAATTCCTTGAGCATCGCCAGATGGTTGGCGTGATAGCGCTGGTTGGGGCCGACCAGATGGTCGTTGTCCATGTCCAGCTTCAGGTGGAAAACCGTATAAGCCACGCAGAGGCCGAAGATCAAGATCTGCGGCCAGACAAACAGACGGGGATGGCGCAGGACGGCCGCCGCCACCCAGCCGAGAATCCGCGCCATGAAGCTGTCCTGGCTCAGCGCCTTCATGATGCGGCCAACTCCATCCCCGGGGACCATAATGCCAGGCACCGCCGCCCGGATAAAATCCGGGTGTGCCGCACGGGCATCGCCCTGAGTTGTTTGTACTGCATCACTGTTTGATTAGCTGCCATTTGCAAAATTCATTTCCGGATATTTCCGGCGGCGGTTGGGTTGCCGTTTTACACCTTGGGACGGAGAAACAATAGCGCCGAACTTCCGTAGTTTGTCAAATTTCCGAATCAATTGACCTTTTCCACGGAAACGGCCGTGCCGTAGCACAACACCTCGGTGATGCCCGGAGCGATCTCGGTGGCATCATAGCGCACTCCGATCACCGCGTTGGCCCCCAGAGTGCCCGCCTGCGTCAACATGAGGTTGAACGCATCCTCGCGGGCCTGCTCACACAATGAAGTGTACAGTGTTATGTTGCCGCCGAACAGGCTTTGGAGATTGGCGCCGATATTGCCGATCACCGACCGCGAGCGGACAATCAGGCCGCGCACCACGCCCAGGGAGCGCGTCACCCGGTAGCCGGGCAGATCGAACGTCGTGGTGGTCAAAGGATGGGTCAGACTCATACCATCAATTGAACACGACCGGACGGGTCTGCAAAAGCGAAAAGTGTTGCAGTTTCACCCGTTAATCAGCTATTCACGTTTCATGTCTGTAACAAAAGGGGCCCTTTTGCCGGCCACGACGGCCAAACGTTTGCAAAAATTGTCAGCCTTGCGTCCGACGCTGGCGATTGTTTTGGGCAGCGGCTTTCATCATGCGCTGGCCGGTTTGCGCGTCGAAAAAAAGATTCCGTATGCCAAAATCCCGGGTTTTCCGCTGCCCAGTGTGAGCGGCCACGCGGGTGAACTCTATTTTGGCGAACTCGGCGGCACACCGGTGGCGGTGCTGAGCGGGCGCGCCCATTATTATGAAGGCCATGCCATGGACCGCGTCACTTTCGCCGTCCGCACCCTGGCCGCCTTCGGCATCCGCGATCTGCTGCTCACCAATGCCGCCGGCGGCATCAATCCCAAATTTCATGCCGGCGATTTCATGATGCTCACCGACCACATCAATTTCATGGGGGTGAACCCGCTGCGCGGTCCGGCCATCCCCGGGCTGGCGCGCTTTGTGGATCTCACGGAGGTTTACGATTTGGAACTGCGCACGCGCCTGGTGCAGGCCGGCAAGGTGGCGGGACTCAAATTACAGCGCGGCGTTTATCTGGCCGTGAGCGGCCCCAGCTACGAGACGCCGGCGGAAGTCCGCGCCTTTGCCACCCTCGGCGCGGATGCCGTGGGCATGAGCACGGTGCCGGAGGCCATCGTCGCCCGCCATGAGGGAATGCGCGTGGCCGCCGTTTCCTGCATCACCAACCTGGCCGCCGGCATCAGCCCGGAAAAACTCTCGCACAATGAAGTCCTCGTCACCGCCGAACGCGTCAAACAATCCGGCGCCGCCCTGATCGAAGCCTTTGCCCGCCTCCATGAAAAAAACAAATAAAGCCGCCGTCAAAACCTCCCTGGTGAAAGCCGCCGCCCGTGCCCGGAAGGGGGCGGTGGCGCCGTATTCGAAATTCCTGGTCGGCGCCGCGCTGCTGACGCGTACCGGCGAAATCATCGGCGGCGCGAATGTGGAAAGCGCCAGCTACGGGCTGACGTGCTGCGCGGAACGCATCGCGCTCTTCAAGGCGCTGACGGAGGGGAAGCGCGATTTTGTGGCCGTGGCTGTGGTGGCCCGCTGGGACCAAGGCCCCATGCCCTGCGGCGCCTGCCGCCAGTTGCTCGCCGAATACGCGCCCAAAGCTGATGTCTTCATCGCCGACAGTGATGATTTAAAAAACATCCGGGAATTCACGGTACCGGGGTTGTTGCCCGAGGCATTTACGATGAGTTGATGCGTAGGGCGGGCGGCTGGTGTGGACGTGTACGGGGCGCGGGCTTCAGAGCCTGTGTGAAAAACAAATCGCCAAAAAAACCGGCGCTTACAATTGGCTTATGGCGCATTTTGATTTTTTCCGAAGGTGATTTGAACCAGTTTTTTGACTGAATTTTTCGCGTTTCGGATATTTTCACACAGGCTCTGAATGCCGCGCTCCGCTGGCGCTCAACGCGGGCAACCCTCGTGCACGAAGATTATTGTGCAGTTTCAAACTCCAAATGGTATTATTGCCCAGGCTGGAGCGAGCCCGCGAGCGGAGGCCGGGATAAATGCCATCATATAGTTCTGCGTCCGGTCATCGTCTCAATTCGTGTCCCTTGGTGTTAATTCGTGGTTGAAATGGATTATTAGGCTTTGTGGGTGGCATTTCCCAATCCCATATTGGGCATGTTTGAGCGCTAATTATTTGTGGACAAAAGGGAAAAGACTTAAATAAGATCGAACTCATGGAAATAATCGTGCCGCAGCGGGCGGTAGAAGAACAATGTTAGGCCACACTACGCGCATGGAGATACGAGTCACCGATGGAGACTTGCTCGACCAAGATGTGGATGTCATCGTTAACGCTTGGAACAGAAATATCATCCCTTGGTGGTTGTTGTTGCCACAGGGCGTTTCGGGCGCGATTAAGCGTCGGGCAGGTTATGAGCCGTTTCGAGAGTTGGGGCGCAAAGGTGCGATTCGACTCGGTGGTGCTGTCGAGACATGTGCAGGCCGATTGCCTTTTCGTGGCATTATTCATGTTGCTGGCATCAGCATATTCTGGCAGTCGTCTGAACGAGCCATCCGCAGTTGCGTCCGTAGCGCACTCGCCATCGCACACGAGCGAGGCTATCGTTCCATCGCGTTCCCACTCATTGGCGCTGGCACTGGTGGTTTCTCGCCCGAGCGGGCGCTGGACATAATGCAGGATGAGACACGAAAGTTTGATTATGATGGAGAGGTTAGATTTGTCAGATTTCGACGTGTGGCCTAAGTCGCCGGAGCCGCCGTTGGCGCTGCCCGTTCCGCTATCGCGGTTCACGTCGCGAGTAGGCGGTGGCTCCTTTTAAGTTAGGCCACCTATGCCACCGACATTCGCATACATTTTGGCTCTGATGGTTTACTTTGCTGCCGCGTGTGCGGTTTGGATGGTGGCGATTGTTCTGGCGTTTTCTCCACACACACGCGCCCTTGCCAAGAAAATTGCTGCGGGCATGGCAGGCTCATTTCCCGGCGTTTTCCTTTTTCAGCTTATTTCAGCACCTTTGTTGGCCTGATTTTATTGGCCATTTTCGGCATATCGCATTTCTTTCGCCCGCCCGATGTCATCATCATTTTTCTGGCGTTATTCATCATCGCCATTCCAGCCTTTGCCTCTTTGCTTGGTTTTTACACCGGCTGGCGAGTAGCTTGGGAGTTGGCTGCCGGACGTTCGGCTCGTGGGTTTTTACGATCAGACCGCTTGCTTGGGCCGGTCGTCAGCTTACTTCGCAGATGGCTGCCATTTGTGGAGGGTTGGTTATGAGCCAGCTCGGCAAAGTTTTTAAAGGGGCTCAAGACGCTGGCGCGACGGCCACCGCTCCCGCGTGCCCAACGCGTCATGGATTGCGGTGTCAGAGCGCAGCGGCGACACCGCTTTCGAGCGCATGGGGACGCCATGCTCCATTTTATCCGCATCATACGGGCGAAAGCGGCGTGGCGCTCCGCTTCCCGCCGCCCTCCATGACGCGGCCGATTTGCCAATGCTCCACCAATCACGACGCACTCGCGGGGTTGCTCACGCAATATCCCGCCGTCTCCGCCGCCCTCAACCCGATCATCTTCGGATCAATATTTTGCGCAGCGAAAATTGACAAACGTATCATTTCTGATACGTTGCATGACGGATGAAAGCTGAACGGCCGCTCAAAGTCATTTTTTTCAAGACGGACACCGGCAATGAACCGGTGCGGGAATGGTTGAAAGCTTTATCCAAAGAGGATTGCAAGGTCATCGGCACGGACATTCTGACGGTGCAATATGCGTGGCCGATCGGCAAGCCGCTGGTTGATAACCTCGGTGACGGCATTTGGGAAGTCCGTTCACGGCTGGATAATCGCATCGCGCGGACACTGTTCGCGCTGGTGGATCAGGAAATCGTGCTGCTGCATGGCTTCATCAAGAAGCAGCAAAAGACCCCGCAAGGCGAACTGGAACTGGCGAAAAAACGAAAAAGACAATATCTGTTATGAGCAAAAAAAACCATCATGGTGGCGACTTCAGGGATTTCCTGAATGAACAGGGCATTCTCGGTGAAGTCGAGTCCCGGGCGCTGAAACAAGCGTTGAGCCGGCAATTGGAGCACCTTTTGAAAGAACAGGAACTCACCAAGACGCAAATGGCGGCCCGGATGAAAACCAGTCGCGCGGCGGTGGATCGGCTGCTGGATGCCTCCAACTCCTCGGTTACCTTGAACACGCTGGGCAAAGCCGCCCGGGCGCTGGGTCGCAAAGTGAAGATTGAATTGGTGCCGGCCTGACGTCGGTCCCGGTGGGGCACGTCACGCCGTGCCCGCCACCTCCCCGCGCGCCTTTTTCTCCTTCATTGGATGTTGGATGTTGGATGTTCCCATCCCCCTTTCCCCGATCATTCCGTACGGTAATCCAACGGTTTAGCTGGATTACCCCAAAACCTTACCTTGTCCAACCATCCCTTGCCAATTAGTCACCCGTACGAAAATTTGCATGCAGGTATTGACTTGAGATGACTCTTGGCGTTAACTGAGCTTATGCAAATCGAAAGCCTTAAAGTTTTTTGTGACTTGGCGGAGACGGAAAGCTTCACCAAGGCCGCCCAAATCAACGGGGTAACCCAGTCTGCCGTGAGCCAGCAGATTAGTTCCCTTGAACGCGTTTTCAAATCGCTGCTCATTGAGCGCAGCAAAAAGAAGTTCCGCCTCACCCGCGAGGGCCAGGTATTGTATGATTACAGCAAACAAATCATCCAGACTTATGAGTCCCTCCACAGCAAGCTGCAGGAGCTGAAGGACATCATTTCCGGCACCATCCGCGTGGCCACGATTTACTCCATTGGCCTCCACGATCTGCCGCCGTACATCAAGAAGTTCATGAAGAGCTATCCCACGGTGAACGTGCACGTGGAATACCGCCGCGCCAATCAGGTGTATGAAGATGTGTTCAGCAACGTGGTGGACCTCGGCCTAGTTGCCTATCCGCAGAAGGATTCGAAGCTCGAAATCGTTCCGCTCCGCAAGGAACCCCTCGTGCTGATCTGCCATCCGCAGCATCCGTTTACGCGCCAGAAGACGATCAAGCTCAAAAATCTCGTCGGCCAGAAGGTCATTGGTTTCGAGCCGGACATCCCCACCCGCAAGGCGCTGGACAAGATCCTGCGCGAGCACGGCGTGGATGTGAAGCACGTCATGGAATTCGACAACGTGGAAACCGTGAAGCGCGCCGTGGAAATCGACGCCGGCATCTCCATCGTGCCCCTCGGCACGGTGACGCAGGAAATCAGCAAGCAGACGCTGGTGGCGATTGAAATTGATGACGGCGAATTCTACCGTCCGCTGGCCGCAATTTATAAGAAGAACAAGGTGCTCTCACCGGCCATGAAGCAGTTCCTGACCATCCTCAAGGATACGATTTAATCCGGTCGTTTAAGGACCGAAACACCACGGGCGGCAAGTGATTGCCGCCCGTTTTTTGTGCCTATGGAAAACGCCTGACACGATGCCAGACTTATATTTATATGGTATAACGCTCGCCCTCACCCCGGCCCTCTCCCCCGAGGCGAGGGAGAAACGGTTGCCGCGTCTGTCGTGAATCGAGCGGCTGGATTGGTCGGACCGGTGGGCGAATGACTGGAAAGGATGCCAGGAAAACCCGCTCTCCCCGGTGGAGGATACAGGTGAGGGCGAGCTCAAAACATACTTCTTCCCGCCCCCTTTTCATTGGATGTTGGGCGTTCGATGTTGGGTGTTGGATATTTCCCCGGCTTTACCTGCTTACGTCTCCGGCCCGCGCCAGATGCGGCCCATGTGCGGATTCCGCATTTCCGGCGGCTGACATTCTTCCACGTAATAGCGGAACATGCGCTTTTTCATCCAGCGCACGGCGAAGAGATCGTAGCTGGCGCTGAACGCCCGGTTCAGCACGCCATAGTGGCTCTTGCCCGCGTTGCGCGGATGATGGCTGATGGGCACTTCCACCACTTTGAAACCTTCGATGCGGAACAGCGTGGCGAGAAACCGGTGCATGCCCTTGAAAAACTTGAGCTGCATGGCGCACTCCCGGCGGAAGGCCCGGAAGCCGCACGCGGCATCGCCCACCTGCTCGCCGGTGATCTTGTTGCGCACCGAATTTGCAATCTTGGAGGAAAGCTGGCGGGTGAGGTTGTCGCCGGCCGCACGAGCCGCCACGCGGGAACCGGTGGCGCAGTCGCAATCTTTTAGCGCATCCAGCAGCTTGGGCATGTCTGCCGGATCGTTTTGCAGGTCCGCGTCCAAGGTCACAATAATTTCGCCGCGCGCCGCCTGCACGCCGGCCCATACGGCGGCGGACTGACCGGCATTGCGCACAAACCGCTGTACGCGTATGCGAGGATTCTCCGTCGCGATCTGTTTGAGCAGTGTCCACGAATTGTCCGTGCTCCGGTCATCGGTGATCACGATTTCATACGGCTCGCCGCGCGGATCCAGCGCCGCGCTGATGGCGGCGATGAGCGGGCGCAGATTGTCCTGTTCGTTGTGACAGGGGAGCACAACGCTGATGCGGGGAGTTTCGGCAGACACAAAAATGTGGGCTGAAAAATTAATTTACCGCCGTTAATTCACCAGCTTGTACCAGTTGTCGCGCTGATGCGGTTCGTAGCCCAGATCGCCGATCAGGCGGTGCATGTCCGGCACGGTCATGTGGAAGGTGGTGCCGGCCTGCGACACCACGTTTTCCTCGATCATGATGCTGCCCAGATCGTTCGCGCCGTATTTCAGCGCCACCTGGCCGATTTCCAGACCCTGCGTCACCCACGAGCTCTGGATGTTTTCAAAATTGTCGAGGTAGATGCGGCCCAGCGCCTGCGTGCGCAGATAATCATGCGCGCCGACCGTGGGGGCTTTCAGCTTGGTGTGCTCCGCCTGGAATGTCCAGCAGATGAACGCCGTGAAATGACCGGGCAGGGTGCCGCCGGTGCTGGCGGCGCGCCGTTGCAGCGACTTGTCCTGCTGCACGCGCAAACGGTCGAGATGTTCAATGCGGTCCTCAATGGTTTCCACGTGACCGAACATCATCGTGGCCGAGGAATAGAGGCCCTGACTGTGCGCGATATCCATGACCTCCAGCCAGTCGCTGCTCATGGCCTTCAGCGGGGAAATGCGCTGGCGGACGCGGTCCACCAGAATTTCGCCGCCGCCGCCGGGAATGGAGCCCAGGCCGGCGGTCTTGAAATCGGCAATGATCTTTTCCAGCGGCTCATTGAACACTTCGCGGAAATGGACGAACTCGCTGGGGCTGAAACCGTGGATGTTGATCTGCGGCCACTTATTTTTAATGTGCGAGAGCAGGTCCAGATACCATTGCTTGGTGAGCTTGGGATGATGCCCGCCCTGCATGAGAATCTGCGTGCCGCCCAGCGCGAGGGTTTCGGCAATCTTCTGGTCCATCTCCGCCAGACTGATCACGTAGGAATCGGTATCCTTTTCCGTCCGGTAAAACGCGCAGAACTTGCAATAGACATTGCAGACGTTCGTGTAATTCACGTTGCGGTCCACGTTGTAGGTGACGATCTCGTTGCCGCGCCCGTTATAGGCGGATTGCTTGGCGAGCTCGCGGCGGCGGTTGGCCAGCGTACCCAGCTCTTCCAGCGGCAGATGGGACAGGCGCAGGGCATCGGCCCGGTCAATGCGCTTACCATCCCAGACTTTTTGCAGCAAATCGTCCAATGACGCGTCGTAAATCACGTTGATACTGTAACCGATTCCCGCGCTGAAATCAATTCCATCCGGGGGCGAAATCCGGCATGCTGGCGGGCAACGATTATGGATACACCGATTTATTTGCAACAACGGCTGGTTTGCGTGGCGGTCATTGATCAGGCGGACGATGCCGTACCGCTGGCGGAGGCGTTGATCGCGGGCGGTTTGAACACCATTGAAGTGACGTTTCGTACGGCGGGCGCGGCGGAAGCCATTGCGCGGATCCGCAAAAATGTGTCCGCTGCGTGTGTGGGCGCGGGCACGCTGCTGACGGCCGATCAGGTGAAGCAAGCGGTGGATGCCGGGGCGCAGTTCGGGGTGTCGCCGGGCCTGAGCGAAGCGGTGTCCAAGGCGGCGCATGACCTGAAGCTGCCGCTGTTCCCGGGCATTGTCACGCCGTCGGAAATCATCCGGGCGCTGGATCTGGGCTGGAAGACGCTGAAATTTTTCCCGGCGGAAACGTTTGGTGGCGTGAATGCACTGAAGGCCCTGATCGGACCATTCGGCCACACGGGCGTGAAATTCATTCCCACCGGCGGCATCACGGCGGCGACGTTGCCGACATATCTGGCCCTGCCTCAGGTGGCAGCCGTGGGTGGTTCCTGGATGGCCGAGCGCAAGCTGGTGGCGGAGAAACAGTGGGCCAAGGTGACCGCGCTGACGGCGGAGGCGATGGGGAAGAAGTAGAGTTGCAGGGTAGCAGCCGACGTGCGGCCTTTCTTTACCCACATCTTTGTGGCCGTCAAATAAGGTCTGCTCCCATTTTACAAAGGGCTGGAAACAGCCAATGAGCCTCTGGGCATCCTCAATGGATGCAGGATATTAGCCTGGGGTAAGGCCCATGAGATGGACCGCCACCCCAGGTGCCGCCACCCTAGGTTCTTCCTTTCCCCATCGGATGGGGGAAGGTGGCCGGAGGCCGGATGGGGGAGCCTCATCAACCGATAGATTGATCTTCGGAAAGACACCCCTGCATAGATATTATATTACAAATACAGCACCGACCCTGTATAGACGAGCTATGAAGACCAAAACCAAAATTCGCTTTGCGGATCTGCCCAAGGACTACGCGGGTTTGTGCCGGGGGTTGCTGCCGCGTCCCATTCATGATGCCGTGGAATATGCGAACGTGGCGGAAGTAGCTGATGCCATGGTGCTGTGGCAGGAAGATTTCACCCCGGACCAGGCCGATTATTTTGACCTGCTCTGCTCGCTTATTGAGGAATACGACGCGGAACATGTTAAGTGGCCCGCCTTGCGGGGCGTGGACATACTTAAGCATCTGCTGTCCGAACACGGCCAAACAGCGGCCGATTTGTCCCGCATTTTGGGTGGCAGCCGAAATCTGGGAGCCATGATTTTACGGGGTGACCGCAATCTGACCCTGCCGCATGTCCGCAAACTGGCGGCGCATTTCAAGGTGGGCGCGGAATTGTTTATCGGGTGACGCCTGTGAAATGGAAAAAATTGGGTGCTTTGGTTTTGAACACGATGACCGAAATCGGGGTCTATGGTTTGACCGCTTATGCATTTACGGCAGACCAAAATCCTCGGGCTCGCGCTGTTAGTGGGCGGGTTGGTGGTGGCGGGTGCGGGGCTGAGGTTGTTGGTGAGTCACAACCAGTATCGCGCGACGGCCACGACCGAGGGCCGGAAGCCGGCATTCAACCCCGGCGATGTTTCCTATGGCGGGCGTGATGGGGTCATTTTTTCTCCGCAAGCATTACAGTCGGATCTGATCCTATCCAATCTGGCGGTGGATTTGAACCTGCCGGTGGTCTGGGCCAAGAACCGTGGTGCGGGGAACAGCAAACTGAATATGCCAACGGTGATTGATGGGTTGCGGCAACGGATGGAGTTGAAGCTGGGAACCAATCCGCTGCAGATCGTCATCTCCTTTTACAGTGAGGATCCGAAGGAAGCCGCTCGGTTGGCCAATACCTTGTGTCAATGTTTTGAGGATTATCTTGAAAGCCTGCGAATCGAGACGGAAAAGAAGAACATCAATTTTCTCGAAGCCTGGTATCAAGACCAGGAAAAGGAGATTGTGACGGTTCAGTCGAACGTCAATGCGCTGGCAAAAAAGCTGGGGTTATCTCCTGACTATTCAATACCTATATCAATGATCGCTCATTACCAAGAGATGATTAATGAAACGGGAAAAACATATCAAAACCTATACACGCAAATGTATCAGTTAAAGAGTTTGAATAAGGACCGCAAGGACAGGCTGCGGGAGGTGTTGCCGGCCATCTGGCCCGATGGAACATTATCCATGTTACTGGAGAAGCTGCATGAAGCCGAGCGGCAAGATGAGCGGTTGAAAAGCGAATACCCAACGAACGATCCGGTGCGGTTAAAGCTTCGGCACCGGATAAGCCAGTTAAACGAGCAAATTGACGACCGGATGACTGGCATTGTGTCCGGCATTGAAACCAGGTTGGCGTCACAAAAAGCCGTCACCGACATGCTTGTTCAGGCAGTGACAGAAGCAAAGCAACGCCAGCAGAAAGGGGTTAATGAACAACCCTATTGGGAGGCTAGAAAACTGTTGGACGAGCACCACGTGCTGGGCGTAAAAATTGAGACGGAAAGGGTGAACTTGAGAATCCCCCAACAGCAAGTCAGGATAACCGGTTACGCGGAACCATCCCGTTATCCGGTCGGCCCGAACCGCCCATTGGGCGCGCTGTTGCTGGGGGTGGGTTTGTTTCCGATTCTGGCGGGGTGGCTGCTGATAAAACCGCGATGGGTTTGAGGGTGTGTTTTTGGTGTGATCCAGTGGATGTGTATTGTAAACAAGAGGTCCTTTACCTTGGTCGCAACCGAGTTGCGGTTGGGCGGATTTTTTGGGGCGGTAACCCTGGGTAGCTCGCAGGCTCGCAACCCAGGGCTTTGGGTCGAAATCCCTTTGGGATTCTTGGATTTTACGGCAGTTGCCTTGTATTTGACCGGCTTACAGGCAGGCAATTTTAAACGAAACAAATAAAGTTAGAGCCTCCTTACGTCGGCTCCTACGGGAAAAATATTGCCTGCTCTATTTTAACTCGGCAGCGGTGCGCCCACACCGATGCCATGCATCAGGCAATAAGCCCCGTTATCCACGTATTTCTGCGCCCACCATTTCAGGCCGGCGCGTTCTTCCTTGGTCAGTTTGCGGACGACTTTGGCGGGGGCACCAAGCACGAGGGAGCCGGGCGGAATTTTGGTGCCCGACGTGACGAGGGCTTTGGCGCCGATGATGGATTGTTTACCGATGACGGCGCCATCGAGAATGATCGCGCCCATGCCCACGAGGCATTCATCGCCGACTTTGCAGGCGTGAACCACGGCGCTGTGGCCGACGGTGACCCAATTGCCGAGAATGCATGGGAACTTGTCGGCGAGGTGCAGCACGGCGTTGTCCTGCACGTTGGAGTGGTGGCCGATGACAATGCGGTTGATGTCGCCGCGCAGCACCGCGCCATACCAGACGCTGGCGTGTGCGCCGAGCGTGACATCGCCGATGACGGTGGCGGTTTTGGCGATGAAGACACCCTTGCCAAGCTTCGGCTGTTTGCGCAAAAACGTGTCCAGTTGCTGATCTAATGCACCCATGCGGGTACTATAACCAACCATTTCAAAAAGGAAAACCCTTTCATGCGGGCCGCTTTTTTGCGATGGTTGGCGCGTAGGGAAGAGATTTCAACCACGAATGAACACGAATAAACACGAATGAGAAAAAGCGAAGATGGAGGATAAAGCGGGAGCGGATGGCGGGCGGTGGGTTGGCGCAGCGTTTGATACTGGCGGGAAAAATTTAGTTGGTTGCTCGCCCTCACCCCGGCCCTCTCCCCCGAGGAGAGGGGGAAACGGTTGCCGCGTTTTGGTCTGGCCGAGCGGGCGATTGGTTCATACAGATGGGGGACAAAGATTGAGGGTGGAGGATAGCTGGCGGTGGGTTTGGGCGCAGCGTGTCAATGGAGCGCGACCTTCAGGTCGCTTCAGCGTACGAGGGGCTGGGGTGATTCGATTGGTCGGTGTGTGTTCGTAAGTTGAAGCGGCGTGAACGCCGTGCTTCGGCGGTTGGGTTGGCGAAGCGGTTTGCTGGTACACCGATTCGTGTTTATTGGTGTTTATTCGTGGTAAAAAAGCAGTTGTTTTAAGGACGGAATTTTAACAGCGGTCTATTTGATATCGTCATGGCGGCATTGCTGGAAATCAACAATCTGAAACTCGACTTCGGTCTCGGGGCCGAGGCGGCGCGGGCGGTGGACGGCGTGTCGCTGACCATCGGCGCGGGCGAAACGCTGTGCCTGGTGGGCGAGAGCGGCTGCGGCAAGAGCGTGACGGCGCAGTCCATCGCGCGGTTGGTGCCGTCGCCGCCGGCGAACTACGTGGGCGGCGAGATTTTGCTGAATGGCTGCAACGTGCTGAAAATGACGCCGCGCGAATTGCGGGACATTCGCGGCGGGGTGGTGAGCTACATTTTTCAGGAACCGGGCGCGTCGTTGAATCCGGTGTTCCGCGTGGGCGCGCAAATCAAGGAATCGCTCAAGTTGCACCGGCCGGAAAAGGCGTCGGATCAGGAGGTCATTCGCCTGCTTAAACTCGTTGGCATTCCCGCGCCGGAATCGCGGCTGCGGAATTATCCCTTTGAAATGTCCGGCGGCATGCAGCAGCGGGTGATGATTGCCATGGCGCTGGCGAGCGAGCCGCGCCTGCTGGTGGCGGATGAACCGACGACGGCGCTGGATGTGACGATTCAGGCGCAGATTCTTGATTTGCTGCGCGACCTGAAGCAGCGGCTGGGCATGGCGATTTTGCTGATCACGCACAATCTGGGGATTGTGGGCGACATCGCGGATCGCGTGGCGGTGATGTACGCGGGGCAGATTGTGGAGCTGGCACCGGCGCAGGAAATTTTGCGGCGGCCACTGCATCCCTACACGCGGGCGCTGATGAATTCGGTGCCGAAACTGCGCGGCAATGTGGAGCGGCTGCCGGCCATTCCCGGAAATGTGCCACGCATCGGGAATTTCCCGTCGGGCTGCCGGTTTGCGCCGCGCTGTCCGGTGGCCCGGCCGGAATGTTCGGCGGCGGCACCGGAGCTGATCGAGGTGGAACCGAAGCGGTGGGTGAGGTGTCCTTATTGGAAGTGATTTTCCATAAAAAGGAAAACATCCAACACTCAACATTGAACGCCCAACATCCAATGACCGGAGGGCGGCGGCAACTTGTCTAATATCCGCAGAACTATTTTTTAATCGCCGGGGCGTTGGTGGCCTTTTTCTTGAAGGCGGAGCGGAGGAGCCAGTGGCGTTTCAGGCCCTGGATGAGGTCGTCGGTGTCGGCGATGCTTTTGACGAGGTTGCTCATGGCTTGCGGGTTGTTGGCGACCTGCGTATCCAGATTGCTGGTGATGTTGCCGAGGTGAATGAGGGTAACGCCGATGTCCTCGGTGATGGCGTCGAGGTTGGTGTCGGTGTGGGCGAGCAGGGTGCCGGTGTTGGTGAGGACGACGTTGAGCTGGTCGGCCCCGTTGGTGCCGAGGGCCCACGCGCCGAGGCCACCGGGCTGGCGCAAATTGCCACTGAGCACGGCAAAATTCGTGATCATGGGCTGGGCGGAGACGAGGGAGGAGTTCAGGTTGGACGTCACGTTGGCGGTGTTGTCCAGAATGCGCGCGATGCGGTTGGTGAGCGCCAGGATATTGGGCAGTGCCGTCTGGATTTGGGCGACGATCTGGTCCAGCCGTTCGGTCAGGGCGGGGGATTCATCAATGGGCAACTGGACCGCTTCGCCGGTGAATTCTTCATAGTGTTGCTGGTCGCGGTTCCAGACGGAGGCGATGCTGTGGCGCTTGATGGTGTTATCGTAAACGTAAACGGCGGCGTGCTTCTGCTCGATCAGGTGCTGGAGATTGTTGGTGTCGAGGGAACCATCCTGGTTGGTGGTGACGAGCTGGGCGTAGGCGCGGAGAACGAGGTTGGAGTTGGCGTCGTAGAGATTTTGGAACATTTGCCAGCGTTGCGGCTGGGCGAGCGCGCGGCGGGCGACTTCATCCACGGCCAGATGCTCGACGGGATGGGCGCTGCACAGGGCGAAGCCGTTGGTGCCGCGGGTGACTTCCAGACCGCGTTTGCCGAGCAGGCCGGAGGAACTGGCTTTCACATAGGAACCTTCCGACCAGATATAACGGTAGCTGGGCTCCAGCACTTCAAAGGTGACTTTTACGCCATGTTTTTCGCGGGGTTCGGGCGGTTCCACGCGGGTGACGGCGCCGATGGGGGAACCCATCAGGTAAACGGTGTCGCCCAGGCTGATGCCGTCGGCGGTGGACACGTAGATAAAAAACTGGGCCTTGATCTTGAACCAGCCCTTGTTGATGGCGGCGTGGTAGAGGTAGGTGATAAAGCCGGCCAGCAGCAGCAGCATGGCGAAGGAAACAAACCAGCCGACGGCGCGTTCCATGCGGTTCAGGCGGGTGCGAAGCTGGGGCGTGAGATCTTGCAGTGGCATAGGAAAATTTTTATTGGGCAAAATTATTGGGCGATCATTGGGCTGTTTCCCGGTCAGCGCCGGCCAGCAGCGTCCGGGCCAGGTGCGGGTGGTTTTTTAACAAATCCGGCCAATGACCGGCGGCCAGGAACAGGCCTTCATGCAGCAGGGCAAAGCGGTAGTGGTCGTTGCCGGCCCAAGGCCGGAGATCGTCGGTGGCCAGAATGACGGTGAGGTTGCGTTCGCGGGCGATTTCATCGAGAAAGCGCAGCCACCATTGGCGGTGGGTGGCGCCGAGGCCGTGGAGAGGATTATCCAGGATGAGCACTTCCGGTTCCAGGGCAAGCGCCCGGGCGAGACCGGCGCGTTTGCACCAGTTGCGGCTTAATTCGGCCGGCAGTTTTTCCACCAGCGGCAGCAATTCCATGCGGGTGAGCAGTGGCTCCAAGGTGCGCAGGACCTCCTCGGCGGGCTGATTGCGGTGATATTGCAGGGGCAGGGCGATATTTTGCAGCAGGGTCAGATCGTGGAACAGCCGGCCATCCTCAAAGACAAAACCGATGCGGAGCCGTTCGGCGATCCGGGTTTCATCCAGTTCGCGGGCATCGCGGCCAAATACTTCGCAGCGGCCGGCCACGGGCGGGAGCAGCCCGGCGGCGAGCATGAGCAAATCGCTTTTGCCGGAGTGCTGTTCGCCGGCCACCACCCAGAACTCGCCGGCGTTCACGGTCCAGTTCACGTCCGTGGCGACGGTGCGGCCGGGATCAAAGCGTGCGCCCGCCGTGGCCGACCACAGCTGGATGACGGGTGACGCTTCGTTATTCATGCCTTTGATTTGCAATGTCTCAACAGGCTATCACGCTAACAAACGAGGCGGGAGTGTCAATGGCGGGGGAAGTTCTTTTGTTCAGTCCAAAGCTTGAATCAGTTCAACGGCAGGTCGGATGACCGCTAGTGGACGATGTCGAAAGACCAGCCGCACCAATTCCACCTGCACAGGGCGGATGGAACAATCCGACGCGGCTTGGACGTCCGGACATTGCTGCGGCTGGTGCTAGCGCACACAGCCGCGCTCCGGCGGCACGGGGCCGCCACAATGCGTGAATATTTTTCTCGACAAAGGGCGCGCAAATTCGCGTGATGTAGGCAACAAGGTTCGAATTTTAGTGAAATCATCAGTCCAACCAGTCCGTTCCGGCCTGGCGCGGATGCGGAATTTATTTTTCTGCATGCTCGCGCTCGGGCTGGCCCCCTATCTGAGCATGTCACAATCCTCCTCCTCAACTGCCTCGCGTCCGCCGGTGAAACTCGGCGTGGAAGTCCTGTTTGAAAAACACCTGGACCTGATCCGGGGCAAACACGTGGGGCTGATCACCAATCCCACGGGGCTGGACAGCCACCTGGACAGCATTATCGACCGGTTTCGCAACGAGCCGGGGGTGAAACTGGTGGCGCTGTACGGACCGGAACACGGTGTGCGCGGCAATGCGCAGGCGGGCGAGTATGTGCCGTTTTATTATGATGAACAGTTAAAACTGCCGGTGTTCAGTCTCTATGGGCAGTCGCACAAGCCGCCGCCGGACATGCTGACGAACATTGATGAATACATGCGTACGTTCGACACCCAGCACACCGGCAAGCAGGTGGAACCGGGCATGCTGTCGTCGGTGGATGTGATGGTGTTTGATCTGCAGGATGTCGGCACGCGGGTGTACACGTACATCGCCACCATGGCGTATGCGATGCAGGCGGCGGCGGAGTCGAATATTCCGTTCATCGTGCTGGACCGGCCGAATCCGGTGAACGGTGCGGTGATGGAGGGGCCGATCCTGGAATATCCCTCCCACAGTTCCTTCATCGGCCTGTATCCGATTCCATTACGGCATGGCATGACGGCGGGCGAACTGGCGCAGCTCTTCAACGAAAAATTTCTGAAGCACAAAGTGAAGCTCACCGTGGTACCGATGGAAAACTGGACGCGCGACGAATGGTTTGATGAAACCGGGCTGCCGTGGGTGATGCCCTCGCCCAATCTGCCCACGCCGGAGAGTGCGACGGTGTATCCGGGGCAGGTGCTGCTGGAAGGCTCGAATCTTTCAGAGGGGCGGGGCACGACGCGGCCGTTTGAATTTTTTGGCGCGCCCTGGATTGATGGTCATGTGCTGGCGAAAAAACTGAATGATTTGCATCTGCCGGGCGTAAAATATCGCGAGGTCTGGTTCACGCCGTCGTTCTCAAAATTTTCCGGGAAACTGTGCGGCGGCTGCCAGTTGCACGTGACGGATCGGAATGCCTATCAATCAATAACCACCGTGCTGGCGGAGCTGGCGGTGATCAAGGAGCTGTACGGCAGCCAGCTGGAATTGCACGCGGAGTACTTTGACAAGGTGATGGGCACGGCCAGCGTGCGCGAGGCGCTGGAGCGCGGCGAGCCGGCGGAAAAGATGGTGGCGGACTTTGCGCCGGGCTTAAAAGAATTTGCGGCGCTGCGCCAGCCGTATTTGCTTTATAAATGAAGGAAACCCGGGAGCAACCACTAATGGACACGAATAAACACGAATTTTTTCCGATGCGGATAATGGGTTCACTTCTTGACCTTTTTTTTGCCGTTCCCATTGGTGTTGATGGGTGTTCATTCGTGGTTTAACTGAATAATTTATGCGTGCGGGGATGTTGTTGGTCTGGCTGTTATCACTGTTCTACACGGTGTCGCCGCTGCGGGCGGAGGTGTTCCGGGCGGATAAGCTGGCGGCGATGGATGTGGCGATCACCAATGCCATCGCCGACGGCAAATGCCCCGGCGGCGTGCTGTGGCTGGAGCACAACGGCACCGCGTATCACAAAGCCTTTGGCAGCCGTGCCTTGGTGCCGGCGTGCGAGGTGATGACGGAAGATACTCTTTTCGATGCGGCATCGTTGACGAAAGTCGTTGCCACCACGCCGGCGGTGATGCTGCTGGTGGAACGCGGGTTGGTGATGCTGGATGCGCCGGTGCAGACGTATATTCCGGAATTCAGCGGCGGGGGCAAGGAGGTGGTGACGGTGCGGGAATTGCTGACACACACCTCCGGACTGCCGCCGGACATCGAGACGAAGAGCGACTGGCATGGTCAGGCCGAGGCGATTCGCAAGGCCTGCGCGGCCAGTTTGCAATCCAAACCAGGGACCGTCTTCAAATACAGCGACATCAATTTCTTTTTGCTGGGCGAAATTGTCCAGCGCGTGAGTCATACGCCGCTGGAAGTGTTTGTGCAGCGAGAGATTTATGGCCCGCTGAAAATGACGGACACGGGCTACCTGCCGTCACCGGAAAAAATCCCGCGCATCGCGCCCACGGAAGTGGTGGCGGGCAAGCCGTGGCGCGGCGTGGTGCATGACCCCACGGCGCGGCACATGGGCGGCGTGGCAGGGCACGCCGGGCTGTTTACGACGGCACCGGATGTGGCGCGGTATGCGCGAATGCTGGTGAATCTGGGCGAGCTGGATGGCGTGCGATTGTTTAAGCCGGAGACGGTCCGCCTGATGACGCGCGTGCAGACGCCGCCGGGAATCAGCGCCTGGCGCGGGCTGGGCTGGGATATTGGCTCTGCTTTCAGCGGGCCGCGCGGGGACATTTTTCCGCTGGGCTCATACGGTCACACCGGCTGGACCGGCGGGTCGCTGTGGATTGATCCGTACTCGCGGACGTTCGTGATCTTTCTGTCGAACCGCAATCATCCGACAGAGGCGGGCAGCGTGATTGCGCTGCGGCACCGGCTGGGCACGCTGGCGGCGGAGGCGGTGACGGATTTTGATTTCACGAAGGTGGCGGGCGCGCTGAAGCGTCCGGAATAGGGACTTATGCAAACTGAAATGGGAGCAATACCGGGACCGCGGGGCGCGGCCATGATTGATGAGCTGTCGCACTATGTGATCGCCGATGTGCAGTCCGTGGTGGTGGATCTGGAGCGCTGCGAGGGCATGTGGCTGACGACCGTGGATGGCCAGAAAATCTTCGACTGGGCGGGCTACTACGCGTCCAAGCTGCTCGGGCATAACCATCCGGGCATGTATGAGCCGGATTATTTGAAGCGGCTCGCCCGCGCGGCGAACAACAAGGTGGCGAACCCGGATTTTCTGACGATGGAATGTCTGGAATATTACCGGCTGCTGCAACGGCTGGCACCGCGCTGCATGCGCAATCCGCAACTGGAGGTCTATGCGGTGAATTCCGGCGCGGAAGCCATTGAAAACATGATGAAATATTTCATCAACCTGCATCACCAGAGCGGGGCGCGGCGGATGCAGTCGGGCGAACGGTGCCGGTTCATCTATTTTCAAAAGGCGTTTCACGGGCGGACGATTTTTGCGCTGAACGTCACGCAAACCCTTGATCCGGTGGCGACGAAGGATTTTCACGGGCTGATCCCGGCGAACATCCAGGTGCCGTTTCCGGACCTCAACACCTCGGGTCCGGCCGCGGAAAACCGGGCGCGCACGGAAGAAGTGTTGCAGACGGTGGAAGCCATGCTGAAACGCTATGCCGGGGAGGTGGTGGGCATCATTGTGGAACCGATTCAGGGCGCGGGCGGGCATCGCGTGGCGGAGCCGGAGTTTTTTCAGGGCCTGAGCCGGCTGGCGCATGATTACGGCGTTTTTCTGGGGTTCGATGAGGTGCAGACGGCGGGCGGACCGACGGGCGACGTGTTCATGGTGGATCAGCTGAACCTGCCCTATCCGCCGGATGCCGTGGCGGTGGCAAAGAAATTCGGTTGTGGCGCGGTGTACATGCGGCAGTCCATGGAAGACAAGGGCGTCCTGGACTCCACCTGGGGCGGCTCACTGGCGGACATGGTGAGGTTTGTGCAGGAAATGAAAATTGTGCGGCGCGAAGACCTGATTACCGCCGCCAAAATCAACGGCGAACGGCTCGCGGCCGGTTTGCAGGTGCTGGAGGAAAAGTTTGACGGATTGATCTTCAATGTGCGCGGCCAGGGCCTGTATCAGGGGTTTTCCCTGCGCGAGCCGGAGATGAAAAATCAGCTGGAGGAAATGGCGCTGAAGTCGGAGGGACTGCTGCTGCTCGGCGCGGGCGTGCGCAGCATCCGGCTGCGACCCAACCTGAGCGTGACGGGGGCCGACATCGAGCAGCTTATGACCATGTTAACCAGGTGTCTGCACCGGCTGGCGGTTTGAAAATCATATGGCGCGAGCATGAAAAATCTTAACCAGGGAATTAGATTTTTGTTGCAAAGATTTAACAACAGGCGTAAAAGCGTAGACATGCTTTGGACGTGTTGCCACGCAACACGCTTTTAGCCGGGCTGAAACAATACCGTTTCAAGCCCAAACAAGGACAGAAGGATTAATCAATGAAAACTGAAGGCAGTCGCATTATTTATTTGCTGGGAGCCGGGCTGGCTTTTTTGCTGGCGCCCATAATGGTTCACGCCACGCCGTACGCGTCTGGCATTACGAATAACTCCGGAACGATTCAGTACATCTTAAACGAGACTGCCACCGACGTTAAGGTGTACTTTGACAACAATACCGTCAGTAACGACTTTGGCGCGCTCACCGCCGGTTTGAATTCGTTTAGTTTGGGGGTGCATACCAATTTCTCCATCGTGGTTTCCAAGATCGGCGCGGGCACGCCCAGCCAGATCAGTGTGGACACGACCAATAACAGCTTTTTTGGACCGCGCGGCGTGGCGGTGAACACGAATCCGAAGACCCAAAATTTCGGCCGAATTTACGTGGTGAATTCCAGCGCCGGGACCGGAACAGCCCCGGCCCGGGCGGTCGGTCGCGGAATTTATGTTATGAATGCGGATACCTCAGACGCTCTGGGCCGTTTCGGCACCGCCTCGCTGGGCGGGGCCACGCTGGGATCCAGCACGACCTATTCCCTGTACAAGACATATGTCGGGCCGGATGACATGGTTTATGCCGGTGATGCCACCGGTGGCTATACAGGTACGCCCGGTGGTGCCAGTGTGTGGATGTTTGATCCGAATATCAACACCGCCACGGCGGTGCTTCAATGGTCGGGTACGACCGTGACCACGTTCGGCGGCACGCTCAGCACCCCGGTGGTTACCGGATCGCTGGCGGCGGGCAATCTGAATTTGTATTGTGTGGAATGGGGTTTCGGTACAAACCTAGGGTCGGCTGGCGCAATGTATTGTGACATACTTGGTTACAACGTCGGCGGCACCCTGCCTTGCACGGCAGCTCCCACCACCAATGCGCCCGTTGGCGGTACCGGCATTGCCACCGTTGACGGTATTGTGGGCGATTTGGCCGTGGCCCCCGACGGGAAATTTTTTGCCACCCAAAATCGCAGCAGCGCAACCGGCGGCAACGACGGCTTTTGGGTCTATGCGAGCGATGGAGTGACCTACCTGTGGGATGGTTTGACGGCGTGGGGCGGCAGCCAAAGCCCGGCTTCCGGTACCGATCCGTTCAGCGGCATTTATGGTGTGGCCGTTTCACCGGATGATAAGTACTGTGCCGTCATTCACGGCAGTGACAGCGCCTACTTGCTGATGAAACTGACGAACGGGGTGCCGGATATTTCGACGCTAACCACCAACGTTACCGGCTTGAGCGGTACGGGCCGCAGCGTTGCCTTTGATGCGGCGGATAACGTATATATTATCAGCGGCGGATTGGATCGTCTGCGGGCTTATTCCCTCGGCCTGACCACTACGGCAACCACCTCCAATGACAAGACTGGCACCAACGGGACCTTCTCGCTGGTGGTTCCGCCCACCACCGTCAGCGTGGCGGCAACCAGCAATTTGGCCTCGCCGACCGGACCTACGCCGGGCGTATTCCAACTCACCCGCGCCGGCCAAAATCTCACTGCGCCTTTGACGGTCACGTTCGCGTTCAGCGGTACGGCTTCCAACGGCCTTTACACCTGTTCGCCGGCGGGCATTACTCCCTTTGCCACCAATACGATTACCTTTGCCGCCAATCAGACGACCACCAACATCACCATTACAGCGGTGAATGACGGCGTTTCTCGGCCCACGACCACGGTCGTCTTGACGCTGAAAGGCGGCGCGGGTTATACCACCACCATTCCTTATCAGGATACAGTTGCCGTCCAGAATGTCGGGCCGCAGAAACTCATCATTAGTTCGGCGGTAGTGTCTTCCATGTATAACGCGTTCTCCAACTCGTATGCAGCGTTCACGGTCACCCGCTGGGGCGATACCAACGCGGCTGCTTATACCGTCTCCAGTTTCACCACGGCGGGTACCGCCGTCAGTGGCGTGGATTTCACCGCGCCTGCGGCGATCACGTTCAACCCGGGTGATCTGGTGTACACCAACTTTGTCTATCCGTTGCGCAACGGCCAGTTGCCGGTGGATAGCACTACCAATGCCTTTGTCGGGAACAAGACCATTGTGGTGGGGGTGAGTGCGGCCTCCGGGTATACAGTCGCCACCAATACCGTGGCTTTGACCGTTCTGGATAGTGCTTATCCTACGGCCACCGTGCTGTTTGCCGATCCGTTGACCGATCCGGCTGATGCTGCCAACTGGGGCGTCACCTCGGCCAATAACAACATGCAGACCAATGCCATTGATAATACCATCACGTTTGGCTACGACCTGCAAATTGGCGATCCCGGTGATTACGGTCCCATTCCCCTGCCGCCGAGCGGTGCCACCACGGCGCTGCGGGTGACGGTGAATAAAACTGCCTCGCAAGGCTCCGGTGCCGGTGCGGCGGTTAACCTCTATCCCACCAATGTCACGTTCAGTGGCAACTACTCGGTTCGTTTTAACATGAACCTCATTGAAGGCTACAATGCTTCCTATACTACGGAAGGTGCCATGTTCGGGGTCAATCACAGTGGCCAGGCCACCAACTGGTGGGCGGGCAGCGCCCTGTTGAGCGGATGGGGCGCGGCCAATACCAATGTCTGGGAAAGCGATGGTGTCTGGTACTGGATCAGCGCCGACGGGGGAGCTTCCGCCGGTGATTATCTTGGCTATACCGGCGCGGGCGGCAAATTGCCCAACACCGGCTGGCAATCCATTGGAGCCAAGAAGGCCGCATCCTTTACAGATGCATTCCCAACTAATATTTTCACCACTACCTCCGGTCCGGGTCTGGTGGCTAATGGTTCTTACTTTAACAGCATAACTGCCAATAACTGGTCGGATGTGGAAATTAAGCAATTCAAAGGCGTAGTTACTCTGTTGATTGATAAAACACCAATCCTTGCCTACACCAACGCCACCACGTTTACCAATGGAACCATTATGTTGGGCTATGAAGATCCGTTTAGCTCGGTGGGCACCTTGGATTCGGCGGTGTACTTCTCCAACCTGCGGGTTGTGGCCATTGGCGCACCGGTTATTACCCAAATTGCCATCAATAAGTCGAACAGCACGTCGGTAATTAACTTTAGCACAGTGGATGGCGATCTGACGGCTAGCTCGTTCACCTTGCAGAGTGCCGCTACGGTGACGGGCCCGTACACTGCGGCGTCCGGTGCAACCATCACCTCATTGAGCGGTGGTGGTTTCCAGGCGGTCGTGCCGCAAAGCGGTTCGGCCCAGTTCTATCGCATCCTGCAAAACTGAAACTGTAATTGATTGCAAATACGCCGGGATGTGGAATGATTCCGCATCCCGGCCTCATTCATTTTTATTATTATGACTAAATGCAAAGGCAGTCGTCGTTGGGCTGGCCGCGAGGTCAGGCGGGGTTTCACGCTCATTGAACTGCTGGTGGTCATCGCCATCATCGCCATTCTGGCAGCCATGCTGCTGCCGGCGCTGGCGGCGGCCAAAGCGAAGGCGCAGACCATCAAATGTATCAGCAATTTGAAGCAGCTACAGTTGGCCGCCGTCGTCTATAGCACCGACAATGGCGACACCATGATTCCGAACGCTCCCTTGAACGGCACCACCGCCTCGACTTGGTGCGGGAACGGTTCTGAAAACTGGGGTGCTTCAACGGTGAATACCGACCGCACGTATTACGCGGCTTCCATCATGGCTCCGTTTCTGGGCAACCAGGTGGATGTTTATCGCTGTCCGGGCGATATTCTGCCCTCGGCGAATGGTACGCGGCTCCGCAGTTATTCCATGAACGCTCAAATGGGCAATCTTTATGTCCAGACTCTGACGCAGGGTTATAATCCGGGCTACACGGCGTTCGTAAAGTTTACGCAATTAAGTGCCAATACTCTGCCGGCCAGTGATGCCTGGGTGTTCACCGAGGAGAATATGTGCAGCTTGAACGATGGCTATTTACAGATTAATTCAAGCAGCGCCATCTATCCGGACGTGCCCGCCGCTTATCACCGAAACGTGACCGGTTTCTCATTTAATGACGGTCATGCCGAGGCGCACAAGTGGCAGACCAGCGATCTGCCCGGGTTTGTGACCACTTACTATAATACCAAGACCACGGCCAATAATCTGTCTACCACCCGAGGCAAGCTCAATGCCGACTGGCAGTGGTTCACCACGCATGCCACCTGTCCGGGGTCGTGACCTTTTTGGCAGTCGGTGCTTGTTAAAACGGCACCGACTTGCTGAAATCTGACCGATGCTCAACTATCTGTGGCTGGCGTTGATGGTCGGCGCCGTGGTGATTGGCGGCTGGACCGGCCACCTTTCCGAGGTGGCCGATAAAAGCTTCGAGATGACCGAATATGCGGTCGTCAAAACGGCGTTTCCCCTCATCGGCGTCATGGCGCTGTGGCTGGGCCTGATGCGGCTGGCTGAGCGCTCCGGGTTGGTTTCATTGCTGGCACGGGCGCTGCGCCCCATCATGCGGCGGCTCTTTCCCGAGGTGCC
Source organism: uncultured Verrucomicrobia subdivision 3 bacterium (assembly GCA_903820285.1). Classification (GTDB taxonomy): domain Bacteria; phylum Verrucomicrobiota; class Verrucomicrobiia; order Limisphaerales; family UBA11358; genus UBA11358. Next base: position 25,374 of record CAIJGS010000329.1, on the reverse strand, counting down.
GCCGGAGCATCCGGCCATGGGGTCGATGGTGATGAACATCGCCGCCAACATGCTGGGCTTGGGCAATGCGGCGACGCCGCTCGGCCTGCGGGCGATGAAAGACCTGGAATCGCTCAACCGGAATCCCGGCACGGCCACGAACGCCATGTGCACGTTCCTGGCGATCAACACCAGTTCCGTGCAGATTGTGCCGGTCACGGCCATGGCCATCCTCGCGGCCAATCATTCGCAAAATCCCTCCGCCATCGTCGGCACCTCGCTCATCGCCACGGCTTGCGCCTGCACGTGCGGCGTGATCACCGCGCAACTGCTCGCCCGCTCGCCGTTTTTCAAAATGCCGCCGCCGGAGATTGCCGCGCCTGGACTGGCCGCCGCCACTGTCGCCGCCACGGATAAACCGTCGGTCAAAGAAGCCGCCACGCTGAAACCCTTGCGCTGGTGGGGCGGTTTGATCATGGCGTCGTTTCTGTTGTTCTTCGTCTGGCTTTTTGTCCAGGCGGTCATCGCGCCCCCGGTAGCGGGGGCGGCGACGGGGCCGCTGATTCGCGTGGTGGACGCCATCTCCAAATTGCTGGTGCCGTTTTTGCTGGCGGTGTTTCCGCTATATGCGGCGTTGCGGGGCGTTAAAATTTACGAGGAGTTTGTGGAGGCGGCGAAGGAGGGTTTTGACGTGGCCATCCGCATCATTCCCTATCTGCTCGCCATGCTGTGCGCGGTGGGAATGTTTCGCGCGGCCGGGGGCATTGACATGATTACGGCGGCGCTGGCGCCGGTACTGAAACTGATTCATTTCCCCACGGAGCTGTTGCCCATGGTGTTGCTGCGGCCGATGAGCGGCAGCGGCACGCTGGGGATGTTCACGGAGCTGACGAAGCAATTTGGTCCCGACAGTCTGATTGCCCGCATGGCTGGGACGATCTATGGCAGCACGGAAACGACGTTCTATGTACTGGCGGTCTATTTTGGTTCTGTGGCCATTCGCCGCACCCGCTACGCGGTCATCGCCGGGCTGACGGCGGATGCGGTGAGCGTGATTGTGTCCATCGTACTGTGCCGCGCGATGTTTGGCTGACCAGCGGGAAGCCGGAGCGCGGGCTTCAGCCCTGGTCATTACCCGCATCTTTTACAGTTATTTGAATAATGAAGCTTGAACTTACTTTTTGCCGGTCTGGCTGGTTGAAAAGCGGGTTTTGTAACATCGGGAAAGCGGCCGGATAAGCTTGTTTTGTTGCTCTCCCTCACCCAACCCTCTCCCCAAGGAGAGGGCTTTTCCCTGGCATGTTTTTGGATCATTCGTCCACCCGTACGACCAATCCAGCGGCTTGATTCGCAAAAGACGCTGCAACCGTTTCCCCCTCTCCTCGGGGAGAGGGCCGGGGTGAGGGAGAGCGTTATCACATACTTTTTCCTGTCCGCCGCTGCCAGGGATGATAGCCGCCCGGCAACAAGTTTGGTGGAGCCTCACGTCGGCTGCTACATCTTAAAAGGCGTACTACCCCACGAAGTAGAGCACGATAAAGATCAGGTCCACCAGCGTGCAGACGATGATGCCTTGGGTGACGGCCTGCACGGCCACGCGGGAGACATCCTCCTGCCGCAGGGGTTGCGCCAGGCCGTGATAACACGTCACCACGGCGATGAAGAAACCGAACGTGAGCGTCTTGACCGCGATCAGCACGAAATCCATCCAGTTCAGCGCATCCGCTATTTGACTGATGTATTCGCCCGGGGTCAGTTCCAGAGACGGCATCATCAGGAATGCCCAGAGATAACCGCCGCCGAGCGCGCCGAGAATGAGATAAATCGTGAGGGCGAAAACGCCGGTGGCCATGCCGATAACGCGCGGCACCACCAGATAATGCACCGGGTCAATTGCCAGGGCTTCGAGAGCTTCCACCTCGCCCTGGGCCCGGGCGGTGCCGAGCTCGATCACATTGGCCGCGCCGACGCGGGCGAGCATCATCATGACGGCCAGCAGCGGTCCCAATTCGCGTACCACCACGGTGACCATGAGTGAACCCACATAGTTCGTCGCGCCAATGGAACTTAATTGTGTTACCGCCTGGCCAACGACCAAAAATCCCAAGGCCAGCGCCAGAAAGGAGAACATCGGCAGCAGGCGCGAGCCGGACCGGGTGATTTCGCGGCGGATGCGGGGCTGCATTACTTCCCGGGCGAGCCGGCGTTTCCGCAGCATGACGCCGAGCGTGATCAGGGAGAAGGCGCCGAGGCCCTGCGCGGTTTGCAGGAACACCAATAGCTTCCGCCCAATGTGATTGGTAAACGACGGCGGTTGCGGAGCCAGACGCAGGTCCGGCCGCCACCAGTTGGTTATACTCGGTTTCGCCACGCCGTCAAAGTAAGGGCACGGAGCCGCGCGGTCAACGGGTTGCTTCGAGTTCCAGCTTGAGGGCGTGCAGGGAAAGATTGGTATCCACCATGAACGCGCCCAGCGAGATGCACAGGGAACCGAGGCAGGCAATGAAGATCCAGCCCGCCAGCCAGGCCTGATCCGAATGAAACCACGCCGTAAGGAACAGGGTCATTACCAGCACCGCCGCCAGCAGCGCGCTGGTGACCGCGAACAGGATGGCCAGCCGGATGATTTTCGCGCGCCGAAAGATGATATCCACCTGTGCCTGCACCTGTTCCCGTTCCTGGCCGGCCAGCGGGGCCAGCTCATGCTTGAGCTGGCGGGCGCGGTCAATCGTGCGGCCCAGCCGGTTCGTCATGGTGAGCAGCAGCAGGCCCACGCCGGAAATGAGAATGACGGGTCCGACGGCATCGCGCAGTTCCGGAATGATCTGTTCGGGGGTGGTGGGCAGCATAAATAAATATCAATGTCATTATAACCAGCGGGGAAATTTAATCAACGTCGCGTGAATTGCGAATTGAACTGTGCCCGCCGGTCTTTATGATGAACTGAAATGGCCACCACTTTTACCGCCGCCGAAATTGCCGGTTTGCTTCAGGGCGAAGTCCTGGGCGATGCCGCCGCCGTCCTCACCGGGTTTGCCATGACGGACCGCGCGCAGCCGGGCGACCTGACCTTTGCCGAAACCCCCGAATATTTTGCCGCCGCCGAGGCCAGCCAGGCCACCGCCATCATTGCGGACAAACGGTTCAGCTCGACGGTGAAAATTGTCATTCGCGTGGCGAATGCGCGCATTGCCTTTGCCAAGGCGCTCGCCGTGTTTTTTCCCGAGCCGCCGTTTGCCGCCGGCATCCATGCCTCCGCGGTGATCGCAGCCTCCGCGAAAGTGGATGCCACTGCGCACATCGGGCCGCACAGCGTGGTGGGCGAACGCGTTCAGATTGGCGCGGGCACCGTACTGCAATCCGGCAACAACGTGGGCGCAGACTCCGTGCTGGCCGAGGGCGTGAATCTGTTCCCGAACGTCACGATTTATCCGCGCACCAAAATTGGCAAGCGCGTGCGCATTCATGCGGGCACCACGATCGGGTCCGACGGCTACGGCTATGTGCTGGATGGTGGCATTCATCGCAAGGTGCCACAGATCGGCAACGTGGTGATTGGCGATGATGTGGAGATTGGGGCCAACGTGACGATCGATCGCGGCGCGCTGGGTTCCACGGTCATTGGCGCGGGCACGAAGATTGATAATCTCGTGCAGATCGCGCACAACGTCGTGGTGGGAGAACATTGTTTGATCATCTCGCAGGTGGGCATTGCCGGCAGCACGCAGCTCGGTAAATACGTGGTGCTGGCCGGGCAGGCGGGTATTGCGGGGCATCTGAAGATTGGCAACCAGGTGGTGGTGGCCGGTCAATCCGGGGTAATGCACGACATCCCCGATGGCGGCAAATGGCTGGGCTCGCCCGCCAAGCCGGACAAGCAGGCCAAGCGCGAATTTATCGCCATGATGCATTTGCCCGAGCTGCTGAAGAAAGTGTCCGCCTGGGAAAAGAAGCTGGGCGTGGATGCCGGGTTGGAAGGGTAAGTTCTGTTCCCGTGGGGCAGGGGGGGGTGATGCGCTATTGTGCGTGTTCAGCCGCCAGAGATTTAGTTTTGTCGCTCTCCCTCACCCAACCCTCTCCCCAAGGAGAGGGCTTTTCGCTGGCACATTATCTGACCATTCGTCTACCGGACCGACCAATCCAGTCGCTTGTTTCGCGAAAAACGCTGGAACCTTTTCTCCCTCTCCTCGGCGGGTTGGCCGGAGTGAGGGCGAGCGTTAAACTATTTCCCCTGGATGTTGGGTGTCGGATGTTTCACCCTGTTTGCCATCCGCAATCATCCATCCTCGCCGGCGCTTCAGCCGGGCTGTTCCATCTGCTCGAGCTGGAGGGTGGCTTGTTCCCAGGCTTTGTTCAGTTCCGGGAGACGGTCATGCACGCGTGATAATTCGCGGTTGATCTGCTGCGCCCGGCCGCCGGCGTAGGAATCCGGATTTTCCAGTTCTTCGGCGAGCTTCTTTTCCTTCACTTCGAGATCGGCAATTTCCTTTTCCAGCGTGGCAATGCGGTTTTGCAATTCCTGCTTCTTGCGGGACCGCGCCTGCCGCTGCTCGGCTTCGAGGCGCTTCTGTTCCTTGCGATCCGCTGCCGAGATTACCGGGCGCGCCGCCACTGCCCTGTTGCTGGAACTGGTCAGTGCCTCGCGGGCGGTCTGGTTGGTCTTATCCAGGTAGTATTGGTAGCCGCCGGTAAAGTGCCGGAGCTGGCCGTGTTCCACGCGCACGACATGCTTCGCCAGGGCGCGGATGAAATGCACATCATGGCTGATGAAAATCAGGGTGCCTTCGTACTGCTTCAACGCTTCGATCAAGGCATCCACGCTGGCCAGATCCAAGTGCGTGGTCGGTTCGTCCATCAGCAGCAGGTTCGGGGGATCGAGCAACAGTTTCACCAGCGCGAGCCGGCTTTTTTCACCGCCGCTCAGCACGCTGACGGGTTTGAAAACATCGTCGCCGCGAAAGAGAAAGTTACCGAGAATGTTGCGGATGGCCTGTTCGGTGATGCGTTGCGGCGTGTCCAATGCCTCTTCCAGCACGGTGTGCTTGGGATTCAGCATGGCCGCGCGATGCTGCGCGAAATAGCCGAGCTTCACGTTGTGGCCCAGGCGGCATTCACCGCTGATCGGTTGCAGGATGCCAGCGAGAAGTTTTAACAGTGTGGACTTGCCGGCGCCATTGGGGCCGACCAGTACCATGCGCTGGCCGCGCTCGGCCTCAAAATCAACGCTGTCGTAAATCTGCTTGATGATCGGTAGTTGGGCCACTTCCTCGGGCGTGAGGTGGCTGCCTTCCGGCGCTTTGGCGCGGTAGCCGAAATTGACCTTATCCAGCGTGATGGAACGCTGACCGCTGCGCGCCGGCTGCGGAAAGGTGAAGCCCACGGTGGCGTCGGGTCCACCCGGCCCGACCACCATGTCTTCCTTGAGGCGCTCAATCTGCTTCATCTTGCTCTGCGCCTGCGCGGCCTTGGTGTTCTTGGCGCGGAAGCGGTCCACGAACAGTTGCAGCCGGTCTATTTCCCGCTGCTGCGCCACGGCGGTTGCCGCCAGCGTGATCTCGGCGGCGGCACGCTGTTCCAGATAGCGGTCGTAGTTGCCGGTGTAGCGCAGAATCTGCGCCGCGCGCAACTCGGCGGTGTGCGTGCACAGGCGGTTCAGAAATTCGCGATCATGGGAGATCAGCAAGATGGCGCCGGGATACTCGCACAGATAATCTTGGAACCACAGCAGCGTTTCCAAGTCCAGATGGTTCGTCGGTTCGTCGAGCATCAGGAGGTCCGGCTCCTGGGCCAGCAACCGCGCCAGATGCGCGCGCATCACCCAGCCGCCGCTCAACTCGCGCGCGGGGCGGTCGAAATCCGACTGCTTGAAACTCAGGCCGGTGAGAATCTGCTTGGCCTTGGCCACGAACTGGCCGTCGTGCTCGTGATCGTGCGGCACGGTGATGTCGAGGACGGTTTCGTTGCCGACGGCTTCGCTTTCTTGCGGCAGATAGCCGACGCGGGTGCCGCGAATGAAAGTCACTTCACCGGCATCGGGTTCTTCCATGCCCAGAATGATTTTCATGAGCGTGGATTTGCCGGCGCCGTTGGGGCCGACAATGGCCACGCGTTCACCGGCCTGAATGGTGATCGAAACGTCGTCGAACAGTTCGCGTCCGCCAAATGATTTTTGTAGTCCGGCAACAGTAAGCATGGGAGAAAAAGGGGGGATTAGAGCAGACGGCCGCCGCCGGCCAGATCCGTCAGGATCTGCCGCGTGCCAGGGACCGGTGGATTAAACCACAAAGACATCGGTACAGCATATATTATTGGCGGACGTTGTCGAGGGGCGAACGGCGACTATCGGAGTCTTGGGCGCATGCCCCAGAATGCGCCCAAGAGTCCTTTGATTTAACGCAAAGGCACGAGGGCGCAAAGGGGGAATGGATCGGTGAGGCAGTCCGCCTCAACCAGCGGCGGGTGGCATGAGGGCGTTTTTTAAAATCGCTGCCTTTTCCCGAGTCTCTGAAACCGAACGGGTTTTCCGGGAAAGTCATTGCCTTTAAGCTTTTTAAAGTTAGTCTTGTCTGATTAGTTGATTAAGAAGGTCTTAAAATAACCACGCCGTCCATTTAAACAATCCAATGAATACCAAACGTCTTCTCCTGGCCGCCACCTTAACCTGTCTGGCCTTTTTGCCGACCATGGCTGGTGCCCAGACCAATCAAAGCAACACGCTTTTCTCATGGAGTGGTGCCGCCACCGCGCCCCGCAGCGGTTTTAATGGCACGGTTGGCACAATGATTGCCATCGGCAGTGTGCCGCTTACCATCAATGCCCTGGGCGTTCAGGATGGCGGATTATTTCTGGGCACTGCCACGGAAGTCGGCTTGTGGACTGCCGATGGTTCGACCCTGCTTGCTTCCGCCACCGTTTCCACCTCGGATCCGGAACTGGCGGGCAACTATCGTTATCAATCCATTGCCCCCATTACGCTGGCCGCCAGTACCGATTATCTGATTGGTGCCCTGGTTGGCGACGGACATGCAGAATTTGGGGACAATGACACCACCGCCACCTACACTGCAAATTCGGATGTAACCATTGTTAATAATAACTTTGCCTCCAGCGGCAGTTCCCTGGCGGCTCCGACCAGCAATGGCACTGATGCGCTCGGCCGATGGGCGCCGGCCAACGCCACTTTTCTGCAGCCCGTTCCCGAACCTTCGGTGCTGGTCTTGTCCGCCCTGGGCGGTCTGGCCGCTGTGCTGAACCGCCGGCAGCGGAAATAAATCCGGCGGTACCGGGAACAAGGCGATTGACCGGCTCCTGCCTGACCGGCGGCGATCACCCTAAAAACCCGCCATCAGGCTGTAGGAAAATCTCTGCCCCAGGCCAATAAATCAACCCTGCAACTTAACTTGGCGGGGTTTTTTAATGAGCGGCCAACTTCCGCAATAGCGGCTCTTTAGTAAGAGATGGGGTAAAGGTGTTAGGAGCGGGATGGGAAACCGGGTGAGGATGTAAAATGAAACAATACTTTTAACGGCGCACCATCATGAAGCCCATTCGTCTGTTTCCTCCACCCATTGCCAAAAGCCGAACTCAAACTTGAGCTTAATCTTTGATCCCCTGACGCTGAGATTGGCTTCAGTCCCCGACCACGAAACCAACACCTCGTCCGATCCAAGCCAGCAAATTGAATCTATTTTGTATACGCGGACCATCTGCTGAGAGTTCTTGTCCACGAATTTTTGAAAATGGGGAATCTTGTGGCCATCGAGATCAACTTCCTGCCATATGGCCTGTATGCGGTCCGGTGGAATGAGTAAATCCAGATGAACACCTTTTTGTTTCCAAGCCGCCACTAAGCGGTCGTGTAACTTGGATGGCAATGGCGTAAAAGACTCAACCTCATTGGTAACAGTTTCCGCAAGCACAACCGAGAAGAGTTCGCTCTGGTTTGTATCAACAGCTCGCGAAAGAACCAGCTCATAAAGTGAACTGAAATCTGGCAGGGCCGAACCATGATTGGGCGAGGCGAGAAAATACCTGCCCACGCCAATGCCAATAAAAAGGCCAACGGCCACACATGCGAGGAGGATGGATTTGCGCGTGATCATGCGGCGTTTAAGGAGCTATGGCCGATCTTAGTGTAAACCGAGATGCCAGCCTTCGCCTCAGGGCTGCGGTTCGACAAAGTAGCAGTTGGCGGTGGCGAATTGGCGGGCACACGGTCAATTGGGAACAGCGATGCAAGGATGAAAAATCGCATAAAAAAACATCATGATCATCACGAAGGGAATAATGGCACCAATATATAACCATAAGGTGTGCGGCAAAATATAATGGGCTCGTCGCTCCGGAATCACAGCAAAGATTGTCCATGCCAAAGGTACAACCAATAAAATCATACCCATACGCCGCAAAAACAAAGTGAAAGGACTCCAGTGATAAATCACAAAGCTGGAGCCGGCCTGAAATGGCTCATCCGGGTAGCCGTGGTGACGCAAAATAATCGCCAGTCCAAAAAAACCACAAATCACGGCGGCGGCTTGGGCCAAAGCTAAAAGTGTGATGGTGCGGGACATAATCCTCAACGCCTACGAATCCAGTCAGGGTGGTCAAACCAAAATGCCTCGTAGGAAACACTCAAATCCCAAGCACCATAACGCCGCATCAACTCGGCCGGCATCCGAAACCAATCAAACTCGCCGGTGATACCGTGCGGCTGCTGGGGGGTGACGTGATAAACAATATCAACGAACGGCTTATAATCTGCCCGGATGCCAGGCAACCGTGGCGCGAAGGGCTCAATAGCATCAGCCAGTGCGTGAAGTCGTGCCGTCGGGTCGCCTTCGGAGTGATTCTTCGGAGAATCAAACATCCAGGTGTGATGCCCACACTCCTGAAAGCTGCCATCGGCAACCCGTACCTGTGACTTATTCTCGCGAACTCGGGCAGGTTTCACGCCAAGTGCCGCTGTGATGGTCGCCGCGCTCACTGAATCGCACGGAATCAGAAGGATGACGTGTGAGTATCGAATCATAGTGGTGTGCCTAAGTGACCGTATCAACGTAGAAAGCTGGCTTGGCACGGCGAGTTGTCAGGCGGCCGGCTCATGTTTAGGCAAAAATAACAGCACCAGGGTTACGACGGCGAGCACAATGCAAAAGCCGCTCCAGGCGTGAAATGATTTGGATACCACCATGTAGGCGGCGGTGGAAAATGCCTCCCAGACCGCCACCACGGCAATCAGCCAACGCGCCCAGCTCGCGCCGCGCATCAGAAAAAGGCTCGCTACCATGCCCGCCAAATACAACAGGCAGGCACCCGCGAGAACTGACATGGCGATCCAAAGCCCGGCGGCCGTCGGATGCAGCCCCTGCATTGCCCGGAGCAGATTAAAGACGGAGGAGCCACAAAGGGCCAGCCAAAGGATGCCGAGAATGCGATTTATTTTCATAAACGTGATGTCGCCAGCTGTAGAAGCTGGCTTGGCTTAACTTAACGTAATGGTGCAAGCCGTGCCATCAGCATTCGCATCAGGGCTACGGCTTGACAAGTCCGGCTCCGATCGAAAGTTGCGGGCGGCCCAGGTGGCGGCTTCGGCGACCTGGTCAGGCATCAGCAGGTGAAGTCTTAACATGCAGATTGCTCTGTTCCTTCGGCTCGCGAAATGCCCAGCGAATAAGCCATCCGGCACCACCCACCAACCAAAGGCTAAAGCAGGCATAAGCGAGGCATTGGAAAACACATATCCGAAAACTGAATTGCAGCCACGGTTGGGCAAAACTGCCATCTAATAATATCGAGGCTGCAGAAACGGCCGCCTGAAAAGCATGGTATAAAAAGACCAAGCCCAAGATTCTGACTCCCAGAGCGAATAATGTTTTTGTGCTCATAAATGTTGTGGTGTTCAGTGACGAGTAACGATTTGGTTAGGCCACTGGTCAATGCCTATGCTTGTGCTTCTTCGATAAATCGCGTTTTTCCTCGTATCTCTTTCGTCTAGCGATGCCATACAATGCTGACTCGCGGAACTGACTCCATCTAAACAGCACGATAAATAAGAGAATCAATCCAACGAGAATGGTGACAGGGGCAAAAACACCCTGTCCCCAAGCGTTCTGGTAAACAGGCCTGCCTCTGAAAACACAAACCACGCCGAGCATGGCGAAGAAAAGCGCCATGAAACCAATGGTGACTCTGACAAAGCGGTCTCGTGATTTGTTGTATTTATCTTTCATGCACGTGAAGTGGCCTTGCTTTTCTCCAAATTTTTGCGGGCGAACGCTTTCAATCTATGCGACCGTAGCAAAAGGGGTTTGTGGTTGTCGATCATGGATTTATATTTTGGCCAGGACCAGGGTCCGGCTGGCTCCCCTGCCGGTGGCTTCTGCGGTCTTAACGAGCCGGCGATTATTATAAAAGATATAGAGTTTCGGTGTGGTCCCAGCGCGGCCTCGGGAAATTAGCCAGGGACAAGGTCCTTGGTGGCAGGCAATAAATGAATCCGTCCCGCGAGGGACGGTAGGAAGGCATGGAGGAAATAATCCTAACGTCCCGACAGGACGCTGGGAATACGTTGGTGGTTCCCGGCACCTTGTGCCGGGCTAATTTCCAGGGGTCGCTTCGCGACAGGCACGGGTGTATTGCCTGGTCCGCGCTCCGTCATCCGTTTGCGTTACGATTCCGTTAAATTGTGGGTTTCGGTTTTCCGTGGCTTGATTCTGCAGCGCGGCTGGCCTAACGTGCCGGAAATGGGAGCAACCGTTTAAATTATTATGCCAATCCATCTGCCGCAACTGACACGGCGTGACTTTTTGAAGCGTGCCGCCCTCGCCGGGGTCGCCGCTGTGCTGGCGCCCAATGCCTTTGCCAAGACGAGCGATGAGGACATGCTCGCCTTTTTTTCGGACACGCACATCGCGGCTGATCCGGCGGAAATTGCGCGGCATGTGAATGTCGCGGATCATCTGGCTGCGGCCGTGCGTGATTTTGCGGCGTGGCCGGTGTCGCCGGCGGCGGTGATTGTTAATGGTGATCTGGCGCTGAAAGAGGGGTTGCCGGGCGATTATGCCACCTTCGGCAAGTTGATTGATCCGGTGCGGGCGCTGGCCCCGATTCACCTGTCGCTGGGCAATCACGATGAACGCCAGAATTTCTGGTCCGCGTTTCCGGCGGATGCGGCGAAAACGGCGGAAGCCGCGCTGCAACGGCAGGCCTCGGTTTTTGCCACCGCCCGCGCGAACTGGTTTCTGCTCGATTCACTGGAAGCCACCAACATCTCCGAGGGCGAATTGGGTTCCGCCCAACTGGCCTGGCTGACGGCCGAACTCGCGGCGCGCCCGGCCAAGCCGGCCGTCGTGGTGGTGCATCACAATCCGGCAACCTCAACGCAAAAGGCGAGTCTGAAAGATGTGGATGCCTTCCTGGAAGTGCTGGCCAGTCACCGGCAGGTGAAGGCCTGTGTGTTTGGCCACACGCATGACTGGCATGTGGAGACGCATGCGAGCGGGGTGCATCTGATCAATCTGCCGCCCACCGGGTATGTGTTCAAGGATGGCCGCCCGAGCGGTTGGGTGCGAGCCACGCTGACGGATGACAGCGCGGAATTTGAATTGCGGTCGCTGGACCGGACGCATCCGGAGCATGGGCAGATCAAAAAGCTCGCGTGGCGGACGGCGTGAATTTTCGCTCGTAGGAGCCTCCTCATGTCGGCTGCTACGGTCAGAGATTGAGGCAGCTCCGGGAGTATCCTAACTCATTTGACTGATTGAGCTTGCCTGCCAGGGGGATTCCCGGTTTGCTGACGGCCAGATGGCCGACAAAAGCATGGGAAACTGCCAGCCAGACCTCATGGCCGACTACTTCGGCGTGCGCGGGGTTTCAGACAGATTGCGCTCATGGCCATTGATTTTATTTGCAGGATTTATTCTGTCTCTCACCGGCTGTGGTCAACGGGCAGAAGTCCCACCCCAGCCGATTTCCCAGAAGGTTGCCGGGATGTGCGATTTTGATTATCTGGCCTGTGATGGCGGGCCGCATCTGGTGCTGCCGAAAGAATTAAGCCGACAGTGGCAGGGCGTTGGGCCGCTATTGGGCGCGCTCAGTTCGTCGGGTGATTATGGTCGGGCCTGCGCGGCCACCACCAACGGTCAGATGACCCTGATTTCGGTGGGGCAGGGACAGGCCATGGTACTGGATAATCCGCCCATGAGTGCCTGGGGGCATTCCCCGGAAGGCTGGGTTGATATTTATTTTCTGGCCGCCTGGGCCGATACGAACACGGATTTATTGTTAAAACGGGCCGTCCAAGCGACGCCCACCAGCGCGATGGTTGATACCGGCAAGAAGTGGACGCTGACCCAGCCGGGAATGGTTTTGCTCTTCGCGGGCGACAAGCCCGGCGACACTGCCTTTGGCGAAAACCCGATTCCCATTGAACCCGGCAGTTTTCGGATTCTCGAAGGCCACTATAAGGGTGGATCCAATGAAGAAATTTATATTTACCGGCTGCAGCCGGATTCCCATCCAACCGCGCCATGAAATACCTGACCAAAAAGCGGCTCTTTTTCGCCGGTGCCACGCTGTTTGTGTTGCTGGTGTTGGGGTTGGTTTATGGACGTAATTTGCCGGTTCGTTTTCAAAGTCCGGCGCTATCGGGCACGGTGGTGGACACGGCCACCGGCAAACCGTTGGCGGGGGTGACGGTTCAAGTCCGCTGGTCGGCCATGCGCAGCACGGCCAACATGCACGATCCGGAGGCGATGGATATCAACCTGGCGACGGTGGTCACGGATACGAACGGCGTTTTCAATGTTCCTGCCTGGGGACCGGTTACGGTTTCCGGCGGCTGGTTTTATTTTCTGACGGACCCGGAAGCGACCTTTTCCAAAGGGGGCAAGGATCTGGGGCAGATTTATAACAAGAATCACGCGGGGTTTGAGGAGGTGACGCCCTGGCCGCTGGAAACGGTCACTTATGAAAAACCGAGCTGGAATGGCCAGACCATTCCCCGGTAGCAGCGGGTGCCGGCGAAATATTTTCAGCAACAAACAAAGCCAATAATTTATGGAATCCATTACCGCTTTCTTCGCCGTCGGGCAGATCCTCGTCTTCCTGGGTCTGATTATTTATTTCATCACGCTGGCAGCCCGCCATTGATGGCTCAGCTCTTACTTAACCGTTGCACCGGTTTTTCGTAATAGGTCCGGTGCGCTTCGGCCAGGATTTCCGGGATGCGACTGGCGAAGGGGCTGCCTTTGAGGGCGTCGCGCACATCGAGTTCGCCGAGTTTGCCGGCATTTTCGCCGGGGAACCAATGTTCCGCCTGGCCCAATAAGTTGTACCGCATCTTCGCCCACGGGAGCAGGTCCAGCGACTTGGCGTAGGTCCACAGGCGCAGGATTTCGGAGATGTTGATCTGGCCGGGGACGTGGTTGAAATTCGGCAGCCCTTCCGGCCAGCGCGCGCACCAGTCGGCACCGAGCACGGATTCCATTTCGGCGCGGAGACGTTTTTCGATGGGCGCAATCGTCTGGGGGATGGTGTCGTAATGTTCCAGCGCCGCGACGTGTTCATCAAAATCCGTGGGCCGGGCCGGGCCGCAGCTCAGGGTGTGCACTTCGGGGCGGTTCAGGCAGTAGAGGTCGTTGAACTGCATGGGCGTGAGCGGGGCGCACAGTTCCTTGATCTTCGGGCCGGGTTCCTGAAGCTTGCCGCCTTTGTCATTGGGGCTGATGATGAACACGCCCATGTCCTGCCGTCGCGCAGCCTGCACGGCGGACCAGTTGAGGTCGTTCACGAAATACCAGTGCAGATTCACGTAATCGAATTCGCCGGTGTTGATCACCTCTTCGATCACATCGGTGGTGCCGTGGGTGGAGAAGCCGAGGAAACGGCAGCGGCCCTCCTTTTGCAACTGACGGGCGACTTCGAGGCAGCCGCCTTTTTTTAAGGTCCAGTCCAGCAATTCGCGGGTGTTGATGCCATGGAAGGAGAGCAGGTCCACGTGGTCCAGCTTCAGGTAAGCCATGGAGGTGTTGAAAATTTTGAGGAACTCCGCGCCGGTGGCCTGCGGCGACACCTTGGTCTGCACGATCATTTTATCACGGGGCAATTTGGGCAGGAGGTTGCCGAGCTGCATTTCCGAACTACCATAGCCGCGCGCCGTTTCGATGTGATTGATGCCGAGTTCCAAGGCGCGATGAATGCACGCCTCCAGATTTTCCTGATTGGCGCGGGGAATGTCCTGCGGGGCGACATCCTGCCATTTGTGCTGGTAGCGCATGCCACCGCAGGAGATCACGGGGATGTTCAGCCCGGTACGGCCAAAACGACGATATTTCATGCGGCCAAAATAGAACGGGTTGGGCCGGCTGGCAAGCGGGGGCGTAAGCGGAAATTTGATCCGTGCCGGTAATTAGCCAAATAATTTGGCGAGCCCGGCGTGGGTGAGCCAGCCGCAGCCGAGGGTGAGGCCGAAATAAACGAACAGTTTGAGATCTGCCCAATTGGCGTCGCCCCATTCGCCCCGGAACAGGGTGATGATTTCCGGGGTGAAATAGAGGCGCACACATTCCCAGAAATCCGAACGGTCTTCGAAAAAGAAACCGAACGACAGCCAGCCAACCAAAATCGCCACGCCGATGGAGAGTATGAGGATGAACATGGCGGGAAAACTTCCGACTTGGTTTAGGCAGCCGCCCTAATAGAGCTTCCGCAGATGGTGACCTGGATTGGGAATCCGGCGGGAGTGGGGACGCGGGGTTTCGGAATGGAAAAAGTGAATGGCCAGCATCAGCCATACCGGCACTGGTGCGAACATGGCCAACGCCTCCCAGTCGTTGAGGGGTAACGCCGCCAGTCCGCAGAATGCCAGGGTCAGCCACAGGATGGTGAATGCGCCGAACAGCCGCGCCTTGGGCCGGGTCTGGCCCCGGTCTTTGACCCAGCCGCCGCCGTGGACGATTTCGAGCGAGGTTTTCATATCAGGGCTTGCTTGCGCCCAAAACTAATGTTTCCGAAAATAAATACAAGCCAATCAACCCGCCCGCAATTGGCGGAAAAAGGGCGACCGGGCGGATTCTAAGTGTTTGCGGCGCATTTCTATCCCGGGTTTCAGTCCGGAAGGTGTGGCCGTTTTTCCGGCCCGGCATGGCCGTTGGCGATGCACCTTCCACTTGCCTCACCGCCCGGGCTGGGGCACATTTAAGCCGTGGTATCAGGCTTGTCAACAGCGGGGTCCCAAGGCCTGAAAACCGGCGGTTTGCCCAGGTCTTGGTGGCAGACGTCCGCCGTCCGGTGGGGCGGGGCTGTGGTCGCGCCCGGCTTGGCCATCGGCCTCGCTTGGTGGATGCATGAATACTGGCCATCCACGCCCTACGTTTCGCTGCTGCTGTGCGCGACCCTGTTCACCGCATGGTTTGGCGGTCAGGGACCCGGCCTGCTGGCGCTGGGGCTTTCGGTGACGGCTTTCTATTTCCTATTTCTGCCGCCCCTATCGGCGGATGCCAGTTCGCTGCCCCGCCTGCTTTGCTTCGGGCTGGCGGGACTGCTGGTGACCATGCTGGCCAGCACCCAGTGGCGTACGACACAATCGCTCCGGCGGGCGAAGGATGAACTCTCCGCCAAGGTGGATGCCCTGCGGCGCAGTGAGAACTACCTGGCGGCGGCCCAGCGGCTGAGCCATACCGGCTGTTTCGACTGGCGGGTGGCCACCGATGAGGTTTTCTGGTCGGAAGAGACGTTTCACATCTTTGAATACGAGCCGATGGCGAAGCTGAATCTGGAGCATTATCTCCGCCGGATTCACCCTGAAGACCTGGCGCTGGTCCGGCAGATGATCGAGAACGCCCGGAAAGGGAATGATTTTGACTTCGACCACCGGCTGCTTTTGCCGGATGATCAGGTGAAGCATGTCCACATTATGGGGCACGCGGAGATGAACGAGGCAGGCGAACTGGAATTTGTCGGGGCGGTCATGGATGTGACCGAGCAGAACCGGACGCAGGACGCGCTGCACCAGGCCCAGGCCAACTACGCGCATATCACCCGGCTGACCACCATGGGAGAATTTGCGGTTTCGATTGCCCATGAGGTCAACCAGCCGCTCACGGCGGTGGTCAACAATGCCAATGCGTGTCTCACCCTTTTGCCCGCTGGCGGGCCGGCGGTGACGGAGGTGCGGGACGCGCTGGCCGAAATCATTGACGACGCGGAACGCGCGGGCACGGTGATTGCGCGGGTTCGGCAGCTGGCCCGAAAGGCGCCCGCCGAGCGCAAGCTGGTGGATTTGCGCGAGGTGATTGTGGAAGTCGTGGCCCTGGCCCGTTATGAGTCGGCCACCCGGCAGGTAACCATCCAGACCGGCATGCCGGCCGGGCTGCCGCCGGTTTTGGGGGACCGGGTGCAATTGGAGCAGGTGTTGCTTAATCTCGTGGTGAACGGCTTGGATGCCATGGCGGAGGTGCCTGCTGCCCGGCGGTTTTTGCTGATTCGCGCCCGGTACGACACGCAGGAAGACCGGCCGGCGGTGACCATTGATGTGCAGGACACGGGGGCCGGTTTCGCACCCGGGCAGCTGGAGCGGATTTTTGAGGCGTTTTATACCACCAAGCCGCAGGGACTCGGCATGGGACTGGCCATCAGCCGGTCCATCATTGAAGCACATGGCGGACGGCTGTGGGCGGAAACCAATGCGGGCCCGGGGGCAACGTTTTCATTCTGCCTGCCGGCCGCCGGGGAGGCCAGATCGTGAGCGCGAAGCCAGAGCCCATGGTTTATGTGGTGGACGATGACCTGTCGGTGCGGCGTTCCACGGGGCGGTTGCTGCGGTGCGCCGGTTTCAAGGTGCAGACGTTTGCCTCGGCCCGGGAATTTCTCGAGCACCCGCGCCGGGATGTGCCGGCCTGTCTGGTGCTGGATGTGCGCATGCCGGGGATGGGCGGGCTGGAGTTGCAACGGGAATTGAACCGGCTGGGCAACACCGTCCCGGTAATCTTTATTACGGCCCACGGGGACATCCCGATGTCGGTGCGCGCCATGAAGGCGGGGGCGGTAGAGTTTCTGACGAAACCGTTCCAGACCGCGCATCTGCTGGACGCCATCCGGATGGCCCTGGCCCGGGATGCGGTGGCCCACGAGGAACGGATGGAGTTCCGGGAAGTGCGCGCCCGTTACAAGCAGCTGACGCCGCGCGAGCGCGAGGTGATGGCGCTCATCACGGCCGGCCGGTTGAACAAACAGGTGGCCGGCGAACTGGCCACGGCCGAGCGGACGGTAAAGTTTCATCGCGCCAATATCATGCAGAAGATGCGCGCCAAATCGCTGGCCGAACTGGTGCGGATGGCGGAAAAAATCACCGGGGAGACGGGCTGAACCCGGCCGGGAGAGCGAGTTAATTGGCGAAAGTTTGCGGCTGCGGGTCCGCCGTTCCAAGGTGGTTTGCCGGTTTTCATAAATATTTGGCTATTCGCGGGTTCAGCCGGATTCGTGTCACCTGTACCAATGGACAGTAGCGTTCCCCCGCCGGTTCCGGTTCATTATGGCATGAACTATTTTTGGGTGAATGTGAACAATGGCGGGAAAGGTAAATGAAGGCGATGGAAGGATCCGATCTGCCGCCGGCGGGGAATGATGCCGGGGCTGTTGAACTGAAATTGCGGGAGAGCGAGGAAATGTTCCGCCAGGTGGTGGAGAACATTCACGAGGTCTTCTGGATGACGGATGTGGCGAAAACCCGGATGCTCTACATCAGCCCGGGGTACGAAAGCATCTGGGGCCGGTCATGCGCGGAACTATATGCCTCCCCCCATCTGTGGTCGGAGGCGATCCACCCGGAAGATCGCGCCCGGGTGCTGGATTGCGTCCTGATCCGGCAGGTGGCGGGCAAATACGACGAGGAGTATCGCATTGTCCGCCCCAACGGGACCGTGCGGTGGGTTCACAGCCGGGCCTTTCCGGTGAAGGATGCCGCCGGCAAAGTAACGCGCATTGTCGGGATTGCCGAGGACATCACGGAACGCAAATGGACCGAGGAACTGCTCCGCAAGAGCGAGACCGAGTTCCGGGTGATGTTCGAGAATGTAGCCATCGGCATGGCCCTGGTGGGACCGCATGCGCGGCCCCTCAAATGCAATCGTGCCTTGCAGCGGCTGCTCGGCTACACCGAGGATGAATTGCGGGGGATGACGTTCATGGAATTCACCCATCCGGAGGATGCGCAGGCGGATTTGGCGCTCTACCGTGACCTGCTGGCGGGCAAACGCGAGTTTTACCAGATTGAAAAACGCTATTTGCGCAAGGACCGGAAAATCATTTCCGGCCGGCTGACGGTATCAGTGGTGCGCGAGGCCGTGCCGGGGCAGGTTTATGCGATTGGTCTGGTGGAGGATCTTTCGGAAAAAAAGAAACTGGAAACCCAGTTCCAGCGCGCCCAGCGCATGGAAAGCATGGGTACCCTGGCGACCGGCCTGGCCCATGACCTCAACAATGTGCTGTCGCCCATCCTGATTTCCTCCCGGCTGCTGCTCAACACCAACGGCGATGAGGACAGCCGCCGGCTGGCCGGGGCGATTCGCAGCAGCGCGGAGCGCGGCGTCAAGCTGGTGGAGCAAATGCTGATGTTTGCCCGCGGGGGCGAGGATCGGCGGCGCGAGTTGCTGCTGCTGGGCCAGATCATCCGCGAAATCACGGGCATCATCCAGGAAACGTTTCCCAAAGCCATCCATATTCATACCCGCATTGCGCCGGATCTTTGGACGGTCTTCGGTGACCCGACTCAGCTGCACCGGGTGCTCCTCAACCTGTGCATCAATGCCCGGGATGCCCTGCCAGTGGGCGGTGAACTGACCATCTCGGCGGAGAATATCCTGGCCGGGGCGGAAGAGGTGGCCGCGCATCCGGAAGCGCGGGCGGGGACGTATGTGATGATCCGCGTCAAGGACACGGGCGTGGGCATTGAGCCGGCCCAACAGGAGAAAATTTTCGAACCGTTTTATACCACAAAAGAGGCCGGCAAAGGTACCGGGCTGGGGCTGTCGATTGTCCGGGGCATCATCAAGGAGCACGATGGATTTATCAACCTCCGGAGTGCCCCCGGCATGGGCACATCCGTGGAACTCTGGCTGCCGGCGCATGCGGGAACCAAAACGCTGTCCTGACGCTGCCGCTGTCGGCCGGTGATTATTGCTCCACGCCCACGCGGTAGAACCGGATTTTGCCGCTTAGGAGATTGGTGTCGGTGATGGTATTGGTCGGCGCGGTGGCCGCGATATTGGTTTGGATCACCGTGTGGAAACCGCCGGTTAAATTGGTGGCGCGTTCCACCCAGTAGGTTTTGCCCGCCACGCTGGCCCAAGCCACGGACACGGTATTGCTTTTGCTGACGGAGAGGATTTTCACGCCGAGGTTTGAGTTGGCATTCGTCGGGTTGGTGCCGGCCAGAAATTCGGCGAGGTTGTTCAGGCCATCGTGGTCGGCATCGGTATTCGTGCTGGTGCCGGTGAGGTGGCCAAAATATTGCTGCTCCCACCAGTCGGGCAGGCCATTGCGATCGGTGTCCACGATGCGTTGCAGATTCAACCGGCCGCCGGTGCGGACTTTGCCGGTCAGGCCCGCAACGGCGTCCACGTTGTTGAGCACCCGCTGAATGCGCTGGCTGACGGTTTCCGTCGGGAAATTCTGCGCGGCAAAGGCCACCGCTCCGGCCACGTGCGGGGTCGCCATGGAGGTGCCGTCCAAGTACTGGTAGATATTGGCCGGATCCACCCCGTTAAACAGCTTGGCCGTGACGGGCAGCAGTGCCTGCAAGGTCTGGCCGTCGGCCTGGGCCAGGGAGATGGCCGGAATCCAGTTATTGGATCCTCCCAGGGTTCCCAGAAAATTTCCATTGGTGTTGTTAAAGATGATCGCTCCGCGGGCACCGGCTGCCATGGCATTGACCACCTTATTGGAAAACGTGAGGGTGCCGCGCTGGATCAGGGCCAGATTACTGCGCACTCCGGCAGGAAAGTCAGTGGGATTGCCCAAGCCGCAATAATAGACGGTAGCGGTAATGCCTGTGGTGGTGCCGGAATAGGTCAATTCCGTGGCGCTGTAGATGTTGGTGCTCTGCTGCACATAAGCCGTGGTGGTCGCCTGGGCCACAGGCAGGGTGGAGAGAATATTTACTCCCGGCGCGGCCAAGTCCACGGTGCTGGCACCGTAGTTGGAAAAATAGGCCAGCGAATCGTTCTGATCGCTGGCGGCCACCACGATCATATTCGTGAGCCGGTAATTGGCCGGATAAAAGGCGGCGGTGTCGTTGTTATTGGTGGCGTTGCCGGCGGCGGCGCAAAAGATAATACCCGCATTGCCGGCGGCCTGGATGGCGGCCGACTCGGTGCTGCTGTAGCCGCCGCCGCCAAAGGAGGCGTTGATGGCCACCAGATTGACGCCGCGGTTTTTCATCAGGGTTGCATAGCCCAGCGCCGAAATTTCGGCGGCGGAGGAGATGGTTTCGCCATCGCTCGAAACCCGTAGTGCCATGATATGGGCCTGGTAGTTGACGCCGATCACGCCCAAATTATTGTTGCCAATGGCGGCGATGGTGCCGGCCACATGAGTGCCATGATAACCGGAGTCCGTGGGGTTGGAGGTGTTGTCGGCGAAATCGTAGCCGTAAACGTCATCCACGTAACCGTTGCCATCGTCATCCAATCCGTTGGTGGCAATTTCACCGGGGTTAACCCACATATTCGAGGCAAGATCGGGGTGGGTGTAATCCACGCCGGTGTCGATGACGGCGACCACCACGGGATTGGTGGTAGGCCGCGCCAGCGCCCACGCGGGCACAAACCGGATGTCCGCGCCGCTGGTGCCGGTATTGCCGTTGACGGATTGGGCGGTATTTTGGAGGCCCCAGAGGTTGGTGAAGAGCGTGTCGTTCGGGACGGCGGTGACCCAGCGGAGGTAATTGGGTTCCACGGATTCGACGGCGGGGTCGGCCTGCAATTCGGCCATTAATTGGGCGGTGGTGCGGGAGTTATCATGAACGAGACCGGAGTGTTTGCCCCGGAGGCGGGATAATTCGGGGAAATGTTTTTTCAAGTTCAACGAATGACGGGCGAGCGCGTTGGTGCCGGCGGTGAGGCTCGCGCCGGGTTTGAAGGTGATGAGAACATCGCCTTCGACGTACTCCTGAGGCAAATGGGCCAGCGCACGCGGGGCGAACCAAACGAAGATACAAAAGAGCAGAAATGGGAGGGTGAATTTTCCGGGTGCTTTCATAAATCCAAGTGTGGGCAGAATAGGAGGGGGCGTTTAAATTGGCAAAACAAAAGGGGGGCAAGGCCGTCCGGCTGGCGTGATGTAGGCAGTTGGGGGCTATCTTGCTTTGAACGCTTCGGCGTCTGTCAGGTCAAAACCAGCATGAAGCAAGCTCTGCTCAGTCCCCGGGTCCGCCATTACTGGCGAAAGGAAATCCGGCCCATTCTTATCATGGCGATGGTGCTGTTCTCCATCCGCTCTTCGCTGGCCGACTGGAATGATGTGCCAACCGGGTCCATGAAACCGACGATTCTGGAAGGCGACCGCGTGTTTATAAACAAACTGGCCTATGATCTGAAGGTGCCGTTTACCACCTGGCATCTGGCCGAGTGGGGGAATCCACAGCGGGGCGACATTGTGGTTTTTTATTCGCCCAAGGATGAAACCCGGCTGGTGAAGCGCGTGATCGGTCTGCCCGGCGATGTGATTGAACTGCGAGACGAGCAATTGATCATCAATGGCAAACCGGTTGAATATGCGCCGGCCGGTACGGGCATTGCGGAGCGGCTTTCGGCGGATGAGCAGTTGCAAAGCCAGGTTGTCACGGAACAATTGCCCACGCATACGCACGCGGTGATGGCCATTCCGAGCCTGCCGGCGAAGCGGACGTTCGGTCCGGTGCAGGTGCCGGCGGGCCAGTATTTCATGATGGGCGACAATCGCGACAACAGTTTTGATTCCCGCTATTTTGGCACGGTGGAGCGGAAGCGTATTGTGGGCAAGGCCACGGATGTGGTGTTGTCGCTGGATAAGACGGAAGGCTGGCTGCCGCGTTCGGGGAGGTTCTTCAAGCCGTTAGATGCGGCGGCTGGGCAGTGATTGGACTGAGGATTTATCCGATTCTGCAATATTCTGTCATTCTGTCTAAAACACAATCGGCTCATTGAGCTTCCCGCAGTGCGGGCAGCGGGAGCGGTCCACGTCGGCATCGTCCGTGTACACGTGCTGGCATTTGCGGCAGCGGAACACGCGGTCTTCGGGATGCGCGGGACCGAAGCGGCGGCGGCGCATTTCGGAGAGGATGCCCACCACACAGAGCGCGCCCAGCGCCATAGCCACGTAACCAGATAGCAGGTGCGAGATGCTCATGGTGGGTTGGTGGTGAGCAGCGGCATGGTGTGCCAGTTAAAAATGATTTCGCCAAAGGTGGCCTGCGCTGCCGGGGCGAAGCGCAATTTGCGCGCGATGCGCAGCGCATTGGTTTCGCCCACTTCGGCGCGTTGCTTGGCCTCCACGGCATTTTCCGGCGGCAGCGGCACCAGTGAGGCCACAAATCCTTCCGCATTCACCGACACCTGCACCTTGCTGGGGGGCAGTACATCATTGTAAGCCAGCACGGGCAGCGCTGGGGTGTCCAGTAGCGGCCGGCGGGCCAGGTCGCCCGTAATGCGCCAGGTGGAAGCGGTGACCGCCGGTTCATCGGTGAGCGCGGGCGCGGCCAGTTCCAAGGCCGGTTTGAAATCCGGCGCGTAGGGCGCAAACCGGTTTGTCTGCACAAATTCCTGGAACGTGGCTCCCAAGGATAGCGGGTTCAACTTCAAGAATTCCGGGTCCTCGGTGTAATGAAAAGCAGGCCGGATCCGGTCGGCGGGATGCTGCCACAGGGGCGCGCCAAAATCATTCGGATGCGGCAGCACAAACAGGGTCGGGTCGCCGAGGGCGATCAGCTCATTGCCTTCGCTGGTCAGTTGCAAATGCGGCACGTGATTGATCACGGCCCGGGCGGTCACCGGCTTTTTGCTGCCAAAAACAAACAGGGCGCCGATGTGCACGGCGAAAAGAAAGACGGCCAGCCAGGCCAGTTTCCGCCAGGCCCAGCCTTCGTCCGGCGGCGGTGACAGCGGCAGGGGTCGGGGATCTGCGGGCGCCTCATTCATGGGGCAGGGGCGGATCGGTGACGCGCGGCAGGGTGGCCAGCAACGTATTGGTGATGCCCGCCGTGCGGGCCAGCCCTACGAGATGGGTGAGTGTCCAATACGTCACCTGCTTATCCGCATGAATGACCAGCGTGGGCGGTTCCGGGGCCGCGGCGCGGGCGGCGGCCAGGCTATTGGTCAGCTCCGGCTCGGTGATCATTTTATTTTTGTAATACAAGGTGCCCTGGCTGTCCACGGCCACGGCAATGACCGGCTTGTCCACCCCGGGCAGATTCGCCACGGCGGGCGGGTCCAGCGGAATGCCGGGCACCGGCATCTGGCCGCCCAGCATCACGAAAATGACGAGCAGGAAAAACACCGCGGCGAACGGCGCGATGTCAAACGGACTGCGCAGGATCTTGGCGTTGCGCGGAAATTTCATTTGCCGTCTTCGGTGACGATATTGACGATCTCGGCGGCGGCGCGTTCCATATCCAGGACGATCTTGTTCACGCGGCTGACGAGATAGTTATAACCCGCATGGGCCGGGATGGCCACGGCGATGCCGGCGGCCGCGCAGATGAGGGCTTGCTTGACCCCGCCGGACATGAACAGGATGTTGGAGTACAAGCCCTTTTCCTCAAGGTGCTTGAAGACGTCAATGAAGCCGATGATGGTGCCGAACAGGCCGAGCAGCGGCGCGATCTGGGCGATGGTGGCGAGCAGATTGAGTTTTTCCTCCAGCCGGGGCACTTCGGTGAGGCCGGCTTCCTCGACGGATTCGCGCACGCGGTCGCGGCCGAGTTCGCGGGTGAGAATGGCGGCTTTCACCAACCGTGCCACGGGTCCGGGGGTGGCATCGCAAATGGAGATGGCCTCCACGACGTTGCCCCGTTTCATGACGGTGCGGACGCCGTTGAGAAACTCAGCGGAGTTGATCTGCGAACGGTGGCAATAGAGCGCCCGTTCAATAAACACGGCGGCGGCGATGGCGGCGGCGACCAGGATCAGCCAGATGACCGGTCCGCCCTCGCCCAGAAGTGTTGGCTGCATGGGATTTGTATAGGGGTTTGTGCCCCAAGTTCAAAGCGCAAAGTTTTGATTTGCGAATGGGTTGCTCGATCCGAAGGCCGGGTAAAATGGATCAGCACCTGCGGGTCAGGGCGCAACAGCCGCCTTTTTGCATGCAGGCGAACAGTTTGGAGGCGGGGCAGTAACCCAAGGCCGCAATGGTTTTCAGCAGGCAGAACGCCAGCAGTCCATACCAGCCGCCCGTCGGAGACATCAGGATGCCAATGATCACTCCCAACGCCATGAGCGCGCCAAGTCCGTGCGCAAACCGCATGGCCGGCACATCCAGCAATTCATAGCGCAGGGTGGGCACGACGCGCAGCACAGTCTGCTGATAAAGCTGGATCATCGGCGAACGCTGGACCTTTAACGCCACCGATGCGACCAGAATGACCAGCACCGCCGCGACCAGCCAGAGCAGGTGGAATCCCCACGCGAGCCAGAGCATCAGCGTTAGCGATAGGCGGCAAAAAGCAAACGCGGGTCGCGGCACACGCGCCACTTCGGGCCCCATGGAAATTGGGAAAAACATGCCAGTGCGGTCGCGGTAATTGTCGTAGTCGGGAAACTGTGCCACCAAAACCTTTTCCTCCTGTTTGCCCCGGTAATACATGCCGGGTAGAAAAAGAAACAGCGTGGCCAGCAGAGCGGCCCCGTTTTGAAACACCAGCGACGCGCCCAGAAACATCCAGATCAGTCCGGCGTACAGCGGATGCCGCACGAAATAATAAACTCCGCGCGTTACGAGTTGATGATCCTCGTAAATCACCACGTGATTGCCCCAGTTCCGGCCCAGCGCAAACCGGCCCATGAGATTCACCGTGGTGCCCAGCAGCAACAAAATGGCTCCGACGACCGCCGCCGGATGATACATCGCGGGCACATCATAAACGCCTGTACGCGTCCGGATCAGCAAATAGAACCCGGCCAGGAACAGGAGCATGGACCCCGTTTCCACCGTGCTTTTTTTTTGGGAGCGAATCGCGTGGCTCTGGCGGGCCAGGATGAAATTTAGGAGCACTGCTGCCAGCACGGACACCGTGCAGGTGGTCACCAGCACCCGTATGGTACCGGGGAAGGTTTGCAGATCCTGCGCCAGACGAGCGAGCGGACCGGCAGGTTGATCAAGGTTCGTGAACATATCGAACGAGGCGGATTACGCCGCCTGCAAAGT